>CAJOLP010000027.1 GCA_905235465.1 uncultured Lachnospiraceae bacterium | reverse complement strand
AAATATGATTTATTCCGTTTTCGGTTTGATAATAACTTTTTCATAACAATGCCAGGTGTTTTTACAGCACCTGGCATCCTCCCTTTTCAGGGGTTTTTTTATTTTAGGCCACTTTCTTACTCTATTCGTCTTTATCAAGTGCCACTTTCGCAGCCTTACAGCCTGCTCCTTTCCCGTCTAAGCGCGTATCGCACTACCCTTCCCGGGCCTTTGACCCAATTCGGCCATTTCGACAATTCAAGTCAATTACTCGCAGCGCGTTTCGCACTGCACCTCCCGGGCCTTTGACCCAATTTGGCCATTTCGACAATTCAAGTCAATTATCCGCAGCGCGTTTCGCACTGCGGCTGTCTGGGCATTGACTCAAATCGGCAAATCTTGCAATTCAAGTCAAAATGCAGAGGCGGGAATTGCGCTGCGGCTGCCTGGGTATTGACTCAAATCGGCGAATCTTGCAATTCAAGTCAAAATGCCGCGGAGAATTTCGAGCAGCGGCGTGTCGAGTATTGACTCAAATCGGCGAATCCAGCAATTCAAGTCAAAATGCCGCGGAGAATTTCGAGCAGCGGCTGTCTGGGTATTGACTCAAATCGGCGAATCCAGCAATTCAGGTCAAAATGCCGCGGAGAATTTCGAGCAGCGGCGTGTCGTGTATTGACTCAATTCGGCGAATCCGGCAATTCAAGTCAATTCTCCGCAGCGAGCATCCTGCCGCGCCACTCTCACACCATCCCTCAAAGGCCCATCCCCGGGGATGAATAAAGGCAAGTGCCACCAGCGCAAAAAACCGCGCTGCCAGCAATGCTGGCGGCGCGGTAAATTCACCTGGCATCATAAAAATAGATTGGCGGGGTCGGCCAGGCGCCCCGCCATTTTCAATAGTCAAGTTCAATTAAGCAAGTTAAGCTTGCTGCGGAGTGTCTCCTCAATATCGGTCATGGCCGCTTCCTCATCGGATCCGTCCGCAGTCACCGTGAGAGTATCTCCGTTGCGCGGCTGAAGAGACATCATGCCCATGATGCTCTTGGCGTTGACTCTTCTGGTTTCTACTTCAAGATAAATCTTGCTCTCATACTTACTGGCCACCTGTACCAGTTCGGCGATCGGTCTCGGCTCCAGCCCGTTCGGGCAGCAAATCTGCATAGACTTTTTAATCATTTTTACCTCTCATCTCTCCTTGCTTTGCTCTGTATTTCTCAGCGGTCTCCACCAGTCTTCTGAGCCGGTGATTGACACCGGACTTGCCGATTGGCGGGTTGGCCATCTCTCCCAGTTCACGAAGCGGCAGGTCCGGATACTCCACGCGAAGCATCGCGATCTGCTGCAGGCTCTCCGGAAGTGTTCTGAGAATACCCTTTTCCTCCAGAAACCCGATCTCCTCGATCTGCTTTCTGGATGCGCTCACCGTCTTGCCGATATTCGCTGTCTCGCAGTTCACACGGCGGTTGACGGAATTGCGCAGATCCTTGAGGATCCGCTGGTTCTCCATCGCCATCATGCTGACGGGCGCTCCCATCAGGTTCAGGGTGTCGACGATATCGTCGGAATCCTTGAGATAGACGATGTACATCTTGCCGCGCAGGACGATCCCGGCAGACTTGTCAAATGTCCGCAGTACTTCCTGCACTTGCTGTGCCTGCCTCTCACAGAAGCAGTCGAATTCCAGGTGATAATCCTTACTGGGATCGGTGATCGATCCGCACGAGATGAACGCTTCCCTCAAAAAAGTCCTTCCGCAGCACTCTCTCTCCAGAAGAGACGGAGAAACAATCTCCTGAAAATCCCTGATCATCCCCTCGCTCACGTCGATCTGCAGCTGCGCGCATATTTTTTTTAATCCGGCGCGGCTTAACGCGATCCTTGCGGGCTCCTTAGCGCTGCCGCTTCCGTCGCGTTTTACTTGCTGCAGTTCGCACTCTATATTAAGACTCTTACGCAGTAAAGTAAAGACTTTTCTTGTTTCTGCCTGCCGTTCGGAGTGAATAAGGAGGTCGATTCGGTCCGTCCGGGCGTCATTTTTGTCCAAAAACCGCACTTCCCCGCAAAGAAACAGTATCGTCGCAAGGGCAGCAAGGCGGCAGTGTCTGGCCGTCGGCGTCACTTTTTCCAGTTCCTTTTTGACCTCGGATGAAAATGACATTTCAGAATTCCCCCAGGTAGATCACTTCCCGCTCCAATAAGACGCCCGAGTCCTCATAGACTTTTTGCTGTACTTCCTCGATCAGCTGCCGGATCTGCGCCGCGGTGGCGTTCCCTCTGTTGATGATGAAGCCGCTGTGTTTGGCGGAGACCTCCGCGTCGCCGCGCCGCAGCCCCTTTAACCCGGCGTCCTCGATCAGCTTTCCGGCAAAATACCCCTCCGGCCTCTTGAATGTGCTTCCCGCGCTGGGAAATTCCAGCGGCTGCTTGTCTCTGCGCTGCTTTGCCAGATCATCCATGCGGGCCAAAATTTCTTCTGTATTGCCGGGCGTCAGCTCCATGGTCACACGCGTGACCACGGAAGGCTCTTCCTTGACGCGGCTCGTGCGGTAGCCAAACCGCATCTCCTCCCCGGAGTAGACCCGGAATGTGCCGCCGTCCGTGAGGTCCAGCAGGCACACTTCCCTGACGACCTGCTTCATCTCGCCGCCATACGCGCCGGCGTTCATGACGATGCCGCCTCCGATCGTGCCCGGGATCCCCGCCGCGAACTCAAGGCCGGTGAGGGACGCGCGGGCAGCCGCCGCGGCAACGCTGTGGAGAGAAGCGCCGGCTCCGGCGCGGATCCGGTTTCCTTCCACCTCGATATCACTTAGAAAATGACCCTCATCACCCTGCCCGGGACACATGGTCACGATGGCGCCGCGATAGCCGCCGTCGCCGATGAGCAGATTTGTGCCGCGTCCCAGCACGAAGAAAGGCTCCCCAGCCTCCCGCAGCAGGGCGATGATCCGTGCCAGCTCCTCCTGCGTCTTTACCCGGATGAAGAGGTCTGCAGGGCCGCCGACCCGAAAGGAACAGTGTTCCGACAGCGGCACTTTTCCCTCGACGCTTCCCGAAGGAAGTGCATGCTTTAGTTGTGTGATCAAACTATCCGTACTCACTCTTCCTCCTCGTCGCGGTTCTGCAGAATGCTCTGCTGCACGCGCTTATAGAGCTCCTGCGCCGCGTTGTAGCCCATCAGCTTCTGCCTGTGGTTGACCGCGGCCGCCTCGCAGATCATCGCCAGGTTTCTGCCGGGACGGATCGGGATCTTGTGGCAGACCACCTGATTGCCGAGATAGTCGATATAGTGGTCTTCCAGGCCGAGCCTGTCAAAGTCCTTATCCTTGCTCCACTCCTCGAGCTCAATGACCAGATCGATACTCTGGCTCTCGCGGACGCTGGAGACGCCGAACAGTGTTTTGACGTCGATGATGCCGATACCCCTGAGCTCGATCAGATGCTTGGTCATCTCCGGCGCCGTGCCGATCAGCGTCTCGTCGCTGACCTTGCGGATCTCCACCACGTCGTCCGACACGAGCCTGTGCCCGCGCTTGATCAGTTCCAGCGCGGTCTCCGATTTACCGATCCCGCTCTCTCCGGTGATCAGCACGCCGACGCCGTAAACGTCCACCAGTACGCCGTGGATCGTGATGCACGGCGCAAGACGCACGTTCAGCCAGCGGATGACCTCCGCCATAAAATTGGACGTCGCGATCTTCGTCATCAGAAGCGGAACGCCGTTCTGCACCGCGTACTTGACGAAGGTCGGATCCGGCTCCAGTTCTCTGCAAAAAACGACGCACGGCATATCCAGTGACAAAAACCGGCTGTAGATCTCCTCCTTCTGCCCCAGGCTCATCTGCTCCATATAGGAGTACTCCACAAGGCCGATGATCTGGATGCGCGCCGGCGCGAAATGTTCAAAGTATCCGGTCATCTGCACCGCCGGCCGGTTGATATCCGGCTGCCGGACCTTGATCCGGGACACGTCGATCTCCGGCGTGAGATTCTCCAGATTCATTTTCTCAATTACTTCCTGCAACCGTACGACTGCCATACTCTTTACCCCTCCGCCGTCTCATCCGGCTTGTGAAAATAATGATATATCTCTTCCGCTGTCGCGCGCGGTATTTCCGGCACCGCGGCCAATGTCTCCACGTCCGCCTGCATGATCTCCTCCACGGACTTAAAGGACCGCATCAGCGCTTTTTTCCTGGCCGGTCCCACGCCCGGGATCTCATCCAGTCTTGAGGTCGTCTGCGCCTTGCCCCGAAGGGACCTGTGGTACTCGATGGCGAATCGGTGCGCCTCGTCCTGCACGCGCGTGATCAGCTTGAACGCCTCGCTTCCCCGGTCGATGGGTATTTCCACGTTGTTAAAATACAGCCCCCTCGTCCTGTGATGGTCATCTTTGACCATGCCGCAGACCGGGATATCCAGACCGAGGTCTCTTAGCACGTCCAGGGCGATGTTGACCTGTCCCCGGCCGCCGTCCATCATCAGCAGGTCCGGGAACCTGGTAAAGCTCCCGAAAGCCTCGTCGATCTCGTCGTTCTCCAGCTCCCGCTGCTCCCTGATCCCGTGGGTGAACCGCCGCGTCAGGACCTCGCGCATACAGGCGTAATCGTTGGGGCCGCTCACGGACTTGATGCGGAATTTCCGGTAATCGCTCCGCTTCGGTTTTCCCTTCTCGTAGACCACCATGGAGCCGACGTTGGCGAAGCCGCTGATATTGGAAATATCGTACGCCTCCATGCGGTCGGCGGAAGGGATCGACAACAGCTCTGCGATCTCCCTGACCGCGCCGATGGTGCGGCCCTCCTCGCGCTTAAGCCTCTCTCTGTCTTTCTCCAGAATGAGGGCCGCGTTGTCGCCGGCAAGCTCCACCAGCTTTTCCTTCTGCCCCTTTTGCGGCACCCGCAGCTTTACCTTGCCTCCTCTTAGCGATGTCAGCCACTGCTCGATGAGCTCCGCGTCCTCCACCTGGCAGGGAAGCATGATCTCCGCGGGGATAAACGGCGTCCCGCCGTAAAATTGCTTTATGAACTCCGAGAGGATCTCTCCCCTCTCACGCCCCGCGACGTGCGTCATATAGAAATGCTCGCGTCCGATCAGCCTGCCGTCCCTAAGGAAAAAGATCTGCACCACGCCGTCCGCGTCCGGCCCGTCCTGCGTGAGCGCGATGCCCAGAATATCGCGGTTCTCCCCGATGTTGTCGGACATCTTCTGCTTCTGCGCCACCTGCCGCACGTCGCTGAGCTGATCCCGGTAGCGGATCGCCTTCTCAAACTCCATCGCGGCGGACGCCTCATTCATCTTCTGCTCCAGATCCCGGATGATCGGGTCGTAGTGCCCGGACAAAAACTCCAGCGCCTTGTCCACGCGCCCGCGGTATTCCTCCTGTGAGATCTCTCCGGTGCAGGGCCCGCAGCAGCGCTCCATATGGTAATTGAGGCACGGCCTTTCCCTGCCGATATCGGCCGGAAGCCTGCGGCTGCAGTCCCTTAGCCCATACAGCCTGTTCAGCAGGTCGATGGTGCTGCGGACGGACTGCGCGCTGGAAAACGGGCCGAAATACCGCGCCCTGTCCTTATACATCCTGCGCGAAAATAGGATCCTCGGATACGCCTCGTCCACCGTCACCTTGATGTAGGGGTAGGTCTTGTCGTCCTTGAGCATCGTGTTGTATTTGGGCCGGTGCTCCTTGATCAGGTTGTTTTCCAGGATCAGCGCCTCCAGCTCCGAATCCGTGACGATATACTCAAAACGGGCGATCTGGCTGACCATCTGATCGATCTGCGGTCCCCGTCCGACGATCTTACGAAAATAAGAGCGGACGCGATTGTGGAGGTTGACCGCCTTTCCCACGTAAATAATCGCATCCCGCTCGTCTCTCATGATATAGACTCCGGGTCTTGCCGGAAGCTTCTTTAATTCTTCCTGTGTATCAAACATGCCCCTCGATCACTTATCTGAGTCATCAAGATACTTGTCCAGCGAAGAAAGCGGGACCTGCGAAAAATTGCCCCTCTCCTCATTTTGCCGCGCGGGGTTTTCCGGCGCCTCAGGCTCGTAGGGAATCTCAGCGGGCTGGGCTGCAGGCTCGACCGCCTTGCTCTCCGGCGTGCTTGCAGGCTCGTCCCCCTTGCTCTCCGGCGTGCTTGCAGTCTCAGCCTCTTTGCTCTCCGGCGCGCTCGCATCCGCGGCAGCCGGCGCGTTCGCATCCGCGGCATCAGCCGCGCCGGTGAGCTCTGCCTTCTCCTTATTCTCTTCGTCTTCCTGCGGCAGTCCCTTCACCTCGCGGTACAGGCGCATGAACTCCTTGCCGGTGATCGTCTCTTCCTTGATCAGATACTCCGCGATGGAATCCAGCGCGTCCAGGTTCTCGGACAGGATCTGCTTGGCCTCGTTGTAGCACTCCTCCATGATCTTGCGAACTTCCTCGTCCACCCCTGCCGCGGTGACGTCGCTGCAGTTGAGCACAGCTCTCCCCTCCAGGTACTGGCTCTCCACAGTGGCCAGTCCCATCAGTCCGAACTTATCGCTCATGCCGTACTGCGTCACCATATTGCGCGCGATCGCGGTGGCCCGCTCGATATCGTTGGAAGCGCCGGTGGTGACCGTCTCAAACTTGAGCTCCTCCGCGGCGCGGCCGCCGAGCATGCCGACGATCATATCGTGCAGTTCCGCCTTGGTATTGAGGTATTTCTCCTCCTCAGGCACCTGCATGACATAGCCCAGCGCGCCCATGGTGCGGGGGATGATCGTGATCTTCTGCACGGGCTCGGAGTTCTTCTGCACCGCGCTGATGAGCGCGTGGCCCACCTCGTGGTAGGAAACGATCCTGCGCTCCTCCTTGTTCATGACGCGGTCCTTCTTCTCCTTGCCCACCAGCACCTGTTCGACCGCCTCGAACAGATCCTTCTGATTGACATACTGCCGCCCGTTCTTGACGGCATTGATGGCCGCCTCATTGATCATATTGGCGAGGTCGGAGCCCACCGCGCCGCTCGTGGCCAGCGCGATCTCCTCCAGATCCACCGTCTCGTCCATCTTGACGTCCTTGGAGTGCACCTGCAAAATAGCGATGCGCCCCTTCAGATCCGGGCGGTCCACAATGATCCGCCGGTCGAAACGGCCCGGACGCAGCAGCGCCTTATCCAGGATCTCCGGACGGTTCGTCGCGCCGATCACCAGGATCCCCTTGGACGCCTCAAATCCGTCCATCTCGGACAGAAGCTGATTGAGCGTCTGCTCGCGCTCCTCATTGCCGCCGCCGTACTTGGAATCACGGCTTCGCCCGATGGCGTCGATCTCGTCGATAAAAATAATGCAGGGCGCGTTTTTACTGGCTTCCTTGAACAGGTCGCGGACGCGGGAAGCGCCGACGCCGACGTAAAGCTCGATGAAATCGGAGCCCGTCAGGGAGTAAAAAGGCACATGCGCCTCGCCGGCAACCGCCTTGGCCAGCAGTGTTTTGCCCGTGCCGGGAGGGCCCACCAGCAGCGCGCCCTTGGGGAGCTTGGCCCCGATCTGGGCGTACCGGCCCGGATTGTGCAAAAAGTCCACCACTTCCACAAGGGACTCCTTGGCCTCGTCCTCTCCGGCCACATCCTTGAACGTGACGCCGGTGTCCTTCTGCACGTACTCTTTGGCCGTGCTCTTGCCGACGCCGCCCATGATGCCGCCGTTGCCCATTCTGCGGAACAGGTATCCCATGACCACCCACAAAAGCAGGATCGGCACCACATAGGAGAGCAAAACGGACAGGATCATGCCGGAACTGTCGGGGATATACCCGTTGAGCTTCACATTATTTTTCAGCATGCGCTCGGCCAGCGCCGTCCCGTCCTCCGTGATGCCCGTATAGCGCACCCCGTCGGAATCCTTGAGATGGATCTCCAGCCGGTCGTTCTTGATGTCAACTTCCTCAACTTTGCCTTCCTCGACCATCTGAACAAATTCGTTGTAGCTGATCTCCATGGACCCTTCCGTGTCCTTGTTCATGAGATAGCTGATGGCGATGAGCGCCAGCACTGTGGCGATCAGCATGACCATGAGGTTTTGACGGTTCGGGCGCTTGCTTCCGCCGTCCTTGTCCCCTCCATTGCCGCCGCTGCCGTTTCCGCTGCCGCGGTCATCTCGCCCATCATCGTAGCGCTCTAAGCGGTCATTGTCCTTTTTGTCGCCGTTATTGAAAAGGTCTTCAAACATTCAATACACACTTTCTAAACTCTGTCGGCAGCGCCGATCATTCCTCCGCCTTGTCCCCGGCTCTGCGCCTGGGCTTCCTTGTGCGGTTCTTTTTCCATATTATATACAGACCCTTTAAAAGGAGGTCATTGTCCAGTTCTATCTCGTGGCGGCAGTAAGGGCACACAGTGCCTGCCAGGCCGCCGGTGGCCACGACGCTTCCCACGGCGCCCAGCTCCTGTTCATAGCGGTCAATGATGCCGTCCAGAGAGCCCGCGGTGCCGAAAATAATGCCCGATTTCATGCTGTCGATGGTGTTGGAGGCGATCGTCTTCTGCGGGGGCACGATCTCGATGTTCGGCAAAAGCGACGTCCCGGAGGACAGCGCCTGCAGAGAGAGCCTTACGCCCGGCAGGATCGCGCCGCCGATATAGCGCCCCCTCTTGTCCACGACTGTGACGGTCGTCGCCGTCCCCATATCTATGATGATGCTGGGAAGGGGATACAGGTTCTTGGCGGCCACAGCCGTGGCCACCAGATCCGCGCCGATGCTGGTCGGATCGTCCAGAACGATCTCCATGCCTGTCTTGATGCCGACGCCCACGACCATCGCGTCCAGTCCGGCAATGATCTTCACCGCCTTGCGGAGACTGTCCGTGATCGGCGGCACCGCGGAGGAGATGACAGCGCCCTCAAAGGCCGTGCTGTCCACGCCGTCCAGATCCAGGATCTGCTTGATCTGCGCGGCATACTCATACTCCGTCTTGCGCGCATTGGTCTCAAGTCTTAAGATGTGCGAGATCTCACCCTCACTGCTGATACAACCAAGTACGATATGTGTGTTTCCCGCGTCAATTGCCAGGATCATGATTGCCACCCCTTTTTTTAGATTTTCCCCTTGCGGACAACGTGTTATACTATGTACAACATTATAGTATTTTGACAAAACCGTCAATGATTACAGACTCCTTCGGCCGCCGGCCGACAGGTTGATTAGAAATCGGAGAACCCCATGAAGATAGCGATCATAACCGGAGCTTCCAGCGGCCTTGGCCGTGAATTCGCCCTTCAGATCGACGCCCTCAAAGAGGTGGATGAGATCTGGCTCGTCGCGCGAAGGCGCGACCGGCTGGAAGAGGTCGGCGCGCTCCTTAAGACCACGGCGCGTGTCATCTGCGCGGACCTGTCCGTGCGGGAAGGCGTCATCGCCGTGCAGCAGGCGCTGGAGGCCAGGGCCCCTCACATCAAATATCTCGTGAACGCGGCGGGATTCGGCAAGATCGGCAGCTACCGCGACATTCCGCTGGATGAGATCGACCGCATGATCGACCTCAACTGCAAGGGCGCCGTAGATGTCACCCAGATCTGCCTCCCCTACTGCTCCCGCGGCAGCAAGATCCTGGAGATCTGCTCCACCGCGGCCTTCCAGCCGTTTCAGTATTTAAACGTATACGCCGCGTCCAAATCCTTCCTCTACCGCTACAGCCGGGCGCTGAACACCGAGCTCATGGCGGAAGGGATCGATGTCACCGCCGTGTGCCCGTACTGGATCAAGGACACGGAATTCATTTCGGTGGCTGAAGAGGGACAGCGCGATGCCGGAACGCCCTCGTACATCCACGGATTTCCCTTCGCGCAGACCAGCCAGGAGGTCGTCTGCCGCGCGCTGGGCGACGCGAAGATCGGCCTGTCCGTCTCCACGCCGGGCCTTGTCTGCACCGTCCACCGCTTTGCGGCCAAAATACTGTCGGCCAACATCATGATGGCCCTCTGGGAACACATCCGAAAGATGGGTTCGGGGTCCCGCGATTAAACCTGTATATGAATACAGCGGAGTCCGCAGGCATATCCCGCCGCGGGCTCCGTTTTTGTGTCCTCTCTATTTCTAATAAGGCCCCTCTCCCGCACAGGGAGGGCCCATCCGTCCGGTCCTGAGCCCTTCGGGCTCCGTCACCTCAAAGCGTCACAGCTCTACCTCGGGAAGCACTTCCTTAAGTCCGTCCATAAAATTGCACTCGTAGTACTCCGCCTTGCCGTTGTCCATAAAGGAAGCCATATCGGGATCGATCGGAATACGCGCGATGACCGGAATGTTCTCCTTGTCCGCGATCTCCTGCACTTTGCTCTCGCCGAACAGATGGATCTCTTCGCCGCAGTGCGGGCACTTGATATAGCTCATATTCTCCACGATGCCGAGCACCGGGACCTTCATGAGTTTCGCCATGCCCAGCGCCTTCTTGACGATCATCTGCACCAGGTCCTGCGGGGTGGTGACCACAATGATGCCGTCAACGGGGAAAGACTGAAATACGGTCAGCGGCACATCTCCCGTTCCGGGCGGCATGTCGATAAACATATAATCCACAGAGCCCCAGGCCACATCGGTCCAGAACTGCTTGAGCGCGCCCGTGATCACAGGGCTTCTCCAGATGACCGGCGCGTCCTCCTGCTTGGTCAGCAGATTCATGGACATCACCTTGATGCCTGTCACGGTCGTGGCCGGATACAGACATTCCTCTGTCGCTACAAGATCCTGATAGCCGACGCCGAACATCTTCGGGACGCTGGGCCCCGTGATATCCGCATCCATGACCGCTGTCTGATAGCCGTTTCTCCTGGCCCAGACCGCGCTCATCGCGGTGACAGAGGATTTTCCGACGCCTCCCTTTCCGCTGACGACGGCAATGACCTTTTTGACATCGCTGCCCTCATTGGCGTCGATATGAAAATCCGGGGGTGTGGGCGGCTTAGGCGCTCCGTTTTCGTTTTGTGTGCTCATAACTTATGCCTCCATATCTGTATTTATTGATCACCCGGTCAGACAGTCCGATATTCCGACGGGTCTTTGATCAGACGTTTATTTCCAGTCCTATAGGACAGTGATCCGAACCCATCACGTCGGAATAGATGCTGGCGTCCACCAGCTTGTCGTCCAGCGAACTCGTCACGATGAAGTAGTCGATCCGCCACCCCGCGTTCTTCTCCCGCGCGCGGAAGCGGTAGGACCACCAGGAGTAGGCGCCGGTCTTGTCCGGGTAAAAATAGCGAAAAGTGTCCGTGTGGCCGGACTGCAGTATTTGGTCCATCTTGGCCCGCTCCTCATCCGTGAACCCCGACTTTCCGCGGTTCGGTTTGGGGTTCTTGAGGTCGATCTCCTCATGGGCGACATTCAGATCGCCGCAAAAGATCACGGGCTTCTTCTTCTCCAGCGCCATCACGTAGGCGAGGAAATCGTCCTCCCACGCCATGCGGTAATCCAGGCGCTCCAGCTGCTCCTTGGAGTTGGGCACATAGACCGTGATCAGGTAATAGCCCGGATACTCCAGCGTGATCACGCGCCCCTCGTGGTCGTGTTCGTCGACTCCGATGTCGTAGGAGACGGACAGCGGCTCCTCTTTGGTAAAGATCGCCGTGCCGGAATAGCCCTTCTTGTCGGCGTAGTTCCAGTACTGATAATAGCCCGGAAGGTCGATCTTGATCTGCCCCTCCTGGAGCTTAGTCTCCTG
>CAJOLP010000026.1 GCA_905235465.1 uncultured Lachnospiraceae bacterium | reverse complement strand
CAGGACGGCATGCAGGTGGCGGTCCTGGTGCCGACGACGATCCTGGCGCAGCAGCACTACAATACTTTTGCGGAGAGGATGCACACCTTCCCGGTCAACATCGGCGTGCTCTCGCGCTTCCAGTCGGCGGCGGAGCAAAAAAAGACGCTGAAGGAACTGAGCCAGGGCACCTGCGACATCGTGATCGGCACACACAGACTCCTCTCCAAGGATGTGAAATTCAGCAACCTCGGACTTCTGGTGGTGGATGAGGAGCAGCGCTTCGGCGTCAGCCACAAGGAAAAGATCAAGAAGATGAAGGAGAACGTGGACGTGCTGACGCTGTCGGCCACGCCCATTCCCAGGACCCTCCACATGAGCCTTGCGGGCATCCGCGACATGAGCGTGCTGGAGGAGCCGCCGGAGGGGAGAGTGCCCATCCAGACTTATGTCATGGAGTACGACGAGGAGATGGTCAGGGAGGCCATTTTGCGCGAACTCTCCCGAAACGGGCAGATCTATTACGTCTACAACCGCGTGAGCGACATCGACGAGGTGACGGCGAGACTGTCGGCCATCGTGCCCGAGGCGCGCATTGCCTGCGCGCACGGACAGATGAAGAAGTCCGAGCTGGAACAGATCATGTACGATTTTATCAGCGGGGAGATCGACGTGCTTGTGTCCACCACGATCATCGAGACGGGACTGGATATTTCCAATGTAAATACCATCATCATCCACGATTCCGACCGCATGGGTCTGTCGCAGCTTTACCAGCTGCGGGGACGCGTGGGCAGAAGCGGGCGCACCGCCTACGCTTTTCTTATGTACAAGCGGGATAAGCTGCTGAAGGAAGAGGCGGAAAAGAGGCTTCAGGCGATCCGGGAATTCACGGATCTTGGGAGCGGCTTTCGCATCGCGCGGCGGGATCTGGAGATCCGCGGCGCGGGGAGCGTTCTGGGCAGGGCCCAGCACGGGCATATGGCTTCGGTGGGGTACGACCTGTACTGCAAGATGCTCTCGTCCGCCGTCCGCGAGGCGAAGGGCGAGGAGGCGCCGGCGGAGCGCGTGGTGCGCGTAAACCTCAACGTGGACGCCTACCTGCCGGAATCCTATATCGTCAACGAGGAGCAGAAGCTGGAGATCTACAAAAAGATCGCGGCGATCTCCTCCACGGACGAATACGAGGATATGAAGACGGAGCTGGAAGACCGGTTCGGATCGGTGCCGGCGCCGGCCGCGAACCTTTTGCGCATTGCGCTCCTTAGATCCGTGGCGGCGCGGGTCGGCATCGTCGAGATCGTGGGAACAGCCGGCACGATTCACTTCTACCTGGATCCGGAGGCGCACATCCGCGGGGAAAAAATACCGCTCCTGCTGCGCAATTACGCAAGGACGCTGTCCTTTAGCGCAAGGGGATTTAGCAGCAAGCGGAGCGAGCCGGAATTCCTTTACCGCTACAAGCCGGTGGGCGTGACGGTGCGGGACGAGGAGATCCTGCTCTCCGGCGTCGAAGAGCTGCTGGTGGAGATGGCCAGGTATCTGATCTGACGACATAATGAGGACAACATAATGGGGCTTGACGCACTCTGATTACTGATCGGTAACGCAGTGTGTCATGCCCCAATTCTTTTATTATTTATCAGTATTTAGATAAGATGCGGGAACATCAGCTCTGGATGCCCTGGTTCTTTTCACCGACTTCGTCCAGCAGGCGAAGCTTGGTGTCGTAGAGCTTGCGGGAAAGGTCGACGTAGACCTGGTGGGGATTGACGAGTCGGCGGGACTCCTCCCAGAGGGTATCCTGTTCCGCGAGACAGTAGTCGCGGATATCCATGGTCCTGGGGGATTCGTACACGCACTCGCCATCGATAAAGAGCGGCACCATGAGCTCGCGCAGCTCGAATTCGTTGGCCTCCAGGCGCGTCTTTTTCCAGGGCTCCGCGGAATCGAAGATGATCAGCGGGCGGTCCTCGGTAAAGACCTCTTCCTCCAGGCAGATCAGGTCGGCGATGATCTTGTGATGCTCCTTTTCGTAAATGCGGTAGATCTTCTTGTTGCCGGGATTGGTCACTTTCTCTGTATTTTCAGAGAGTTTGATCTTGGGCTCAAAGGAGCCGTCCTCCTTCTGGATCGCCGCCAGCTTGTAGACGCCGCCGAAGGAAGGGTTGTCCTTGGCCGTGATCAGGTGTGTGCCCACGCCCCAGGAGGTGATGGCCGCGCCCTGGTTCTTGAGGGAGTCGATCAGGTGCTCATCCAGATCGTTGGAAGCGGAGATGATCGCGTCCGGGAAGCCGGCGTCGTCCAGCATCTTGCGCGCTTTTTTGGAGAGGTATGCCAGGTCGCCGCTGTCCAGGCGGATCCCGTAGCCCTTACCAAGTGTGCCTTTGTCGCGCAGGTACTGGAATGTTTTGATGGCGTTGGGAACGCCGGACTTGAGTGTGTCATAGGTGTCCGCCAGCAGGATGCAGGCGTTGGGATACATATCGCCGTATGTCTTGAAGGCGGTAAGCTCGTCGGGGAAGCTCATGATCCAGCTGTGCGCGTGGGTTCCCTTGACCGGAACGTCGAAGAGCTGCCCGCAAAGCACGTTGGATGTGCCGACGCACCCGGCGATCACCGCGGCGCGGGCACCGTATGTGCCGGCGTCAGGGCCCTGCGCGCGGCGCAGGCCGAATTCCATGATGCCGTCCCCACGCGCGGCGTAGCAGATCCTCGCCGCCTTCGTGGCGATCAGGCTCTGATGATTGATGATATTGAGGATGGCGGTCTCCACGAGCTGCGCCTGCATGATCGGCGCGATGACCTTGACCATCGGCTCCCGCGGGAACATCAGGGATCCCTCGGGGATGGCGTAGATCGTTCCGGTGAAGCGGAAGTCCCTGAGGTAACTTAGGAAATCCTCATCAAAAATACCAAGGCTCCGCAGGTATTCAATATCCTGATCACTGAAGTGGAGCTCCTTGATGTATTTGACCAGCTGTTCCACACCGCACATGATCGAATAGCCGCCCTCAAAGGGGTTGTTTCTGAAGAAAGCGTCGAAGATGACGGTACTGTTCTCATCCTTATTCTTATAGTAGCCCTGCATCATGGTCAGCTCATAGAGATCCGTGAGCAGAGTCAGATTTTGCCTGTCCATATTATCCTCCGTTTATAGACCAGTTAGATGTTGATTTATGATACTATATTTATGCGCTTTTCGCAATGTTTGCGGCCCTTGACACGGGCCGATCGATAAATGTATAATCTTAACTTGACAAATTTTATATATTGATCAATTCTTATACGTTGAATGTTTATTCAATGGGTGTATGCTCATATATGCCGACATACAGGTTGATCTTTATATGTTGACAACATGTTGAGCGTATATGCTCGAAGCTGACGAGAAAGGCAGAGAACAGTATGTACAAGAAAGTAAATTCAGACCTGAATTTTGTAGACAGAGAACACAGCACGCAGGAGTTTTGGAAGGAAAACAGGATTTTTGAAAAGAGCGTGGAGCAGCGGGAAGGCTGCCCTACCTACATGTTTTATGACGGACCGCCGACAGCGAACGGCAAGCCCCACATCGGGCATGTGCTGACCCGCGTCATCAAAGACATGATCCCCCGCTACCGCACGATGAAGGGATATCAGGTGCCCCGCAAGGCCGGCTGGGATACCCACGGGCTTCCGGTGGAGCTGGAAGTCGAGAAGGAGATCGGCATCGAGGGCAAGGAGGAGATCGAGGCCTACGGCATCGCTCCGTTTGTTGAGAAGTGTAAGGAAAGTGTCTGGAAGTACAAGACGATGTGGGAGGATTTTTCCGGCATGGTCGGCTTCTGGGCGGATATGGATCACCCGTATGTCACGTATTATGACGACTATATCGAGTCCGAGTGGTGGGCGCTCAAGGAGATCTGGAAGAAGGGCCTGCTCTACAAGGGCTTCAAGGTCGTTCCCTATTGCCCCAGCTGCGGCACGCCTCTTTCTTCTCACGAGGTGGCCCAGGGCTATAAGACGCTCAAGGAGCGCTCGGCCATCGTGCGCTTCAAGCTGACCGATGAGGACGCGTATTTCCTGGCATGGACGACCACGCCGTGGACGCTTCCCTCCAATATCGCGCTCTGCGTCAATCCGGAGGACACCTATGTTAAGGTAAAGGCGGTAGACGGCTATACCTACTATCTGGCAGAGGCGCTGGCGGACAGCGTGCTGGATCCGCTCAAGGAGAAATACGGAGAGACGGGGGACGGCAAGGCCTATGAGGTCCTGGAGACCATGAAGGGCTCCGATCTTGAATATAAGCCCTACGAGCCCCTCTATGAGGAGGCCGCCCGCAGGGCAGAGCAGCAGCACAAGAAGGCATTCTTTGTCTACTGCGACGACTATGTGACCATGACCGACGGTACCGGCATCGTTCATATCGCGCCGGCCTTCGGTGAGGACGACGCGAGAGTCGGCCGCAAGTACGACGCCCCGTTTGTCCAGCTCGTGGACGGAAAGGGGTGCCTCGTGGAGGGTACGCCTTTTGCCGGCATGCGCTGCAAACCCACAGCGGAAGAGATGGAGAAGGGCGCGGTCAGCGCTGACCCGGAGGTCTTAAAGGACCTTAGCGCGCGCGGCATTCTTTTTGCGGCGCCCAAATTTGAGCACGATTACCCCCACTGCTGGCGCTGCGGCACGCCGCTTCTTTACTACGCGCGTCAGTCCTGGTTTATCAAGATGACCGATGTCAGGGACGGGCTGGTAAGCGGCAACAAGGAGATCAACTGGATCCCGCCGACCATCGGCGAGGGGCGCTTCGGCAACTGGCTGGAAAATATTCAGGACTGGGGCATCTCCCGCGACAGATACTGGGGCACACCGCTCAATATCTGGGAGTGCGCCGGCTGCGGACACCAGATCAGTGTCGGCAGCAGGAAGGAGCTGGCGGAGCTCTCCGGCGACCCGGAGGCGCTGACCACAGAGCTGCACAGGCCCTATGTGGATAAGTTTAAGATCACGTGCCCGCACTGCGGCGGTAAGATGCGCCGTGTGCCGGAGGTCATCGACTGCTGGTTCGATTCCGGCGCGATGCCCTACGCGCAGCTTCACTATCCTTTTGAGAATAAGGAACTGTTTGAGAAGTGGTTCCCCGCGGCATTTATCAGCGAGGCGGTCGATCAGACCCGCGGCTGGTTCTATTCGCTGCACGCGGAGTCCACGCTCCTGTTCGGCAAGCCCTGCTATGAGAACGTCATCGTTCTGGGCCTGGTCCTGGACGAGGACGGCAACAAGATGTCCAAGAGCAAGGGCAATGCCGTGGATCCTTTTGACGCGCTCACAACGCACGGAGCGGACGCGATCCGGTGGTATTTCTACACGAACAGCGCCCCCTGGCTGCCCAACAAGTTTTCCGACAAGGCGGTCAAGGAGGGGCAGCGCAAGTTCCTGGGGACCCTCTGGAACACCTACGCGTTCTACACCCTTTACGCGGACATTGACGGATTCGATCCGACAAAGTATACACTGGAATATGACAAGCTCACCGTCATGGACAAATGGCTTCTGTCCAGACTCAACTCCATGATCGGCGCCGTGGACAGCAATCTGGACAAATACAGAATTCCGGAGGCCGCCGCCGCGCTGGAGTCCTTTGTGGACGACATGTCCAACTGGTATGTGCGCCGCTGCCGCGACCGCTTCTGGGCAAAGGGCATGGAGCAGGACAAGGTCAGCGCCTACATGACGCTGTACACCGCGCTCCTTGGCGTCTGCAAGTGCGCGGCGCCCATGATCCCCTTCATGACGGAGGAGATCTATCAGAATATCGTAAGGAGCGTCGATCCGGACGCGCCCGAGAGCATTCACCTGTGCCTGTTCCCCGAGGTGGACGGGTCCATGATCGATGTGGAGCTGGAGCAGAGCATGGAGGAAGTACTGAAGGTCGTGGTCATGGGCCGCGCCTGCCGCAACGCCTCCAACATCAAGAACAGACAGCCCATCGCGCGGATGTTCGTGCGCGCGCCCAGGGATCTGGACGACTACTATATCGACATCATCGGAAACGAGCTCAACGTGAAGGAAGTTATCTTCACGGATGACGTCAGGGCGTTCACTACTTATACGTTTAAGCCCCAGCTGCGCACGGTGGGACCCAAGTACGGCAAGCAGCTGAACGGGATCAGGCAGTATCTGGGCCAGGTCGACGGGAATGAGGCGATGGATCGGCTCCACGAGAGCGGCGCCCTCGTCTTTGAGGTCGGCGGCGTTTCGATCGAACTTGGGGAAGAGGACCTTCTGATCGATATGGCACAGAAAGAAGGCTATGTGTCCCAGGAGGACGGCAGCTATACCGTCGTGCTGGACACGAATCTGACACCTGAACTGATCGAAGAGGGCTATGTTTCCGAGCTCATCAGCAAGATTCAGACGATGCGCAAGGAGTCCGGCTTTGAGGTGATGGACCACATCCGCGTATCCCTTGGCGGGAACGGGAAGCTCGCGCGCGTGGCGCGTGACAACGAGAAGGCCATCGCGGACAAGGTCCTGGCTGAGGAGATCCTGGAGGGCGAAAGCCTTGCAAATGAAAAAGAATGGGACGTCAATGGGGAAAAAGTGACGATCGGCGTTCAGAAGATTTGACGGATATCTTTTCTTTAGGGGGAAGGACACACACCGGAAGAGGAGATGAGATATATGGCAAAAAGAGCAAAATTTACATTTGATAAAGAACTATTCAAGAGAAGCGTTGAATACAACGTGCGCACCATGTACCGCCGCCCCATGAGCGAGGCGACGGATCAGCAGGTCTTCCAGGCGGCCGCCATGGCGCTCAAGGACCAGATCATCGACTGCTGGATGAACACACAGAAGGCGCTTGACGAGGAGGATCCCAAGATCGTCGTCTATCTGTCCATGGAATTCCTCATGGGCCGCGCGTTCGGCAACAACGCGATCAACCTGATGGCTTACGAGCCCATCAGGGACGCGCTTGACGAACTGGGCTTTAATATCAACGCGATCGAGGACCAGGAGCCCGACGCGGCGCTGGGCAACGGCGGACTGGGAAGGCTGGCCGCGTGCTTTTTGGATTCTCTGGCGACGCTCAATTATCCCGCCTACGGCTGCGGCATCCGCTATCACTACGGCATGTTCAAGCAGGAGATCAGGGACGGATATCAGGTGGAGGTGCCGGACAACTGGCTTGAGAACGGCAATCCCATCGAGCTCAGAAGACCCGAGTACACGCAGGAAGTGCATTTCGGCGGCTACGTGCAGTCCTATCTCGACAAAGAGACGGGCCGCACCATGTACAGACAGCAGGGATACACATCGGTCAAGGCCGTTCCCTACGACATCCCGATCGTCGGTTACGGCAACGGCTTTGTGGATACCTTAAGGATATGGGACGCGGAGCCTGTCGTGTGCTTCCAGCTTGATTCCTTTGACCGCGGCGACTATCAGAAATCCGTGGAGCAGGAGAACCTCGCGCGCACGATCTGCAACGTGCTGTACCCCTGCGACGATCACGTGCAGGGCAAGGAGCTTCGTCTCAAACAGCAGTATTTCTTCGTATCCGCGTCTCTTCAGTGCATGATCAAGAAGTATCTGACAAAGCACGACGACATTCGCGGCTTCCACGAGAAGTATGTCGTCCAGCTCAACGACACGCACCCCACTCTGGCCATTCCGGAGCTCATGCGGATCCTTATGGATGAGCACAAGCTTACCTGGGACGAGGCGTGGGAAGTGACGACAAAGACATGCGCCTACACCAACCACACCATCATGGCGGAAGCGCTGGAAAAATGGCCCATTGAGATCTTTTCCAGACTTCTCCCCAGGATCTACAGCATCGTCGAGGAGATCAACCGCAGATTTGAGGCTGAGATCCACCGCAGATATGATCACACCGGCATCGATGTCGGCCACAAGATCTACAAGATGGGCATCATCTATAATGGGCAGATCCGCATGGCGAACCTGGCGATCGTGGCGGGCTTTTCCGTCAACGGCGTCGCGGAGCTGCACACCGAGATCTTAAAGAATCAGGAGCTTCGCGATTTCTACGAGATGTATCCTGAGAAGTTCAACAATAAGACCAACGGCATCACGCAGCGCAGATTCCTGCTGCACGCCAACCCGCTTCTGGCGGAATGGGTGACCAGGAAGATCGGCAGCGAGTGGATCACCGATCTCTCCCACATGCAGGAGCTGGCGATCTACGCGGATGACAAACAGGCGCAGTACGAGTTCATGCAGATCAAATACATGAACAAGGTGCGTCTGGCCGAGTACATCCTGGAGCACAACGGGATCGAAGTGGATCCCCGCTCCATGTTCGACGTACAGGTAAAGCGCCTGCACGAGTACAAGAGACAGCTCCTGAATATTTTGCATGTCATGTACCTGTACAACCAGCTGAAGCAGAACCCGGGCATGGAGTTCACAAAGAGGACCTTCATCTTCGGCGCGAAGGCGGCAGCGGGCTACAAGACAGCGAAGCTGACGATCAAGCTGATCAACGCCGTGGCGGATGTGATCAACAACGATCCTTTCATCGACGACAAGATCAAGGTCGTCTTCATCGAGGACTACCGCGTATCCAACGCGGAGATCATTATTTCCGCGGCGGATGTTTCCGAGCAGATCTCTACAGCCTCCAAGGAGGCCTCCGGCACCAGCAACATGAAGTTCATGCTCAACGGCGCTGTGACCCTGGGCACCATGGACGGCGCCAACGTGGAGATCGTTCAGGAAGTGGGGGCCGAGAACGCGTTCATCTTTGGCCTGACCTCCGAGGAAGTCATCCGGTATGAGAATCACGGCGGCTACGATCCCTACGCCATCTTCAACCAGGATCAGAACGTGCGTCAGGTGCTGGTGCAGCTGATCGACGGCACTTATTCGCCGGAGGATCCGGACCTGTTCCGCCCGCTGTTCGATTCGCTCCTGTCCAACAAGTACGGCCATCCGGACAGATACTTCATTCTCAAGGACTTCGAGCCCTATGCCAAGGCGCAGAGAGAAGTGGAGAAGGCTTACAACGATCCGGAGAGATGGGCTAAAATGGCGATGCTCAACACCGCGCATGTCGGCAAGTTCTCTTCCGACAGGACCATCGAGGAATATGTGCGTGATATCTGGCATCTGAAGAAGGTGCCGCTGACGACCGCCAAAAAATCCGCAAAGAGCAAGAACAAATAATCGTGTCAACTGTGACAGAATGACCAATATGGCTCCTGTGCCCGCGACGGCTTGCAGGAGCCATACGTTTAAAAAGGGGAAGGCACCTATGAAAAAAGGTATGAAAATCGTGGTCCTCTGCGGAGGCATGAGCACGGAGCGCAAGATCTCCTTCTCATCCGGCACCCAGATCTGCAGGGCCCTCCGCAGGCGCGGACACAGGGCGGTCCTTGTGGATATGTTCATGGGGCTGGAGGGCATGGAGGAAAAGGATCCCGAAAAGCTCTTCGAACAGCTCCCCGAACTGGAAGATGTGGTATTTGACGGCAAGGCGCCGGACCTCGATGAGGTGCGCCGGTCCAGGAAGCTAAAGAGCGATTCGCTCTTCGGCGAGGGCGTCCTCAATATATGCGAGGCGGCGGACATCGTCTTTATCGCGCTGCACGGCCAGAACGGAGAGGACGGCCGCGTACAGGCGGCCTTTGACCTGCACGGCATCCCCTACACCGGCTCAGGGTACCTGGGCGCCGCCATGGCCATGGACAAGATGATCACCAAGGGACGCGTCAGGGCCAGCGGCGTGCGCACGCCTGACTGGCAGGAATTCCACTGTGAGGACGACGACATAGAGCCGATCCTTGAAGCGGCCGGCGTGCCGTGCGTGGTCAAAACACCGGCCGGCGGCTCCTCTGTGGGCGTCATCCTGGTGCGCAGCCAGGCGGACCTTGAGAGCGCCGTCAGGGAGTGCCTTTGCTATGGCGAGGATATCCTGATCGAGCAGCTGATCGAGGGGAGGGAGTTTACCTGCGGCGTCCTGAACGGGCGGGCGCTTCCCTCCGTGGAGATCGCCCCCCTCACGGATTTTTACAACTACGAGAACAAATACAGGGCCGGCGCGACAGAGGAGATCTGTCCCGGGCGCTGCTCCGAGGAAGTGGAACAGGAAATCGGCCGGATGGCGCTGGCCGCGCATGAGGCCATGGGCCTGTGCACTTACTCCAGGAGCGATTTTATCGTGGATGACAACGACACGGTATGGTTTTTGGAGGTCAACGCCCTGCCGGGCATGACGCCCACCAGCCTTGTGCCGCAGGAGGCGGAAGCGGTCGGCATCTCCTTTGAGGATCTGTGCGAGATGATCGTGGAGGACGGGCTCAAAAAAAGAGGGGCGTAAGCTCAGTAAGCGCAGTAAGCGAAAATAAGCGCAGGATAAAGGAGAAAGGATCACCCGCATGGAAAAGATCACTGTCAGGGAAATCATAAACGCGACGGGCGGACAGCTCATCGGCGGTGTCGACCCGGACCGGACAACGGTCAGCGGCGTCAGTACGGACAGCCGCAAGATTAAAGAGGGGGACCTCTTCATCGCGATCGTGGGCGAGAGGTTTGACGGAAACGAATACGCTGCCGACACGTTAAAGAGCGGGGCAGAAGGCGTGGTCGTGAGCCGCGCGCTTTTGGACGGGCAAATTCCCAAGGGGCGCTTCGCGGTCCTTGTAAAAGACACGACGAAGGCCATGGGCGCTCTGGCGTCCTATTATCTGGGGACGCTTCCGGTCAAGATCGCGGCGGTCACGGGAAGCGTGGGAAAGACGACCACCAAGGATATGATCGCCTCCGTCCTGTCCATGCACTACAGGACCCACAAGACGCAGGGAAATCTCAACAACCATCTGGGACTTCCCATGACGATCTTCGGCCTTGACCGCAGCTATGAGGCGGTGGTGCTGGAGATGGGCATGAACCATTTCGGCGAGATCGACTACCTGACGAATATCGCGAAGCCGGACGCCGTCGCCATCACCAATGTCGGCGACGCGCACATCGGAAACCTGGGCAGCAGGGAGAATATCCTGCGCGCGAAATGCGAGATATTCCACGGCCTTAAGCCCGGCGGGCTCGCGGTGCTGAACGGTGACGACGCGCTCCTGTATTCTATAGAGGAGCACATAAGCGGCACAGGCGCCGCGCCCGAAGAGCTCAGCGACCTGTACGATGAGATCGATCAGGGCCACTTTGCCTTCCACTGGGCGGGAGAATCCGCGCGCTGTGACTACCGGGCAGAGGATATCGACGACACCTATCCGGACCGCGTCACCTTGAGGGCAAACACGCCGGGCGGCAGCTTTGACGTGGCGATCCCCAGCCCCGGCCGGCACATGATCTATTCGGCCATGACGGCAGCGGCCATCGGACAGGCCTGGGGGATGACCAATGAGGAGATCGCAAAGGGGATCAGTCAGTTTACGGCGACGCGCCTTCGCATGGAGACCATAGAGATCAGTGAAGGGATCACGCTCTACAACGATACCTACAACGCAAATCCGCAGTCGATGATGGCGGCGCTCCGCATTTTGTCAAACGCGAAAGCCCCCCGCCGGGTGGCTGTGCTCGGCGACATGCTGGAGCTGGAGCCCTACGCCGAAAAGCTCCACCGGCAGGTGGGCGCGCTCGCGGCTGAGCTCCCCATCGACACGCTGGTGACGGTGGGCACCCGCGCGGCGTTTATCGCTGAGCAGGCGCTGGAGAGCGGCATGGAGGACGTCCGTCCCTGCAGGGACAAGGAGGAGGCAAGGCGCGTCCTGGACGAGCTCACCGCGCCGGATACGGCGATCCTGTTCAAAAGGCCTCCCGCGGCATGGCGCTGGAGGAGCTGTGCGAATATGTAAGAGGACAGAAAGAGGGCGGCAAAGCGTAAGAAAATGCATAAGCATTAAAAATGAAAAACCCCGGGGAAGGCGTTTTGAGAGTCTTGTCATAAGACTTCGCTTTCCCCGGGGATTTTTTTACTTGCGGTAGACGATCCTGCCGCCGACAATGGTGTAGTAGACTACGCCCGGCAGCATCTGCCCGATAAAGGGGGAGTTGGAGGACCTGGACGCGAAGGGCGGCTCTACCTGCCACTGTTCGCCCGGGTCAAAGAGCGTGAGGTCGGCCGGCGCGCCCTCCCGGACTCTTCCGCCCGGCAGGTGGTAAAAGTCCGCCGGATGGCAGGTCAGGCAGGCCAGCATCTGCATGGTGGACAGGTGGCCTCTTTTGACCAGATGAAGGAGCGAGAGCGAGAGCGCCGTCTCCAGTCCGATCATGCCGCTGGGAGCCTCGGGAAAAGGCTTTTGCTTTTCAAAATCCGCGTGGGGGGCATGGTCCGTGGCGATAATGTCGATGGTGCCGTCCTCGAGCCCCTTAAGGATCGCCTGACGGTCCTCTTCGGTGCGGATGGGCGGATTGACTTTGGCCAGTGTGCCCGCCGTCAGCAGCGCGTCCTCGGTCAGGGAGAAGTGGTGCGGCGTCGCCTCCGCGTGGATGTTGGGGTGGTCCCTTCTCGCGCGGCGCACCAGTTCCACGCCCTCTTTGGTGCTGATGTGCTGAATGCAGAGGGGCGAACCGGTCCGGGCCGCGATCCCCACATCCCGCGCGATCATGGAGATCTCCGCCTCTCTGGGAGAACCTGTGAGGCCGAGATTTCTCGCGGCGGTGCTCCCGGCGTTGATGCCGTTCTCCGAGATATAGGACTTGTCCTCCTCGTGAAGGCTGACGGGCAGTCCCAGCTTCCCGGCGCGGATCAGCGCCTCCTCCAAAAGCCCGGCGTCCATAACGGGCAGGCCGTCATCCGTAAAGCCGGCGGCGCCGGCCTTTGCCAGTGCCTCCAGATCGCAGAGCTCGCGTCCGGCCATGCCCCGCGTGACGTTCGCGCAGCTGTACAGGTGCAGCGGAAGGTCCTTTCCGCGGGAGAGGATATCCTCCAGAACTTTAGGGCAGTCCACGGGCGGGTTCGTATTGGCCATGAGAATGACGGAGGTATAGCCGCCCCGCAGGGCGGCGGCCGCGCCGGTGGTCAGATCCTCCTTATAGGTAAAGCCCGGGTCGCGGAAGTGCGCGTGGGTGTCGATGAGCCCCGGGCAGACGGTGAGACCGGAGGCGTCCAGTATTTTGGCCCCTTCCGGGACCCGGAGATCCGTGCCGATCCGGCGGATCCGCCCGTCCTCTATGATGATGTCGCGCCTTCCCTGGGTGCCGGAGGCGGGATCGATGAGATAGCCGTCGCGTATAAAGAGCATGGTTTCCTCCTCAAATAATAGGGCTGCTGACCGGGGCAGGATAATCCGGCCTCATGATGGGGCGCGGGCAGTGCTCCGGCCGATATCTACGGATCTATTATAGCATAGGGCGCGCGCCTTTTGCGGTCACAGCGGTGAGGAAGCCGCGGGAGTAGTGGCGCTTTTTAAAAAAGAGTGATAAGATGTAAGTTGATTTATTATGGTATCAATAATAAGGAGGAACCACATTTATGTGGATCATTCGTGAAATTCTCGCGCTGATCTTCGTCGCCCTGGTGCTGATCGTGGATCTGCCGCTTCATGTGATCACATGGATCATAGAAAAATTCAAACCGGGCGCCTGTACCGGATTTAGGTACGCTTACGTGCACTATGCCATGAAGGTGGTGCGGTTTTTGACATTCGGGCCCATAACGACGATAGGCCTTGAGAAGGTGCCCGCCGACAGACCTGTTCTTTTCGTCGCCAATCACAGCAGTATTTTTGATATTATTCTGACAGGCAGCCAGCTCTCCCATCCCATGGGATATATTGCCAAAAATGATCTGGAGCACACACCTCTTTGCCTGATCATGAAGGAGATCCACTGTCTTTTCCTGGATCGGGAGGACCCCAGGCAGGGGCTCAAGACGATCCTGAAAGCTATCGATTATATCAAGGAGGGCATCTCCATGTTTGTCTTCCCGGAGGGCACCAGGACCAGAGTGGAGGGCGAGCTCCTTCCGTTCCATGCCGGGAGCTTTAAGATGGCGACAAAGCCGGGCTGCCCTGTGGTGCCGATCACCATCGTCGGTACGTGGGATATGTTTGAGCCCCATATACCGAGGCTCAAGTCCGGTCCGGTCGTGATCGAATACGGGGATCCCATTGAGACGGCGGGCATGAGCCGCGAGGAGCAGAAAGACCTCCCTAATCGTGTCTATGAGACCATCTCCGAAACATACTGGAAGAATGAAGCGCTGATCAAGGAAAAATAAACGGACAGGCCCGGGGCGCGGGAAGCTGAGAGGACGATGCATGCAAAATACGAACGACGCCAAAAAGAAACATGAGGGTGGCCGAAAGCCGTGAGATCGCGGAGGGCATATACGCGCTGACGCTGGTCTATCCCGAGGGGGAAGCGCCTGAGGCGGTAAGGCCGGGGCAGTTCGCGGGCCTGTATCCGAATGATCCGACGGCGATCCTGCCAAGGCCCATCAGCATTTGCCGATGGAACCCCGCTGAGCGCTCTCTGCGCTTCGTCTACCGTGTCGCCGGCAAGGGCACGGCGCAGTTTTCACAGCTGCGGGAGGGAGATGCGCTGGACATGCTCGGCATTCTGGGCAACGGCTACGACCTTGATCTGCTGGAAGGAAAGAGGGTCCTGTTATTGGGCGGCGGCATCGGCGTGCCCCCCATGCTGGAGCTGGCAGCAGCGCTGTCGCGGCGGCCGGGAACAGATGTGACCGCGGCGCTGGGATACAGGGATGATCAGCTGTTTCTGGCCGATGAGATGAGCGGGTACGCGCGCGTTCTCATCGCGACAGAGGACGGC
>CAJOLP010000025.1 GCA_905235465.1 uncultured Lachnospiraceae bacterium | reverse complement strand
CAATATCTGTGAGACGGACCGCCGGGAGATCCGGCAGTTTCAGGACAGGCGCAAAAGACAAAATGCCCGGATCGATATCACAGCTATGCAGGACATTGACCTCAAGATCAAGCACTGCGTGCCGCCCGGGGAGGACTTCCCAGCACAGAGGGACGCGGCAAAGAACGGGCATGAGACCTCCGGTGTGCCCTCCCTGTCCTTTAGAACGGCAGGCAAAAAGAATATTCTCGCCGAGGAACAATTAAAGATCCTCAGTGACTTTGAGAAGTACCCTTTTGCCGAAAAAAAGCTTGCGGTCATCTACCGCACGGCCGCCGGCCGTGAACTTGAGCGGACGATTCAGACCGGTCTTATCGTCTACGTCGTTGAGACTTCCCGGATCTATCTGATGGGCAAGGACAGGGATCTCCGCTATCTGGTCATCCCCATGGAAAGCATCCTGTCCGTCCGTGAATCCGAAGGCACCAACACCTGTTATAACGCGCCGGAATTTCACAAGATCTATCGGGAGATGTTTCAGATCTCCACCGAGGACCCCGTCCATGTGCGCGTGCGCTTTCAGAATCTCTCCTTTGTCCGCGAAAAAGTCGACCGCCTCTGCAAGGTGCGGCCAAACGCCAAACTGGAGGTCCGTGAAAATGAGCTGATCTATACGGATACGATTCGGGGCGTCGCGGATTTCGCCAGATATTTGCGCAGGTTCGGCAAATCGGCCATTGTCGAAGAGCCGAAAATTCTTCGCGATCAGATGATCCTGACCGCCCGGAAGGTTCTGGATATCTATGAAGAGAAGGTGTCGGATCAGGAGGACCGGAAGGATCAGGAGAGCCAAGAGGTCCGGAAGGACCGGAGGTAAGAGAATAAGATGAACAGAAATGAGACGCCTCCGGATATGCGTGCCGGGATGTACAGGCGTATAACGGAACTGGTGTCACTTTTAAGTGACGACGAGATGGAGCCCACCATAAGAAAGATCAGTGAGATCACCGGGACGACTCTGTCACAGACACGGGAGGATATCCTTCAGCTGGGCAAAGCCGGGCTCCTGATCTATCCTGAGGAGGTCGTCCTCTCTCTGGACAGGGACAGCGGCCGCTTTGATGATGAGATACTGGGCATTGATCTGGATGTCTCCCCGGGCTGCTATCTTCTCTTTCTCAGCCAGGCTGAGCGGGAACTCTTCACCGGTTCCAGGATCCGCGATATGCTGATCAAGGACAGCCCCAACTATGTCCCCGATGAGGTTAAGAGCCGAGCGGCGGTGATCGAGGCCGCCATCCGAGCCCGCACCTTCATCCGGTTCCGCTACCGCTCTCCCGTTCAGCTCGGGCCGGCCGCGTTCGAGATCGCGCCGAGAATGCTCTTCCACAACACGACCGACGACCTCTACTACTGCATCTCTTTTGACGAAAATAAAGAGATGATGTCTTTCCGCCTGGACCGCATGATCCACGACGTAAAGCCGGTCAGGAGCAGGCACTTCACGGATTTTGGCGAGTCGGACCCGGAAGCGCTGCAGCTTGACCGGATGAAATACATGTGGGGCGCCGCCTTCAACAATAAGGAGGAGCCGGCTCGCGTCATCCTGGAGGTCACCCCCAATACCCCAAACCTGCTCGGTAAGATCAGGACCGATACCCGCGGGCGCGCCTTCGGAAAGCTCACCGAGCGGGACGGACTGTATTACTATACAGATGAGATCATCGGATTGAATTCTTTCCGCGCATGGGTCCTGTCTTTTGGCTCATCGGTCAGGGTGATCGAGCCCGCGGAGCTTGCGCGCGAGATCCG
This sequence comes from uncultured Lachnospiraceae bacterium, assembly GCA_905235465.1. Classification (GTDB taxonomy): domain Bacteria; phylum Bacillota; class Clostridia; order Lachnospirales; family Lachnospiraceae; genus CAG-791. The sequence continues at coordinate 13,062 of CAJOLP010000025.1, read as the reverse complement.
GGACTCCTCAGAGAAAAAACTGCTCAACTATGAGGAGGGCGGCTTTCATCACTGACAAAAACGACACCAAATAAAACGGCGCTCTGATCATTTCAGAGCGCCGTCTTTTTACAGCGTCGCGTTCATACTGCCCATCTTGTATCCCCTCAGGTCTACCGTCACGAACATGAACCCTATCTTCTTAAATTCCTCGTACACCGCTGTCCGGATCTCATCGGAGGTCAGGCGCGGGATGTCCTGAGGCGGCACCTCGATCCTCGCGATATTGCCGTGCATGCGCACCCGCTCCTCATAAAACCCGTTCTCGATCAGGAACTGCTCCGCGCGGTCGATCATGCGGAGTTTCTCCTCCGTGATCTCCTCCCCGTACACGAACCGTGATGCCAGGCACGCGTACGCGGGCTTACTCCAGGTGGGCAGCCCCATGGCGCGGGAGATCTGCCGGATCTCCTGCTTGTAGAGCCCCGCTTCCCGGAGGGGACAGGTCACGGAGAGCTCGGCCGCCGCGCGAAGGCCCGGCCTGTAGTCGCCGATATCGTCCATGTTGGATCCCTCCGCCATATACGCGATGCCGTTCTCCCGCGCTATTTCCTGTATATTGGTAAAAATACCGTGTTTACAGTAATAGCACCTGTCCGGCCCGTTGCGGCGGTATTCCTCTTCCTTTAGCGGATCCAGTCTGCAGATCACCTGCCGGATGCCCCGTTCCTGACAGAATCTCTCCGCCTCCCTCACCTCGCGCTCCGGCACGGAGGCATCCGCGCCCGTGACCGCGATCACGTCATCGCCCAGCACGTTGTGGGCGACGGCCAGAAGGAAAGACGAATCGACGCCGCCCGAAAAGCCCACCGCAAGGGATCCCAGTCCCCCGATATATTCCTCCAGCTTTTCAAGCTTTTCGGTCAGTACATCCGTCATGAACTGCTGATCGACCTTGCTGATACTCATTTATGTCCTCTTGCCTTTTGCCGATATACTTTACAGGTGAAGTACTCTCTCCTTGATCTCCTGCGTCCGTCCCTGATTCCAGAACTGCGTGCCGATATAGCCGCAGGTCCTGCGCGCCACGCTCATCATGCTCTCGTCGCGGTTGCCGCAGACGGGGCACTCCCAGACGAGCTTGCCGCTCTCATCCTCAATGACCTGGATCTCTCCGTCGTATCCGCACTTGCAGCAGTAATCGCTCTTGGTGTTGAGCTCCGCGTACATGATGTTGTCATAGATGTACTGCATGACGGCGAGGACGGCCGGAATATTGTTTTGCATATTCGGCACTTCCACGTAGCTGATCGCGCCGCCGGGAGAGAGCTTCTGGAAATCCGCCTCAAATCTGAGTTTCTTGAACGCGTCGATCTCCTCCGTCACATGGACGTGATAGCTGTTGGTGATATAGTTCTTGTCCGTGACGCCCTCGATGATGCCGAAGCGCTTCTGCAGGCACTTCGCGAACTTGTAGGTGGTGGACTCCATCGGCGTGCCGTATACGGAATAGCTGATGTTCTCCGCCGCTCTCCACTCCGCGCACTTGTCATTGAGCCTCTGCATGACGGAAAGGCTGAACTCACGTCCCTCGTCCGTGGTGTGGGACTTGCCGAGCATGCGCACGCACATCTCGTAGAGGCCGGCGTAGCCAAGGCTTATGGTGGAGTAATTGTTGTAAAGGAGCGGGTCGATGACTTCGCCCTTGCCCAGGCGGGCCAGCGCGCCGTGCTGCCAGAGGATCGGCGCCACATCCGATACGGTGCCCAGAAGGCGCTCATGCCTGCAGCGAAGCGCTCTGTGGCAGAGCTCCAGCCGCTCATCCAGGATCTCCCAGAACTTGTCCATATCGCCGTTGGACGAGCAGGCTACGTCCACCAGGTTGATGGTCACAACGCCCTGATTGAACCGCCCGTAATATTTGTGCTCTCCGTTTTTACCAAGGCCCTCTATATCCGGTGTGAGGAAGGACCTGCAGCCCATGCAGGGGTACACATCGCCGTTCTTGTACTCTCTCATCTTCTTGGCGGAGATATAATCCGGCACCATTCTCTTGGCGGTGCACTTTGCTGCCAGCTCCGTGAGCGCCCAGTACTTGGACTCGGGCGTGATGTTGTCCTCATCCAGCACGTAGATCAGCTTGGGGAAGGCGGGCGTGATCCAGATGCCCTGTTCGTTCTTGACGCCCTGCATTCTCTGGATCATCACTTCCTCGATGACCATCGCCAGGTCATCACGGGTGCGCCCCTCGGGCACCTCATCCAGATACATGAACATGGTGACGAACGGCGCCTGGCCGTTGCAGGTCATGAGTGTGATGAGCTGATACTGGATGGTCTGGATGCCGCTGCGGATCTCCTCCTTGAGGCGCCTCTCCACGATCTTGCTGATGACCTCTTCGTCCAGCGGCTCGCCGCAGGCCTCTCTCTCCTCGACGACCTGCTTTCTTATCTTCTGCCGGCTGATGTCCACGAAGGGCGCCAGATGCGCCAGCGTGAAGGACTGCCCGCCGTACTGGTTTGAGGCCACCTGCGCGACGATCTGCGTCGTCACGTTGCAGGCCGTGAAGAAACTGTGCGGCTTCTCGATCATTGTCTCGCTGATGACCGTGCCGTTCTGCAGCATGTCCTCGAGATTGATCAGATCGCAGTTGTGCTCCTTCTGCGCGTAGTAGTCGGAGTCGTGGAAGTGAATGATGCCCTCCTCGTGGGCCCTGACGATGTCCTCCGGCAACAGCACGCGCCGGGTCAGGTCCTTGCTGACCTCGCCCGCCATATAATCTCTCTGCGTGGAATTGATGACCGGATTCTTGTTGGAATTTTCCTGTTTGACTTCCTCGTTGATCTGATCGATCAGCGCGAGGATCCCGTCATCGGTCGTATTGCTCTTGCGCGAAAGTTCTCTCTTGTAGCGATATCGGACATACTTCTGCGCGACTTCATAGCCCCTCATTTCCATGATGCCGGTCTCGACCATGTCCTGGATATCTTCTACGTTTACCGCATGCTTGTAATCCGCAACCTCCTGCGCGATGTTGTCAGCGATCGCCTTGATCTGGAAAATGTTCATCTGGTAGATCTTCGGAACTTCCTTGTTAGCCTTGCCGATCGCGTTCTCGATCTTGGTGATGTCAAAGTCGACTTCCTGTCCGTCTCTCTTGATGACATTCGTCCTCACAATGGTTTCCGTTGTTCCATAATCAGCGCTCATTTTACATTCCCTCCCCAAGTTGTGTAATCACTTTACATCCGTGATGGCAAATTGTCGCTTATTTTACGAAGTTTTTGCCTGTACATCTAAATATTGTAACAAAATGGGATTTGTCCACAATATATTGTGTACCAAATCCCATCATACTACATGCTGTGCTATTTGAAAAGTAAATTTTAAAAAATTCCTTTGTTTATCTTTTATTGTTGTGAAAAGTGCCGGAGATCTGCCGGCCGGGGAGGCTGCCCAAAAGCGCGGCTTCAGATCCTGTTCTCATAATCGTCGGCTTCCGAGATCCTGAGCTTGACACCGTTGAGCAGAATATAGCCGTCCTCCGGCTCATCGTGTACAATAAACCGCCCCAGCGTGTCGTCCACGCCTTTGTGATCGTGACCGTACTGCCTGCAGGAGATGTCCGCGTTCTCGTCGCGGCCGCTCTTTCCGCGGCTCCCCGCCTGCTGTCCGAAGCCGCCTGCGGCCTTATTTGCCTTATTCTTCTCAGACCCGAAAGTTATGCTCTTCTCATACGTCCTCATGCCCGCCGCCTTCCTGCCGGTTCCATGGCTGTCACGCCCGGACGACTTTCTGACGGCATTCGAGAGAAACATAATGATCATGAACATAATGAATATGGATAAAAATGATGCTGACATTCGTCACCTCCTTTGCGGGAACTCACAGCGGTTCATGTCACGCGGGCAAAATACCGCGCAGCGCCTTCTCATCGGCTTTCACCGATCCCTGTACCATGACCGGTTTGCCGCCGCCTTTCGCGCCGCACTTTTCCCGCAGCAAAGTCTGTATTTCCCTGACATCCTCATTGCCGCTGCCGATAATATAGCGGTATCCGTTCTCATCATCCCCCACAAAGACGCCGCACACGCCTGTATGCTCCTCTGTGAGCCTGTTGACGAGATTGCGCTGGACGATCGCGTCCATCTCCTGCGCGAACACAAACGCGTTGACCGCGTCCGTCGGGAGCGCCTGAAGGCGCAGAAACGCCGCTTCGTAGGACAGCGCCTTGACCCGCTCCTTATAGGCTTCGATCTCGCTTAAGAGGTGCTGTACGCCCTCCGCGCTCTCCTCGCGGCTCCTGTTCGTCAGGTGAGAGATCTCCTCCAGGACCAGCTGCCCCTTCTGGATCGTGCCGAAGGCGCGGCCGCCGGACTCGATGGTGAGCCTCATCCCGTCGCCCCAGCGGATGGCGCGGACGATCTTGATGATCCCGATCTCGCCTGTGTGCCGCACATGGGGCGCGCAGCAGGCGCAGACGTCCACGTCCGGGATCGTCACGATGCGGACCTGTCCCTCTATTTCCTTCTTGCTGCGGTAGCTGAGCGCTGCCAGTGCCGCGTCGTCCGGATAGGAGATCATGACGGGAAGATTTCTGTAGACCGCCTCGTTGGCCTCCCATTCCACATCTATGATCTGCTCCCGGGACAGGGATCCGCTGACGTCGAGCGTCACTGTGTTGTCACTCAGATGAAATCCCACATTGTCATAGCCGTACCGGGCATGCATGATGCCGGACAGGATATGCTCCCCCGTGTGGTTCTGCATGAAGCCAAAGCGCCTTCCCCAGTCGATGGAAGCCGTGACCGCATCCCCCTCGCCGGGAAGCCGTGTGTCACCCTGCCCCGCGCCGAATGTCTGAGCGCCGTCTGTCCGGGCGTCCTCGCCGGAAGGCTTTACGAAGTGTACGATCTCATCCCCGACGATCCGGACATCCACAACGACAGCGGGTTCCCACGTCTCTTCTCCCGACGGAATGATCCAGCCGCGGTCGGCGGACTGGCCGCCGCCCTCCGGGAAAAATACTGTCTGATCCAGGACGATCTCCCACAGCCCGGTGTGCTCAGCGTTCCCGTCTTCCGCGCGGCTTACGCGCAGCACGGATGCGCTGCACGAAGACTGATAGGCATCCTCCTCATATAACTTCCGTGTTCGCAGCATATGAATGTCGTCTCCCCGTATGATAATAGGCTGCGGAACCTCCCGGTCTGACAGCCTATCACTCTATCACCAATATACCTTATACTTCCTGCTTTCCCGCTTTCCCTGCTTCCATCTTGAGATAGGCGTTGATAAAGCGGTCAATATCCCCGTCAAGCACAGCACCGGTATTGCTGGTCTCCTCCTGTGTCCTCGTATCCTTGACCAGCGTATAGGGCTGAAGGACGTAGGAGCGGATCTGGCTTCCCCATGCAATATCCTTGACCTCGCCGCGGATGCCCGCGAGCTTGGCCGCCTCTTCCTCCTGCTGCTTCATATAGAGCTTGGCCTTGAGCATCTGCATGGCCTTGTCCTTATTCTGGAACTGGGACCGCTCATTCTGACAGGTCACGACGATCCCCGAGGGGAAATGCGTGATGCGGATCGCCGAGGAAGTCTTGTTGATGTGCTGACCGCCGGCGCCGCTGCTTCGGTACGTGTCGATCCGGATGTCGTCGTCATTGACCTCGACGTCGGTGTCCTTCTCGATGTCCGGCATGACGTCGCAGGAGACAAAGGAAGTCTGCCTTTTGCCCTGCGCGTTGAAGGGCGAGATGCGGACCAGGCGGTGAACGCCTCTCTCCGACTTGAGATATCCGTACGCGTTGGGGCCGTTGATCTGAAAATCCACGGACTTGATGCCGGCCTCGTCTCCGTCCACATAGTTCATCACATCCACGGAATAGCCCTTGCGGTCCGCCCAGCGGGTGTACATGCGGTAGAGCATGGAGCACCAGTCGCAGCTCTCCGTGCCGCCCGCGCCCGCGTTCAGGCTGATGATGGCGTTGGAGTCATCGTACTCGCCGGTCAGAAGGGTCGAGAGTCTCATCTCCTCGATCTTGGCCTCAAAGCTGTCGAGCTCCTCCCGCACCTCTTCGATCATCGAGCGGTCGTTCTCCTCATTGCCCATCTCGATGAGCATCATCATATCCTCATAGGAAGCGGACAGCCCGTCCGCGTCTTCCACCAGCGTCTGCAGATCCTTGAGCTGCTTCATTTTCTTGTTGGCGACGTCCGCGTTGTTCCAGAAATCCGGCGCCTCGGACTCCCGCTGCAGCTCCTCGATCCTCTGCTTCTTGTACTCGAGATCCAGGGAATCCCTGACCTCCTTAAGCTGATCCTCATATTGCTGTAATTCCAGTTTCATCTGATCCAGTTCGATCATACAGCAGTCACTCCTTTATGTAGTCGCGATCACTTGCCTTCCAGTCTTCCGTGGCAGTTCTTGTACTTCTTGCCGCTTCCGCAGGGGCAGGGATCGTTGGGATAGATCTTCTTGGCCGCGCGCTTGACAGGCTCCTTGGCAGAAGTCTCGTCCTTATTGGTCCCGGTGACCTTGGCCACCTCCTCGCGCTCCACCTTCTGCTCGACCTTGACGTGATAGAGCGTGCGGACCGTATCCACCATGATATTGTGGTTCATCTCGTTAAACATTTCGTAGCCCGCGAGCTTATACTCCACCAGCGGGTCGTGCTGGCCGTAGGCCTGCAGTCCGATGCTCTGCCGGAGCTGATCCATGTCGTCGATGTGGTCCATCCACTTGCGGTCCACGACCTTGAGCAATACGACGCGCTCCAGCTCTCTGACCGCCTCCTCATCCGGGAACTCGGCCTCCTTGCTCTCATACAGCGCCAGAGCCTCTTCCTTGAGCTGCTGCTTGAGGCCGTCCTTGGTGCGCTCGCGGATCCGGCCGCGGTTTATGACCTCCAGGGGGATGACCGGCAGGATGAGCTCGTTGAGCTCGGTCAGGTTCCACTCATCGCTGTCCTGATCGTCGGAAATACAGGTGTCCACATACTCGTCCACCAGTTCGGAGATCATATTGAGAATGGAATCCCGCATGCTCTCGCCGTCCAGAACCTGGCGGCGCTGCCTGTACATGATCTCTCTCTGCTCATTCATGACCTGGTCGTAATCCAGCAGGTTTTTGCGGATGCCGAAGTTGTTGGTCTCGATCTTCTTCTGGGCGCCCTCCACCGCTTTGGAGAGGGAGCTGTGGGAGATCTCCTCGCCCTCCGGGATCTTGAGCGCGTTGAACATGCTGATCATCCGCTCGGAGCCGAACAGACGCATCAGATCGTCCTCCAGCGAGATATAGAAGCGGGATTCGCCGGGATCGCCCTGACGTCCGCTTCGGCCGCGCAGCTGATTGTCGATACGCCTGGACTCATGGCGCTCGGTGCCTATGATCTTAAGGCCTCCTGCCGCCTTGGCTTCGTCATCCAGCTTGATATCGGTACCACGGCCTGCCATGTTGGTGGCAATCGTCACGGCGCCGTGCTGTCCTGCCTGCGCGACGATCTCCGCCTCCTGCTCGTGGAACTTGGCGTTCAGCACGTTGTGGGGGATCCCCTCTCTGCGGAGCATCTTGGAGACTTCCTCCGAGACCTGGATCGAGATCGTGCCCACAAGGACCGGCTGCCCCTTATCATGGGCTTCCCGGACAGCGTCCACGACCGCCCTGTATTTTTCCTTCTTCGTCTTATAGACCGCGTCCTGATGATCCTTGCGGATCACCGGCATGTTGGTGGGTATCTCGATAACATCCATGCCGTAGATCTCGCGGAACTCGCGCTCCTCGGTCAGCGCCGTACCGGTCATACCGCACTTCTTGTCAAATTTGTTAAAGAAGTTCTGGAACGTGATGGTCGCGAGCGTTTTGCTCTCCTTCTTGACCTTTACATGTTCCTTGGCCTCGATGGCCTGGTGCAGGCCGTCCGAATAGCGGCGGCCCGGCATGATGCGCCCGGTGAATTCGTCGACGATCAGGACCTGGTCGTCCTTGACGATATAATCGTGGTCCCTGTGCATCAGGTTGTTCGCGCGAAGGGCCAGAATGATGCAGTGCTGGATCTCCAGGTTCTCCGGGTCAGCGAGGTTGGCGATGTGAAAAAAGCGCTCGACCTTCGTGACGCCCTCTGCCGTCAGGTTGACGACTTTGTCCTTCTCATTGACGATGAAGTCGCCGGTCTCCTCTCTCTCGACGCCCATGATCGCGTCGATCTTGGACAGATCCTCCATGTCCTCGCCGCGGGTCATCTGCTTGGCCAGAATGTCGCAGGCCTCATAGATCTTGGTGGATTTGCCGCTCTGACCGGAAATGATCAGCGGTGTGCGCGCCTCGTCGATCAGGACCGAGTCGACCTCATCGATGATCGCGTAGTGAAGTTCCCTTAAGACGAGCTGATTTTTGTAGATGCACATGTTGTCGCGCAGATAGTCAAATCCGAGCTCGTTGTTGGTGACATAGGTGATGTCGCAGGCGTAATTTTGCTGCCGCTCCTCACTGTTCATGCCGTTTAAGATCACGCCGACGGTGAGCCCCATGAATGTGTAGACCTGACCCATCCACTCGGCGTCACGCTTGGCCAGATAGTCGTTGACCGTGACGACCTGGACGCCCCGCCCCTCAAGCGCGTTGAGATACGCGGGCATAGTCGCCACCAGCGTCTTACCTTCACCTGTGCGCATCTCCGCGATGCGGCCCTGGTGCAGAATGATCGCGCCGATCAGCTGTACCCGGAAGGGTTCCATGCCGAGCGCGCGCTTTGCGCCCTCTCTGACGGCCGCGTAGGCCTCGGGCAGAATATCGTCCAGTGTCTGCCCCTGCGCGAGCCTTCCCCTGAACTCTTCGGTCATCCCGCGCAGCTCCTCGTCGGTCTTCGCCTGCATCTGCGGGCGGAGCGCTTCGATCTGCTCCACCAGGGGCATGATCCGCTTGATCTCCCGCTGGCTGTGTGTTCCAAACAACTTATCTGTAAATTTGGACATTTGCTACCTCTCGTTTTTTCTAAACTTTTTTATAAGTCTCTATCTATTTGCATTCATTTTCATTCAGTAAAAAGAACGATTACCAAATATGATAACACACTAGTGACAAATACGGCAACAAATTCAATTGCGGAGCCCGGGGATTTGCGATAAAGTGAAGCAGAGCGTCCGTGATTTTTGCGCACGCTCTGTATCAGTTAATGTATCAGAAGGATTCAGTATACGTATGAGACAGGTGGATTTTGAAAACGGCAGCGTCAGCCGGAATATTTTTATGACATCCCTGCCGATGCTTGTCGCGCAGGTGCTGAACCTTTTGTACAGCATCGTGGACCGCATCTACATCGGCCGGATCCCCGGCATGGGCACACTGGCGCTGGGCGGGGTCGGTCTGTGTTTTCCCGTGATCATGATGGTCACGGCCTTTACGAATCTTTACGGCATGGGCGGCGCGCCGCTCTGCTCCATGGCGCGGGGCCGGGGCGACCGCCGGAGCGCTGAGAAGATCATGAATCTGTCCTTCTTCATGCTCCTTGGGACCGCTGCCGTCATCCTTGTCCTGGGCGAGGTGTTCACCCAGCCGCTCCTGATCGCTCTGGGCGCCACGGAAGGGAATATTTCCATAGCGGCGGGGTACCTTCGGATCTATCTGCTGGGCACGTTCTTTACGATGATCGCCACGGGACTCAATCCCTACATCAACGCGCAGGGATTCTCCGGCGTGGGGATGCTCACGGTCCTGATCGGCGCCGTCACCAACATCCTGCTGGATCCCCTCTTTATCTTCACGCTGGGCCTCGGCGTTCGGGGCGCGGCCATTGCCACGGTCCTGTCCCAGGCGCTCTCCGCCGTCTTTGTCCTTAGATTTCTCACAGGCGGGCAGGCGGAGCTAAGGCTTAGGCTCATGACCCCCAGGCAGTTCAGGGACGACCTCTCCATCGCCGGGGAGATCGTCAGTCTCGGACTCTCGTCCTTTATCATGCAGTTCACCAACAGTCTGGTCAATATCGTCTGCAACAATATGCTTGCCGCTTACGGCGGCGTCTCCATCATGACCGTCGTCAACTCCGTTCGGCAGATCACCGAGACGCCGGTACTGGCCATCGCCGACGGGGGCTCTCCTGTCCTTAGCTACAACTACGGCGCCCGGCGGCCGCAAAAAGTGCGCAGGGGGATCTTTCTCATCTCCGCCATGGGCCTTGTCTATTCCGCCGCGGTCTGGATCCTGATCGAACGGTTCCCCGCCTTCTTTATCGGTATTTTCAGCCCGTCAGAGGACTTCATTGCGCAGGCGGTCCCGGCGCTGCACATCTATTTCTTCGCCTTCGTCTTCATGGCCCTGCAGTACGCCGGACAGACCACCTTCAAGGCGCTGGGCAAAAAGAAGCACGCGATCTTCTTCTCCCTTTTTAGGAAAGTGGTGATCGTCGTCCCCCTTGCCATCATCCTGCCGGGCGTCTTTAGCCTTGGCACGAACGGCGTCTTCATGGCGGAGCCGATCTCCAACGTGATCGGCGGCACCGCCTGCTACGTCACGATGCTGCTGACCGTCATGCCGGAATTAAAGGATATGGAAAACAGCGGGGATCCGTGACCGGATCCCGCACAAAAAGAGGGGGCAGCCCAATTGGGTGTCTCCTCCCATTGGCTGCCTCCCCTGGCATAGCATTGATATAAATGTTTACCGTTACTTTTTCAGCGCTCCGCTGCTGTTAAAGTAATAGGTCTTTCCGTTGATCACCTTTCTGCCGGTGGCCATCAGGCCCTCGGAATCCAGGTAATAGGTCTCGCCGTCCGTATCCTTAAACCAGCCGGTCCTCATCTTTCCATCCTTATTGAGATAGAAATATCTTCCCTGCAGATTCAGCCATCCGGTCTTCATCTTCCCTCTCGCGGTCAGATAATACCAGTTGTTCTTGTACTGGAACCAGCAGTTCTTCTTCATGACGCCGTTGGCGTCAAAATAGTACCTGCTGCCATTGATGGTCTTCCATGTGTTCGCGACCATCGAGCCGTTGGCGTTGAAGTAATATGTCTTCTGCTCGCTGTACTTAAACCACCCTGTCTTCTTGACGCCGTTCTTGTAATAGTAGGTCTTGCCGTTTTCTTTGACCCAGCCGTTCTTCTTGGCCACTGTGGTCGTGCTCTTTTTTTCAGATGTCGAGCTGTTTACCACCGAGCCGGCCGGCGCCTTGCCCTGGTACACACCGTTGTTGTCAAAGCGATAGACCACATTGTCGATCTTTACATTTCCCGTGACCATGACGCCGTTGGAATTGAAGTAGTATTTTTTCTTGTTGATGGTCTGCCAGCCGGTCTGCACCACACCGTACTGATCCAGGTGATACTTCTTGCCGGATACGGTGATCCATCCGAACTGCTCTACGCCCTTGCTGTTAAAATAGTGCTTCTTGCCCTTTACCAAATAGAACCCGGTCGCCATCTGGCAGTTGCTCGGCTTGAAGTAATACCAGCTGCCGCTGATCTGGTTCCACTCTGTGTAGGCCACGCCGTTGGAGCCCAGATAATACTTATGGCCGCTGTCCGTGACCCATCCGGTGCACATGACGCCTGTGGAGCGGTTCATGAAATACTTCTTGCTGTTGACGGTGACCCATCCCTTTACGATATATCCCTTGCTGTTAAAGTAGTAGGTCTTGCCGCCGATGCTCTGGAAGCTGCTCTTGATCTTGCTTCCGTCCGCGTTGACATAATATTTGCCGACACTGTCTGTCTTCCACTGGCCGCTGACGGATGTCGCCGTGGCCGTGCCGGAGTTGCGAAGCTGGATGGTTCCGGCCTTCTTGAAGCTCCAGTTCGTCCATGTCGCGTGATACAGGTCCCTTGTGTGGGAGTCCAGGATCGCGACGCCGTTGCTGTTTCTGCCGGCGCAGATCGTGGCGTGATCGTAGACGCCGTCGCCGTTCCAGTCAAAATAGATCGGGTTGCCCTTCAGCAGATTCCCGTTATTGGCGTTGAGGAATGTGCCGTAGCTCTTGAAGTGGGCGATCTGCTTCATGACATTGATCCATGCCACGCTGTGCTTGTACCACTCGGAATCCTGCGGGAAGCCGCCCGCATAGAGGCACTGGGATACGAAGTTCGCGCAGTCGCCGCCTCTGCCCTTATAGCTGTTGTATTTTGAATTGTAGTTGATGCAGTATTTGTCCGCGTAAGAGATGGCGCTTGTGCGGTTGTAGGTGTAGGGAACCTTGGTGGCTGCCAGCATCTGTGTCGCGTCATCCGCGGAGATACTTGCCTGCGCGCCTGTGCCAAATGCGCTGGCTTCCCTGGCGGCCTCTTCCGCCTCCTCCTGCATCCAGTCAAAGTTCTGATCCGTGTTGTCGACCGTCGCGATTCTCCAGCCCTCGCGGGTCTTTAACATAGTCACGCTGAAATTGTAGCCGTAGGCGGTGGCGTTGATCACATCGGAGTCCTCAGCGCCATAGCCGACGGTCATCCACTCATAGATGTCCATCACAGCGGATTTATCGCTCACATTCACTTTGGTGACCTTGATCCTGGGGATCAGCGCCCGGATGCTGTCGGTGGCCGGCATCACGAAGGATGTGTATTCGCTCTGTTTGTGCCACTCGTCCATGATCGTGGGTGCGAAAAGATCTTCCGCGGTGTTCTCGCCGGACATGTAGCCGCTCTTTACGACTTCATAGTATTTTAACCGGTCGATCACGTCCTGCGCCTCGTCGCCCATCTTGTCCGTTACGGCGTTGAAGTCGGAAGGCATCTTTTCCGCGCTCGCCAGGATCTCCTTGTCCGTCACTGACTGTGACTGATCGTAGAGATCGCTGATCGCCTGATCAAAACTGTCTTCTCCGGAAGGCTCCTCGGCCTCCTGTACAACAGTCCCCCCAATATTGGAGACGGCCGCCTTATAATTCGCTTCCATTTCCGCCCTGAACCCGCTTCCCAGAGGGGACGCGATGCCCGCGACCATTGAAGTTATAAGAACAGCTGCAGTTATTTTTTTCATCACTCCATCTCCCTTTTTTCCAGATCATTTCCGTGAATGTAACATTATTGTAATATATTAAGCATAATATTGCAACATATTTTTCTCAAATTTTTAATATTTTGTAAATTTTTATCGTT
>CAJOLP010000024.1 GCA_905235465.1 uncultured Lachnospiraceae bacterium | reverse complement strand
GGAGGCAAATGAACAGCTCAAAAAGGCACCGAAAGGGAAACTTCGCATCAGTGTGAAAAAGGGAAAGAAGCAGTACTACCAAAGAAAGGAAAAATCAGAAAAAGGCGGAAGGTATATTCCGGTAAAGGAAAGGTATGTTGCAGAGGGGCTGGCTCAAAAGGATTATGATCAGAAGCTGCTGTGCGCGATCCGGATGGAAATGAAGGCCATTGATATTTTTATGGCAAAACTTCCTGAAGTTACCGGAGAGGAAGTGTTTGGAATGCTGAATGAAGCAAGGCAAGAGCTTGTGAACCCGCTGATCGAAACAGATGATTCCATTTTGCGGCGATGGGAGAATGTGTCTTACACAGGGAAAATACTGGATGAGCAGAGGGCTTTCTTTTTGACCGATAGGGGTGAAAAGGTTCGTTCCAAATCCGAAATGATCATTGCAAACCAACTGGCCAAAGCAGGAGTGCCATATCACTATGAATATCCTCTCGAACTGAAAAGGTATGGAACGGTTTATCCTGATTTTACCTGCCTGAATATTCAGAAGCGCAAGGTGTTTTACTGGGAACATCAGGGCATGATGGATGATGAGAATTATGCGAGGAAAGCAATCCGTAAAACAGTGATGTATCAGGAATGCGGTATTTATCAGGGAGAAAAGCTGATTCTGACTTCCGAGACCAGTAGTTATCCGATCAATATGGAGCAAATCAAAGATTTGATCGGCCACTACTTGAAGTAAAAAAAGACAGCGCGGTGGGATTTCCACCGCGCTGTTGATCATTTTGTTACTTATAAACGTCGTACGTCGGACCGGTTTCAGTGCGCTTTCTTCCGCAGCAGTGTCAGGAAGCATGGAAGTCAGAGGCCGAGCAGTTCTTTCTTTTTTTTCTGAAATTCTTCTTCGGTGACGATGCCCATATCAAGGAGTTCTTTGAGTTTTTTGACTTCTTCGTAGGGGTCGTACTGAATGGGCTCCCGGGCCATCTGCGGGGCGGCCTGTGAAGTGGCCTGTGAAGTGGACTGTGAGGCGGACTGTGAGGCGGACTGATAGGGCTCATCCGCGGCCTCACGGCGCGCTTCGCGCAGGCTCATTTCGTGCTCGAGTTCGCGCATGGCACGTTTGAGTTTGGTCATATCGGAGCGCGCAAAGGGGATCTGAACTTTCTTTCCCGCTTTTGTGGTCAGCGTTAAAATACCGAAAGTTGAAAAAATAGTCGCGCGCGTGATCTGGAGATCCTCGATCTCATCGTAAGGATAAATGTCATCGCCTACTGTCAGTTTCTCCTCATCGAAGATAAGGGGTTTCATTTGTAAATGGCTTTCAATTTCGTAATACATGGCAATTCCCACTCAGGGCGGCCGGCTGGCCGCACAGATTAAAACATATCGATCATAGTGGCGATCGACAGGGTGGCAAGAGGCCGGCCGGATGACCGGGCGGCTGCAGGCTGCCGCATGGATCAATGGGCTGCAGGATGGAGTACACAGGCTGCAGGATGGAGTACACGGCCTGCAGGATGGAGACCACAGACTGCAGGAAGGAGTACATGGACTGCCGTATGGAGACCACGGACCGCAGGATCAAAGTTGCCCTGGGAGGGGGCACGGCAGTGTCCCCGGCCCGGGGAGGGGTCACAGCAGTGTGTAGGCGCCCTGTTCGGGGATCTCTTTGGTGGTGAAGCGCATGTAGTCCAGGTGCGCCATGGTCTCGCCCACCGCGAACCATTTTTGCTGTTTGGGCGCGGTGTCCCAGGTGGCGCCGTGAAGGGACCAGGTGAGTCTGGAGGCCACTTCGTAGGCGTTGGCCGCGGGGTTGTCGCGCAGCACTTCCCGGATCTCGCTAAGGCGCCGGTCGTGATGGCGTTTGATCTCCGCGACACGCTGCGCCACGGTCTTGTCGGAGATGCCGCGGTGGCCGGGCAGCGCCGTCTCCACATCATATTCGAGGATCCGGTCGAGGCTGATCAGGTATTCGCCCAGGGAATCCTTCATCTCCGGCCAGGTGGTTATGTTAGGCGTGATGTCAAAGAGGACATGGTCGCCGGTGAACATGATCTTTTGCTCCGGTATGTAGAGGATCATCTGGCCCGGAGTGTGACCGGGGGCGGGCAGTGTTTGGACCGTGACGGACCCGATCCGCAGTTCATCCCCGTCGCGCATGAGCGCTGCGGGGAACAGTCGGCTGGGGCGGTATACGCGGGCCGGATTGTCGCTGTTGGCCTCCCGCAGTTCTTCCTCCGGAAAGCCTTCCCGAAGGAGGCGTTCGTTGAGTTCGTTGAAGGTGCGGTCGTTTAGGGAGTACTGCAAGGATGTATACTCGTCGGCGCCCATATAGATCGTGCTGCCGGGGTGGTCAAAATACTCCGCAAGCCCGCAGTGGTCGGAGTGCAGGTGTGTGATGAACAGTTTCGTGTGTTCGGGGGAGACGCCGATGGAGGCGAGTCCGCCCATCAGGGCTTCTCGGCACTCATCGGTGCGGAAGCCGGTGTCGATCACGAGGCTCTCGCCGTGGTCGATCAGAACGTAACAGTTGAGATTTTTAAGGGCGTTGCCCTTTAAAGGAACGTAGATTTTGTAGATGATCGGTGACTGATAAACTTGTTCGACATTGATTAGCACTTTGATTCCTCCTGTTCCTTGTCGTCCACTATATTTTACACGTTTGCGGGGCAATATGCGACATGAATTTTTGTGGGACGCGGTGCAGATAGGAGTGGGGCGGCGCGGATAAAAGTCGCGAGGTGCAGACAAGGGAGGAGAGGGCAGATGAGAGTGATACCGCGCGGATGAAAGCGCGCGGGCGCCGGACATAGGATATAAAAGATTATAAAAAGAGGGCCCTTCCCGCAAAGCCGGGAAGGGTCCTCTGTATTGTTTGGTCTGTGCCTCACATTTCCGGGCTGGCGGCGCTGATGCGCACGAGCGCACGGTAGAGTTTGGCTTCCGCGTTGACCTGAGCCTTTTTGCTGAGCTGCTCCTCCTTGAGGCGCTGCTCGGCCCGTTCTTTGGCGGCCAGCGCGCGCTCCAGGTCGATATCCTCGGACCACTCCCAGGTGGTGGGGATGACGCGGACGACGTTGTTCATGACGGACAGCATGCCGCCGATGCAGGCCGCATAGCGCTCCGTCTTGTCCGGCAGGACCACCTTGGCGACGCCCATGCCGATCGCGGTGCAATAGTCGATATGGTTGGCGAGGATGGCGATATCGCCGTGCGCCGAGCGCAGTTTGATGCGTTCCACCTCACCCTCAAACTGTAGGCCGTCCATGGTGACGACCTGCATCTGGAAGGTTGCCATAGCAGATTCCTCCCTTCACTCAATTCACGGATTTGCCGGCTTTCGCGAAGACATCATCGATCGTGCCTGCAAAGAGGAAAGCGCTCTCCGGAAGGTCATCGCACCCGCCGTCGAGGATCATGCGGAATCCGCGCAGCGTCTCCTTGAGCGGCACGTACTGGCCGGGCATGCCTGTGAACTGCTCCGCCACGGAGAAGCTCTGGGACATATAGTTCTGTATTTTACGCGCTCTGTAGACCGTCAGCTTGTCCTCATCGGAGAGCTCGTCCATACCCATGATCGCGATGATATCCTGCAGTTCCTTGTAGCGCTGCAGCACGCGCTGTACATCCAGCGCGACGTCGTAGTGCTCCTGGCCGACGATGTCGGGCGACAGGATACGGCTGGTGGAGTCCAGCGGGTCCACGGCAGGATAAATACCGAGGTTCGAAATATCACGGGAAAGGACGGTGGTCGCGTCCAGATGCGTGAATGTCGTCGCGGGCGCGGGGTCCGTCAGGTCATCCGCAGGGACGTAGACCGCCTGCACGGAGGTGATGGAACCCTTCTTGGTGGATGTGATGCGCTCCTCCAGAGCGCCCATGTCCGTCGCCAGAGTCGGCTGATAACCGACGGCGGAGGGCATGCGGCCCAAAAGCGCCGAGACCTCGGAACCGGCCTGCGTGAAACGGAAGATGTTGTCGATGAAGAGCAGGACGTCCTGATTTTTGACATCGCGGAAGTACTCCGCCATGGTCAGCCCCGAAAGACCGACACGCATTCTGGCTCCCGGCGGCTCGTTCATCTGTCCGTAGACCAGAGCCGTCTTATCGATAACGCCGCTTTCCTTCATTTCGCCGTAGAGGTCGTTGCCCTCACGGGTGCGCTCGCCGACACCTGTAAAAACAGAGATGCCGCCGTGCGCGGTCGCGACATTGTGGATCAGTTCCATGATCAGGACTGTCTTGCCGACGCCGGCGCCTCCGAACAGTCCGATCTTGCCGCCCTTGGCATAAGGGCAGATCAGATCGACGACCTTGATGCCGGTCTCGAGGATCTCCGTCGCGGGGATCTGGTCCTCAAAGGTAGGGGCAGGGCGGTGGATGGACCAGCGCTCCTTCGTCTCGGGAGCCGGCTGATCATCTACCGGTTCTCCGAGAAGATTAAATACTCTTCCCAGGCATTCCTCTCCGACAGGAACGGAGATAGGGCCCTGTGTATCCACAGCGTCCAGGCCGCGGACCATGCCGTCTGTAGAACTCATGGCAACGCAGCGGACCACGTCGTCACCGATCTGCTGTTCCACCTCGGCGATCAGCTTGCGGCCGTCCGTCTCGATCTCTATGGCATTGAGCAGAGCGGGCAGCTCCCCCTCCGGGAAACGAATATCCAGAACGGGGCCGGTGACCTGTATTACCTTTCCTACATGTCTATCACTCATTTAATTGTTTCCTCTCTGATTTATTTTCCGCCGCCTTCCGCGCCGGCAACGATCTCCGTGATCTCCTGGGTGATGCTGGACTGGCGCGCGCGGTTGTAGTAGAGCGTGAGCTGTTCGATCATTTCTTCCGCGTTGTCCGTAGCGGACTCCATGGCCATTCTCCGCGCGGCGAGTTCGCTGGCGACGGAGATGTTGACGCTGGCGTACAGGATTCCGGCCAGGTATTCGGGCACGACTGTGTTGAAGACTTCCTCGCTTCCGGGCTCGTACAGGATCTGGTGAAAGCGCCTTCGCTCTTCCTCCTGCATGGACGTGTCGTATTCGGGCGCCAGCTCGGGCTTTTTGGCCTTTTTGGCCTTATGTGAATGCCCGGAATCCTTGGACGTCTTGCCGCTCTCCTCGGTGGCAACTGCCTCGTCCTCCTGCTTCTTTCGGACGGCAAAGTCCGAAAGGGGCAGCATCGAGACTGCGCTGGGGGTCTGGGACAGCATGTTCTCAAAGTTGGTATAGCACATGAGAACGTGGCCGAATTCGCCCTTTTTGTAGGCGTCGCAGATCATGCGGGAGAGCTCGAAGCAGTCCGAAACACTCACCCTGGCGACCTCGTCAAATTCATCCGTGAAGATCTCCGCGTTTTTGCCGCGGAAATATTCCAGGGACTTCTTGCCCATGGGAAGGATAGCGTAGTCGCGGCCCTGTATCTCTTTTTCGACAAAGCGGAACATATTGGCATTGTAGCCGCCCGCCAGCCCGCGGTCACCCGCGATCACGATATAGAGCCATTTGCTGTTGTCACTCTCCTTGGTGTAGGGAGACTGAAAATCCGTATTGCCGATCGAGATCGTCGTCAGCGTGTCGCGAAGGATGGTGAGATAGGGCTTGCAGTTGTCCGCCAGCTCCTTGGCCTTGCGCAGTTTGGAGACGGCCACCAGCTGCATCGCCTTGGTGATCTGCATCGTGTTCTGCACGCTCTTGATCCGCAATTTGACAGCTTTCATATTTGCAGCAGCCATAATTACCTCTTACAATCTGGAAATAAAATTCGCTGTGTATCTGTTAAGAGCGCCGGAGAGCTCGTTTTCCGTCTCTTCCTTGAGTTCGCCGGTCTGACGGATCGCGCGCATAGCCTTGGCAGCCTCCCCGTCGTTGTCCAGGAAGGTGTAGAGCCCCGCCTCGTATTCGGAGATCTTTTCCACAGGGACATCGGTCAAAATATCGTGAACGACAGCGTACAGGATCGCGACCTGTTTTTCGACAGGGATCGGCGAGCCGTTCTTTTGCTTGAGTACTTCCACGATCCGCTCGCCCTTGGCCAGACGCACTTTGGTGTCCTCGTCCAGATCCGAACCGAACTGTGCGAAACTCTGCAGTTCCCTGTACTGGGAGTACACGAGTTTGAGCGTTCCGGAGACCTTCTTCATGGCCTTGATCTGCGCGTTGCCGCCAACTCGGGATACGGAGATACCGGGGTTGACAGCCGGCATGATGCCGGAGTGGAAGAGTTCGGATTCCAGGAAGATCTGACCGTCCGTGATGGAAATGACGTTGGTCGGAATATAAGCGGAGACGTCGCCCGCCTGGGTCTCGATGATCGGGAGCGCTGTGAGGGAGCCGCCGCCGTTCTTGTCGGAGAGCTTCGCAGCGCGCTCCAGAAGTCTGGAGTGCAGGTAGAATACGTCACCGGGATAAGCTTCACGTCCCGGAGGTCTGCGGATCAGAAGCGAGATCGCGCGGTACGCCACCGCGTGCTTGCTCAGATCGTCATAGATGATCAGCGCGTGCTTGCCGTTGAGCATGAAATACTCGCCCATGGCACAGCCCGCGTAGGGGGCGATGTACTGAAGCGGGGACGGATCGGAAGCCGTCGCCGCGACAACGATCGTATATTTCATCGCGCCCTCGTCCTGCAGCTGGGATACGAGAGAAGCGACGGTCGATCTTTTCTGTCCGATGGCGACATAGATGCAGATGACATCCTTGCCCTTCTGGTTGAGGATGGTGTCCACCGCGATGGTGGTCTTGCCGGTCTGGCGGTCGCCGATGATCAGCTCACGCTGTCCTCTGCCGATGGGGATCATGGAGTCGATGGCCTTGATACCGGTCTGCAGAGGCTCCTTGACAGGCTGCCTCGCAATGATGCCGGGCGCCGGCGATTCCACAGCGCGGTATTCGGTCGTGTAGATCGGGCCCGCACCGTCAATGGGCTGGCCGATGGCGTTGACAACGCGCCCCACCAGGTTATCGCCCACAGGAACGGACGCGACGCGTCCGGTGCGCTTGACCGTCTGTCCCTCCAGAATGCCGGTGTCATCACCGAACAGAACGACAGAAACACTGTTTTCATCCAGGTTCTGCGCCATGCCGACGGTGCCGTCCTCAAATTCCAGCAGTTCGCCGGCCATGCAGTTGATCAGGCCGGACACGCGGGCGATGCCGTCGCCGACGGTCAGAACGGTCCCGGTCTCATTCTGTATGATCGCATTCTCATAATATTTGATCTGGCTGCGAATGACTTGGGAAATATTTTCGGGTTTTAAATCCATAAGTTATCTACCTTTCTGACGGGCTTTACAGAACGATATCGCTCAGCATCCTGCGCATATCGTCGAGCTTGCCTGTCACCGTGCCGTCCAGGCGTTTGCCGTCCGTCTCCACGCACAGGCCGCCAAGAACGGTCTCATCGACCTTTTGCGTGAGCAGGATCTTCTTGCCGGTGAACTGCTCGAGCTTGGCCGTGAGCTGTTCGACCTCCCCGTCGGTCAGCGGCACAGCGCTGGTCACGACGGCCTCCGCGATCCCGTTGTCCTCGTTGTAGGAGGCGCGGTACTGCCTTACGCACGCGTTAAATTCCCGCAGCAGGTTATTCTCCAGCATGAGCTTTAAGAGATTGAGCACATAGCTGTGCACCTGTCCGCGGAAGGCGTCGTCCACAAGCCCGAGGCGTTCCTTTCTCGGGATCGAAGGTTCCAGAAGCAGTGTGATGTAATCGGTATTTTCACTGAAAAGACTGCCGACCATCTCGAGCTCCTCAAGGAGCCGGTCCGTGATCTGTTCTTCTTTGGCCAGGTCATACAGACTCTGCCCGTAAAGAGCGCCCTCTGACGTCATGATGCCTCTCCTACATTTTCAATGAACGAATCTATGAGACGGCGGTGATCCTCTTCGTTGATCTCTTTTTCAACGACCTTGCCCGCGATATCCATCGCGATGCCGCCGATCTCGTCCTTGACTTCGTTGATCGCCTTTTTCTTTTCATGCTCGATGTCGGCCTCAGCCTTGCTCTTCATATTGACGATCTGGGCCTGCGTATCGGCGAGCATCTCGTCGGAGCGGAGCTCCGCCTCCTTTTGCGCGCTGCTCACGATCGCAGCGGCCTCATCATGCGCCTTCTCGATGCGGTGTTCGTAATCCTCTTTGAGGGCGTCCGCCGCCTCCTTGGATGCTCTGGCGTCATCAAGCTCTTTGGTCGCGAGCTTCTGGCGCTTTTCAAGCATCTCGTTGATGGGTTTGAACAGAAAACGCTTGATCAGATAGACCTGAATAAAAAGGTTGAGGATCTGCGCGATGAAAGTCCAGGGAACTATTGTCACTAGGGGTTGAGTTTCCATCTGATTACCTCTCTAAGTGTTCGGTTTCCGGTAGCTAAATTCCGATCGGTATCTGTGAGGGATCAGGAAAGATAATTCATGAACATACCGGGCGCCACGAAGATCAGCAGAAGGCCGGTGACGAAACCGTAAATACCTGTCGTCTCCGCGATCGCGCAGCCAAGAAGCATCGTGCTGGTGACGTCGCCCTTGGACTCGGGCTGACGGCCGATGGCCTCCAGAGCCTTTGCTACGGCGTTGCCTTCACCGATACCGGGGCCGATACCTGCGATCAGAGCGCATCCTGCACCGATCGCGCAGCCTGCCAGAGCGATACCTTTTGCAAGTAATGTGAAATCCATTTTGTCCTCCTCTTAAACAATTAAAATAAAGTGAAACTGTATTTGTGCTGACTTAAAACGCGCTCCCCGGGGCTTTGCCCGCGGTCAGGCCCGGTTCACCCTTCCGCCGCGTTGGCGATATACATGATCGTCAGCATTGAGAAAATAAATGCCTGCATGACACCCGTAAACCAGTCAAAATACACGCCCGTGATGGCGGGAATGCCGACCGTCAGGAACGGGATCTGCTGTAAGAAGCTGCCGATGGCTCCCGGGATCAGCCCGAACAGCGCGTGAGACGCGAGCGTCAGTCCGCTGTAGATCAGGGTATTGATGACGATGCCCGACAAAATATTGCCGAAGTGACGGCATGCCATACTGATCGGTGTCGCGATCTCCGACAGAATATTAAATGGCGTCAGCACCGGGATCGGCTGTGTAAATCCAAGCAGATAACCGCCAACACCGCCGGCCTTGATCTTTTCCGCCGTGATCATGATAAAGACGACGACCGCCCATGCAGCTTCCGTTGACAGATCTGCCGTGGGGCTTCTCAGGCCCACCAGACTGATCAGGTTGGAGACGATGCTCAGCGAAAACAGAGCACTCACGAATGGGATCAGACCGTCAAACTTATTACCGCCGGTATTGTTGCGCACAAAATTGTTCGCCGTTTCAACGAGCATCTCGGCAAGAGCCTGTTTTTTGGAAATATTCTCAACTTTGAGGTTCCTGGTGAGCACGATACAGGTGATCGTGATCACGGCCATGACGATCCAGGTCACGACGATCGTCTCAGAGATCGGAATATCTCCCAGCCATGGGATCCCTGTATGGATTGTGAAGAATATTCGCGCGCCGGTAATATCAACATCCATGCTTTATTGTTCACCTCCTTTACCTAATATTTGTTTGTCTGTATTTGGACCCGGCAGCAGAGGCTGCGGGAATACATGCGTTAATTTGTTTTTTCGTCTGCGTCAGCATCGTTGGACGTGTCGTCAGCTGCGTTGCTGTCGGCGCTGTCGGCCGCGTCAGTGGCTGTGTCGCCGGACGTGTCGCCGGACGAGGCGGCCGCGCTTCCGCTAAAGTCAAGGCCGCTCCTGACACCGCGGGCCTTGATCAGAAGGCTCGGGATGAACAGGGGAATGATGCCCGCCGCCGGATTGAGGAAGGGCACCGCCATGGAAAGGATCGCCCACACGAGCTGCATGAGCAGCCGGTTGCGGTAGCTGAGCGTCATGATCCGCCTGGCGTCATCCTCGCGCTCACAGTTCACGACGCGCCGCACGGTGCGGCCCATGAAGTAGAAGTTGGCGACGGCCACAGCGCATCCCAAAAGGCCGCTGACAATCTCGGAGATCCCGAAGGGGATCTGCTCGGGCAGAGCCAAATGCAGAACGGCGAACCCGACAAGCATAACAGCCGTACCGGCCAGTGTGCCCAACCCGATCAGCCGTGTTTCTTTGGCTACATCATCTCGTTTCTCCATAATACGCTGCAATCTCTCTTTCGGGATGAAAACATCAGTAATGTTTATTGGAATTATAATCGCCCTCATCGGGCTTCTGTTTATTGATTTCGTGGAGATAGACCTTATAAGCGGTCATAAAGGAGGCCCCAAGGCCCAAGATAAATCCGATTATATATACCCACTGGCCGGCGCCCAGACGGGAGACCAGAAGATAGCAGATAAAAAAGCATAAAAGAAGCGGCATGATCACAGACAGCCCAAGCTGTCCGATCAGGACAAGGTTCCCCAGGATCTGAACAGTGCTTTGTTTTTTATTGCGCTGATTATTGTGCTGATTCGTATTACCCTGATTCCCTTTGTCATCGCTCATGCCGAACATTCCCCCTTGATTTCTATGTCGTATTATCCCATTATCAAGAAATAATTGCAATACCGTGTCGGCAGATGTCACTCAGGCAGCACTGCGCGCACCGGGGCCTTCGCGCGACACAGACCGCGCGGCCGTGCAGCACGAAGCGGTGGCACAGATCATTGCCCTCCTCGGGCGGTACGATCTTCCAGAGGGCCTTCTCGACTTTGGCGGGCTGCTTCTCATCATCCACAAGCCCGATCAGATTGCTGATACGGATGCAGTGGGTATCCGTCACGATGGCGGGCTTTCCGAACACATCCCCCATGATCAGATTGGCGCTCTTGCGTCCGACGCCCGGAAGAGCCAGCAGCTCCTCGAAGGTGTCGGGGACCCGGTCATCATACTGTTCATGCAAAATACGCATACACGCGCTGATGTCCCTGGCCTTGCTGTGTCCGAGGCCGCAGGGCTTTACGATCTCCTCGATCTGAGCCGGGTCGGCAGCGGCGAGCGCGGCCACCGTGGGAAATTTTTCATACAGCTTGGGGGTCGTCAGATCCACGCGGGCGTCCGTGCACTGCGCGGCGAGCCGCACGCTGATCAGAAGCTGCCACGCGTCGTCATAACTGAGTGTACATTCCGCAAGGGGATACTCCGCCTTCAGTCTTTGTATGACTGCCAGCGCGAGCTCCCTGCGCGCGGCCAGATCCGCCGGGTCGTCTTTGGATGAGCGGCGGGCGGTATTTGGACGGGTGGCTGTACTTTGACTTGTGGCTGTACTTTGACGACTATTCATGCTTCCTCTTTTTGATTGTCCATCATGATCAGTTTGGTGATGATCTCGTCACAGATCTCTGTGACGGTCTTGTTGTCTGTCTGTATCGTGACATCGGCCGCCGCCTGGTAGCGCTCGCGGCGCTTTTCCATAAGGCCGGCGATGTAGTCCACATTCATGTGATTGTTGAGGATCGGGCGCTCGTCGCTGTCCTTGACGCGCTCGAGAATGGTCTCGGGCGTGGCGGTGAGCAGGACGACGCGGCCGTTCTGTTTCATCGTGTCACGGTTGTCCTCGCGCATGACGATGCCGCCGCCGCAGGAGACTACGGTCTGTTTTTGCTTCTGGAGCTCGATCAGGCAGTTGCTCTCAAGGTTGCGGAAATACAGCTCGCCGTACTCGTCAAAGATCTCCGAGATGGACATCTGCTGTTTTTGGACAATGAGCTCATCCATCTCCACACGCTGCATCTCGAGCTTTTCACTCAGGCCCCGCGCAATCGTGCTCTTGCCGGCGCCCATGAAGCCGATGAGAAAAATATTGTAATCAAACAGTGCCTTCGCCTGGATCCGCCTGCTGTTGCGGAGGATATACTTGAAGATATCCAGGAGTTCGGCCTCATATTCATCATAACCGCTTTTGCGGATTTTGTCCTCAAAAGCTTGCATTTTCCTGCGCTCCTGGTCGGGCTGCAGGATGGGCATGCCCGTCGCTTTCTTGTAGCTGATCACATCCTGCAGGCATTTCATCCTTTTGGCAAGGGCGTCCAGGATCACATCATCACATTCGCTGATCATGGCGCGGTTTCTATCGAGCTCATTCATATCCGTTTCCTCCTGTGCTGTAAAAGAATAATGTCTTCGCACAAATAGCATACGCACAAATGCTTTCTGTACGGGGCGGCAGGGCTGCTTCGGCAGCCCTACCGCGTCAGTATGAATTGTATCAGTATGCCCCCTATAAAGCAAGGAAAAATTTTAGCACTTTAAAGCGTCCTAGTGGGAAAGTATGGCGGGGTGGACGCGGTGGACGCTAATGCGCCCTTAGGGGATAGCGTAGGGGCGGCGAAGCGGCACAATTGTTATGAAAGCGTGGTGGTGGACGTTACTGCGCCCTTAGGGAATAGTGTAAGGGCGGCGAAGCGGCAGA
>CAJOLP010000023.1 GCA_905235465.1 uncultured Lachnospiraceae bacterium | reverse complement strand
ATGTCCAGGTTGGGATCCTGCATGCCGGCGTACTCCCAGTCGATGAGATACAGATCGTCCCCCGCAAAGAGGAAATTGTCCTGCACGGCATCGATATGGCACAGTGTCCGCGCGCCGGCGCCGCGGCCGCTCTCCACGAAGGACCTGAGCGACATCACATGTTTTTTTACGGCGTCGTAATCGCGGAAGACGGAAGGCTCCGAACCTCGCAGGGTCTCGTAGAAGTCGATCTGGCCAAAGAGGTCAAAGGACCGCTCCGTCTCAAGCCGCATCCCGTGAAAGTCCCTGAGCCGCGCCATCGCGCGCCGCACATCCTCCGGATTCGAGGGGTCGCAGACCCTTGCGTTATCGATAAAGGCCGTGATCTTGTAACCGGTGTCCGGATCGATGTAGATCACGTCGTCCGAGATCCCCTTTCCCTTTAAAAGAGTGTAGACCGCCGCCTCGCCCCTTCTGTCGATGAGCTGCTCGGTGCCCTCTCCGGGAATGCGCATGATGTACTTTTTGCCCCTGACCCGAAAGATAAAGGACCTGTTTGTCATCCCCTTCTTGAGCACTTCGATCTGCGTGATCTCCTCCGGCTGACACGACAGGGCATCGCAGATGGTCCGGATCGAATCCGTCTGCAGCTGCGCGGACCCAGCATCCATCTCCCGGAGCTGTTCATAAGTGTTGATCTCAATCATATCGGCGGCCGGCAGAACGCGCGCCCACACCTGCATCCGGTCCTCGCGCGCGTAAAGCGCTTCCTCCCAGAACGTATCCTTGTATCTTCTCTGCGCTGCCATCTCCCGGACGCGTTCCGCGACTTCCCCGTCAACCGGATCCGTGAGGTACGCGATCCCGATCATGCGGTTTCCGGGTTCCGCTTTCAGGTGCCGTCCCGCGGCGACTCTGACCAGCTCTCCCTTTCTGTTTACGCGGACGTCGCTGTCGGGATCCGTCTCGTCAGCCACGCTGTACCAGGAATAGAGTTCCCGGCCGCGGAAAGGGTTTGAGGCGCACCACAGGTCGCAGGGAACGATATAGCAGTTGTGCAGGCCGTTCTTTTTTGACTTCAGGGCGCTGTACAGAGACAAAAGATTGTTGCCGCGGTCATAATCCCTGTTCACGATGAGCTTCACGCCATAAGCGTCGATCAGATATTCATACTGCTCCTTCATATACCCCACGACAACGGAGATCTCGCTGACGCCTGCCTCCTGCAGCTGTCGGATCTGCCGCTCGATCAGAGTCTCACCTCTGATCATAAGAAGCCCCTTTGGCGCCTGCTGATTGATGGGCACCATGCGCATCCCGAAGCCGGCAGCCAGGATCACCGCTCTTTGCGGCTTTCTCCTCTCAAAGAGTTCCGCAGCCTTTTCGGTCAGCCCGTCCCGCTCATCCAGATATCCGCTCTCTCTCAGTAGCTTTAACGCTTTATTGATCCTGCCAAGGGACAGGCCAAAGCGCAGAGAGAGGGAGCGCTGGCTCAGATCGTATGCAGGATCCGCGCCGGCAATCGCCGACAGCAGATCATACTCCACGGGCCGCAGCTCCCTCTCTATATCCGGTTGTCTGTTATTCTTTTCGATCATGATACCAATACCTCGCTTTGGTGTTCACGAATTTCATAACTTAAATTTTCGTGAACATTCATATTGGTATCATATCCCATGCGCTTACATTAGGCAAGCCCCATTTTGATCTGCCCGTCGTAGACGCCGCCCGCCGCGGGCAGGCCGCTCCGATATCCGAATCCTTTCTCCGTCTCCAGATGGTAGTTCTCCACATGATCCAGGCACACTGCTTCCGCTCTGGAAGAGAGCCGCTGCACCTGCACGCCCTGGGTCGTCTTGGTGGTCTTGAGCGGCACGGCGTCACTTCCGAAGATCAGGAGTTTATTCCTGTTGCTGAGCATGCCAAAGCGCGCCGGCTCCTTTAAGATGAAAATAGCGATCACCGGCGACTTGTCGCTGAACGCCTTGACCAGTTTCTTCCTGTTCTGCTTGGTCTCATAGACGCTCATGGGGAAACGCGCGCACTTGCCGTTTTTGAACCCGATGAAGACTTCCGCCTCCGGATCCATAAGCGCGGCGTAGATCACGCTCTCGCCCTCTTCCAGACCCAGCACATTGTTCATGTATTCGCCAAGCTCTGAAGGCTTCGCGTCGGTGAGCATATAGGCGAATGTCTTGTAGACATTGCACTTGTCCGTAAAGAACAGGATCTCCTGCGTGTTGGTCGTGGGCAGCTCCTGCACGATCTCGTCGTCCTCTTTGACTTTGATCTCGGGATTTGCCCGCATGGAGGCGGCCGCCACCTTTTTGACGTATCCCTCCCTCGTGCGGTAGATTGTCACGTCGTAGTCCTTGATCTCTTCCGCCTCGTCGTAGACCGGCGCCTCCTCAATGTCCACGAGCCTCGTGCGCCTGTCGCTCCCGTACTTTTTGCTGACTTCCTCCAGCGTCCGGACAATGATCTTGTCGATCTCTTTTCTGCTTTTGATCTGCCGGTTCAGAGTGCGGATCTCCTTCCCCAGCTTCTCTATGGCGGCCGTCTTGTCCAGAATATACTTCCGGTTCAGATTCCGGAGTTTGATCTCCGCGATGAAGGTCGCCTGCTCCTCATCGATCTCAAACCCTTTCATGAGGTTCGGGATGACCTGCGCGTCCTCCTCCGTCTGTCGGATGATGCGGATCGCCTTGTCGATATCCAGAAGGACCTTGGCCAGACCCTCAAGAAGATGCAGCTCCTTCTCTTTTTTGGCCAGATCGTATTTCAGCTCGCTGACGACGCAGGCACGGCGCCAGTCAAGCCACTCGTCCAGGATCTCCTCCACGCCCAGCACCTTGGGCGTCCCGTTCAGCAGCAGCGTCATGTTAAAGGAATAGGAGTCCTCAAGCTTTGTGAGCTTGAACAGTTTCTGCATCAGGCTCTCGGGATCGGACGACCTCTTGTAATCGATCGCGATGCGAAGTCCCTGCAGATCCGTCTCGTTCCGGATGTCGTTGATCTCACTTACCTTGCCGGCCTTGACCGCGCTGATGACGCCGTCGATGATCGCCTCCGCCGTGGTCGTAAAGGGGATCTGTGTGACCTCGATGACGCGGTTCTTCGCGTCTATATGGTAGACGCTCCGCATCTTAAAGGACCCTCTCCCCGTCTCGTATGCCTTTTTCATCGCGTCCCGGTCGTAGAGGATCTGCGCGCCGGTGGTAAAATCGGGTGCCGGCATCACAGCGATGGACGGTTTTTCGGGATCCGTGATGCGCAGGATCGTGGCGCAGCACAGCTCCCGCAGGTTAAAGGACGGAATGCTGGAGGCCATGCCCACCGCGATCCCTTCGGTGGGATTCGCGAGAATATTGGGAAATGTGACCGGCAAAAGCACCGGTTCCTTTTTCGTCCCGTCATAGTTGTCCACAAATTCGATCGTATCTTTGTGAATCGATTTGAAGAATTCCGACGCCACAGGCGTAAGGCGCGCCTCCGTGTAGCGGCTGGCCGCGTACGCCATATCCCTGGAGTAGTGCTTGCCGAAATTCCCCTTGCCGTCCACAAGAGGCGTCAGGAGCGTCTCATTATTTTGTGTGAGGCGCACCATGGTCTCGTAGTTGCCCTGATCTCCGTGGGGATTAAGGAGCATCGTTCTGGCGGCGATATTGGCGGATTTGGTCCTGTTCGCCCCGCTTGTCAGCCCCATCTCGTACATCGTGTACAGGAGCTTTCTGTGGGAGGGCTTAAGGCCGTCGATCTCCGGCAGCGCCCTGCTCTTGATCACGCTCATGGCGTAGGGCATGAAATTTTTCCGCAGCGCCTCCGAGACCGGAAGGTCATCAAACGTCTCCCGGACTTCCGCTTTGTCTTTGTCTGTCTTTTTACTCATTTGCCAATTCCCGTTATGTATTAAGAAGGTGCCTGCCCGCAGTCAGGACAGGTCCAGATCGTCAATGTACAGATGTCCGTTTTCCTCGATGTACGCCTTGCGCGGCGCCACATCATCGCCCATAAAAAGCGAGAACCAGCGGACCATATCCTCCGCCCCTTCGGCCGTGACCCGCGTCAGCTTTCTGGTGGCCGGATCCATGAAGAGCGCCATCATCTCCGCGTCGTTTTCGCCAAGGCCCTTACTTCTCTGTATTTTGACCTTACCGGGCTCGAGCTCCCGCAGGATGGCCTCCTTCTCCCCCTCGGTGAAGGCAAAGCGCGTCTCCTCCTTCTTTCCGCGCCTGTATGTGATCTCATACAGAGGCGTCTCGGCAAAATACACATAGCCCTCCTCGATCAGCCGCGGGCAGAGCCTGTGGATCATGGTCACCACAAGGCACCGTATATGGAAGCCGTCCACGTCCTGGTCGCTGGCCACTATGATCTTGCTGAAATTAAGCCGTTCCAGATTGAACTCCGGAATGTCCTTGGGGAGCTTCTGCCCCTTGATCTCGACGCCGCACCCCATGACGCGGATCAGATCGAGGATGATGTCGCTCTGAAACACCTGCTGGAGGCTCGCCTTCTCCAGATTGAGGATCTTGCCGCGGATGGGCATCAGCGCCTGGTAGGACGCGTCCCTGGCGGTCAGAAGGCTCCCCAGCGCGGAATCGCCCTCGCAGATGAACAGCTCGCGCTCCGCCGTGTCCTTGCTGCGGCAGTCCACGAACTTCTTGACCTTGTTCGTGACATCCGCCTTCTCCATCAGCTTTTTCTTGACCTGAATGCGGCTGGCCTCCGAGGACTCACGGCTGCGCTTGTTGATGAGCACCTGCTCCAGCGCCTTGTCCGCCTCCGGCTTGTTCTCGATGAACCATATCGCCAGCTGATCCCGGATCAGCTCTGTCATGAACGACTGGATAAATCGGTTGTTGATCGCTTTCTTTGTCTGGTTTTCATAGCTCGTGGCCGTGGAGAAGGAATTGGTCACGAGGATCAGGCTGTCCTGGATATCCCCGAAGGTGACCTTGCTCTCCTTCTTGTTGTAGCGGCCCCGCGCCTTCAGCTCGCGGTCAAACGCAGTGACGAACGCGTTCCGGACGGCCTTGTCGGGGCTTCCGCCGTGCTCGAGCCAGCTGGAGTTGTGAAAATACTGCAGAAGCTGATTTTTATTGTCGAACGCGAAGGCCACCGACGCCTTCACGCTGTACTCTTCCTTGTCCTCGCGGTCTCTGCCGCTTCCCTCGCCGCTGATCTCATAGGGGGAGGTCAGGCGGTCCTCTCCGCTCACCTCATCCACATAGCCCAGGATCCCCTCGGGATAGAGGTACTCCCTCTTGTCCCCGGTCACCTCATCCTCGAATAAGAAGCGAACGCCCGCGTTCACGATGGCCTGCTGCTTGAGGATCGTCTCAAACGCGCTGTCCGGGATATCGATCTCGGTGAACACCTCGATGTCCGGCAGCCATCTCTGCACGGTGCCCGTCGCCTTGTTTCTGGGAGAGACCGGCTCCTTCTCCAGTTCCCCAACGGGATTGCCCTTTTCAAAGTGCATGTGGTACTTGTATCCGTCCCTCACTGATGTGACGTCAAAATACGCCGAGGCGTACTGCGTCGCGCAGGCGCCCAGGCCGTTCAGTCCCAGGCTGTAGTCATACGTCCCGTCCGAGGCGTCATATTTGCCGCCCGCGTAGAGCTCGCAGTAGATCAGGTCCCAGTTATATCTCTTTTCGGCTTCATTGTAATCCAGCGGCACGCCGCGGCCGTGGTCCGTCACCTGAATGGAGCCGTCCCGGAAGCGCTTTACCTCAATGGATTTGCCGTAACCGGCTTTTGCCTCGTCGATGGAATTGCTCAGCACCTCAAAGAAGCCGTGAATGCAGCCCTCCAGATCGTCCGAACCGAAGATCACCCCCGGACGGAGCCGGACGCGGTCCGCGCCTTTGAGCATGGAGATGCTGCTGTTATCATATTTCTGTTTCTTTTTTCTCGCCATGTTTCCCTCTGTCAGAATTTAACTATTCACCGCGCACACATTCGGAGCGGGCCAAAAGCCCCTTCCCGCGCGATAACAGATTATAAGATAACACAAGTTGACCGTTCTGCCAAATCTCAATGCTTAGTCTTTTCCCCGGCCTCGCCCGTATTTTGGCCAAAAAAAAGAACATATCCCCCTTGTCCCCGGCAGTCAGGCCGGGCCTTAAGCGGAATATGTTCCATCACAATTTATTTACTATTTTGGGTTAATTTCGTTCTTTTTCGATCTTCTTATGCGACCTTCTTCTTGACAGCGGGCTTGGGCTCTTTAGTCTCAACTTCCTTGGTGCACTCGATCTCCCTGTACATTTCCTTCATCCGCGCTCCGCGAATTCTGTCCATCATACTCTCGCACCGCTTCTCAAGGTACGCATCCTGATCGAACCTGCCGCGGATCTCAATATCGATGATCCTTGTGAACTCCGTAATGCCAAGTGTCCTGTCCCTTAAAAAGATCTCCCATGCCGTTCTTCCGTCATGTCCCTTTCTCACGGTGACCTCTACGTCGTTCTTTTCTGCGTAGCTCATAATGTCAAACATTTTTCGTACCTCCTTTCTCTTCCTCTTTCTGACTCGAATTATAGCAAAATAAGAGGGCGATTCAACGTTCGGAATCGCCCTCTTTTAGGTTTATTTTTACATTTTTGGGATTATTGTGCAAATGTTCTGAACAATTGCCCCGTTTTTAGCTCCTGTAATCCGCGTTGATGGATACATAATCGTGGGTCAGGTCGCACCCCCAGGCCGTGGCCTGCGCGCCGCCCATGTGCATATCCGCCGTGATCACGACTTTTTCGCCGGAAAGAAGCTCTGTCGCCTCCTCCTCACTGTAGTCAGCGGCGCTCCCTCCGGTGAAGATCAGGAGTTTTTGGTCCCCCTGGCCAAAATACAGATCGCAGTGATCGGGATCAAAGACCGGTCCGGCGTACCCGAGCGCGCACAGGATCCGCCCCCAGTTGGCGTCGCGCCCGTAGACGGCCGCCTTCGTAAGGCTCGAAGTGATCACGCTCTTGGCCAGGATCTTCGCGTTCTCCACCGTATCCATGTTGATCACGTTCATCTCGATGAGCTTCGTACAGCCCTCTCCGTCCCCTGCCATCTGCATGGCCAGATCGCGGCAGACCGCGAACAGCGCCGCGTAAAATTTCCTGTAGTCTGAAGAGCCCTCATCCGCGATCACGGCATTGCCGGCACAGCCGTTTGCCAGGACCAGAAGCGTATCGTTCGTGGAGGTGTCCCCGTCCACGGAGATCATGTTGAAGGTATCCTGTACGATCTCACTGAGTGCCTTCTGCAGGAGCGCCTTCTCTATGGCCGCGTCCGTGGTCACGTAGGCCAGCATCGTGCACATATTGGGATGGATCATGCCGGATCCCTTGGCCATGCCGCCCACCGTCACGGTCCTGCCGCCGATCTCCTCGGTATAGGCGGACTGCTTGTCCGTCG
The DNA here is from genome assembly GCA_905235465.1 of uncultured Lachnospiraceae bacterium. GTDB lineage: Bacteria > Bacillota > Clostridia > Lachnospirales > Lachnospiraceae > CAG-791. The sequence continues at coordinate 8,183 of CAJOLP010000023.1, read as the reverse complement.
TATCCGTGGTCATGATCGCCCTGGCCGCTTCCGTACCCGCCTTCAGGCCCGGCTTTTTGGAGGCTGCCAGCGCGCGCACGCCGTCTTTGATGCGGTCCATGGGCAGCTGAAAGCCGATCACACCGGTGGACCCCACAAGAACGGAATCCTCCGGCACACCAAGACAGGCGGCCGCTTCCTGTGCTGTCTCTCTGCAGTAGCGAAGCCCCTCTTCACCTGTGCAGGCGTTGGCGATCCCGGAATTGACGATCACCGCATGGGCCGGCGCTCCGCTGCGCACCAGGTCCCTGTCCCAGATGACAGGAGCTGCTTTCACGATATTGGATGTAAACGTGCCCGCCGTCACACAGGGTGCCTCGCTGTAGAGAAGGGCCATATCGGTCCTTCCCGCATATTTGATCCGCGCCGCGGCCGCGGAGGCCTCAAAACCTTTCGCGGCTGTCGCTCCGCCTTCGATCTTTTCCATGATAACTCCTATTGTCTCCTCTTTAGCGCGCCCTCAGGCGTCATCGATCTCAGCTTCCACAAACCTTGTGATGTTGTCCTCGTTGAGCACGAACTCGTAATAGTTGCAGTCCTCCCGATGGGTCCAGCCGATCTTCTTCCAGAAGGCGTTGCCGCCGCTGTTGCTTGTGAACGCGATCAGGGTGATCTTGTTGATCTCCAGGTCCTTGAGCGCGTTCATACAGCAGACGACCATTTTCGTGCCGATCCCGCGCCGGCGATAGTCCCGGGAGACGCATACATGATAAAAGCTCCCCTGTCTGCCGTCGTTGCCGCAGAGGATCGAACCGACGATCCTCCCGGTGCTTTCGTCCACCGCCACGACACTGGTGGTGGGATTTCGCTTTATGAAGCGGATCACATCCGCGCGGGAGTCGTCGATGCTGCGTATGGCCATTCCTTCGATGCTGTGCCAGAGCTTTAAGAGCCCGTCGTAGTCATCCTCGGACATCGCGCGAATGATAATACTATCTTCCATTGTAACTCCACATAATGTCACTCTCAGTATTCTGTCACCGGTCTGTCACTTAACCCGTAGAGCCGCATAAATTCTTCAAGATCGCCCTCCCCGCGGATCAGCATGACGTCCACATAAGTGCCCGTCTTCAGATCCTTAAATCCGGCAGTGGTTTCGCCCGTGCAGATACTTTTGCGCATGATGGGCTTGTGCTTTGCGGGATCATACGCGAACAGGGGCGTCTCCCTTTTAGACCGCTTAAAGAACATTGCTCCGACTCAAAGCTCACCCAGCTGCTGCATCTTGGTCGCGCGCACCTTCTCGGGAAGGCCGAACAGTGTGATAAAGCCCTCCGCATCGTGGTGGTCATACAGATCGCCGGTGGTGAAGGAGGCAAGCTCCTCGCTGTACAGTGAATAGGGAGAAGTCGTGCCGGCCTTGATGATGTTGCCCTTGTAGAGGCCAAACTTCACCTCGCCCGTCACATACTTCTGTGTGGACTCGATAAACGCCTGCTCCGCCTCGCGCAGAGGGGAGAACCACTTGCCCTCGTAGACAAGACTGGCGAACTTGTGCCCGATCTCATCCTTGACTTCATAGGTCGCGCGGTCGAGGATGAGCTCCTCGAGCTGCTGGTGCGCTTCCATCAAAATAGTGCCGCCGGGCGTCTCATAGATGCCGCGGGACTTCATTCCGACCACACGGTTCTCCACGATATCGATGATGCCGATGCCGTTCTCGCCGCCGAGCTTATTGAGCTTGCGGATGATGTCGGCCACCTTCATCTCTTCGCCGTCGATGGATTTGGGAACACCCTGCTCAAATGTCATGGTGACATAAGTCACTTCGTCAGGCGCCTCCTGCGGTGTCTTGCTCAGGACCAGCAGATGGTGGTAGTCAGGCGCGTTGGCGGGATCCTCCAGTTCCAGCCCCTCATGGCTGATATGCCACAGGTTCCTGTCGCGGCTGTAGCTGCTGTCCGCGGAGAAGGGAAGCTCGATGCCGTGCTGGCGGCAGTACTCGATCTCCGATTCGCGGGAATCCAGCGTCCAGTTGTCATTTCTCCACGCCGCGATGATCTTGAGATCGGGCGCCAGCGCCTTGATGCCCAGCTCAAAGCGGATCTGATCGTTGCCCTTGCCGGTGGCGCCGTGGCAGATCGTGGTCGCGCCCTCCTTGCGGGCGATCTCCACGAGCTTTTTGGCGATCAGCGGGCGGGCCATGGAAGTACCGAGAAGATACTTGTTCTCATACACCGCGTGTGCCTGTACGCAGGGGACGATGTACTCCTCCGCGAACTCATCGGTGACGTCCAGGATGTAGAGCTTGGAGGCGCCGCAGTATTTGGCCCTCTCTTCCAGATGGTCCAGCTCCTCTTCCTGTCCGCAGTCCACGCAGACACAGATGACTTCAAAACCGAAGTTTTCCTTGAGCCAGGGAATGATTGCCGTTGTATCGAGGCCGCCGCTGTAGGCGAGAATTACTTTTTCTTTCTGTTCAGACATTGTCCTTCCTCCTTTAATGAATTGCGCTCCGTGCGCGGTACGAACGTTACTATACAACACGAATGCGGGAAATGCAATAGCTGATTGCATATATTTTAATAATTATGCTTATATATTCGGCGCATTATGCATAAAATGTGTATCTATGCATTATTATTCGCAATTTTATGCAACACAGCATCCGTGCCTCTCTTTTTTGCCCCTTTTATCTTGAAACCGCCTGCCAAAACGAATAAAATAAACGTCAGGGAACACCGGAGAGTACTGTAAAGGGAGAAGCGTTATTTGAGCACGAAAGCCATCCTCTTGATCTATCTTCTTGTCATCAATATTATAGGGCTTGCCGCCATGGCCATAGACAAGATCAGGGCGATGGACCGCCGGTTTCGCGTTCCGGAGGCCGTGCTCTTTATTATTGCCCTGATGGGCGGGAGCCTCGGCATCCTGATCGGCATGCATCTGTTCCGCCACAAGAGGCGCAAGCCGCTGTTTCGGTACGGCATACCGCTTCTTCTGGTCATTCAGATCGCCGCCTGGCTCGCCCTTTGCACGACTCTGCATGTGCAGTTTTTGTAAAATAAAACGATTCCTTCAGGTGACCTATGAGAGCATTTCAGATTACAGAAACAGGTAATTTCATGACGAAGCTTCTATCCGGGGAAACATTTGATTTGTTTCTATTGGAAGAAGCTTCTCTTCATATGCAGATAAACTGGACGATCGACGGCCACATCAATATGGACTTTTATACCCGGGAGGAACAGGAAAAGCTGGGGCTGAGCGGACACCCCCTGGTGGAATGGAGCCAGGTGCGCCCGGGCTTTCGGTCCCTGATTCTGGGCAAAAAAGCGCCGACCGCGCTCTCCATCATCCTGCACTGCCCCGCCGGCCAGATGGAAAAGGCGCTTTTAGAGGCAGGCCTTAAGAACCTTTTGGAATACGTCGGCGCCATGGTCCTGACCGTGCGCTATGACGGCGCGCAGGTCACGCTGGTCACCGGCATAGCGCTGAAAAACTTTACTATGGACAAGCAGGCCGATGCGGTCTGGGACGAAATGGTCGTCCGCTTCCTGAGCGATCAGGGCATCGCCTTTACGGAACTGTAAACATTCATTATTTAAATTGGAGGCACGATATGCGACACTGTCTGACACCTTTGGATTTCTCGGTCAGCGAGCTGGAAACGCTTTTTGATCTGGCTGCTGACATCGAGAAAAATCCCGCCAAATACGCGCACGCATGCGACGGCAAGAAGATCGCCACCCTGTTTTATGAACCCAGCACGCGCACGCGCCTGAGTTTTGAGGCCGCTATGATGAATCTGGGCGGCAAGGCGCTGGGCTTTGCCGGCGCCGACCAATCCTCCGCCGCCAAGGGCGAGAGCGTTGCCGACACCATCCGTGTCGTCTCCTGCTTTGCGGATATCGCCGCCATCCGCCACTTTAAGGAGGGTGCCGCCTATGTGGCCGCGCAGTACTCCGATATCCCTGTGATCAACGCAGGCGACGGCGGGCATCAGCACCCGACGCAGACTTTGCTGGATATGATGACCATCCGGCAGCTCAAGGGGCGTCTGGGAAACTTCACCATCGGTATATGCGGTGACCTGAAATTCGGCCGCACGGTCCACTCCCTCGTCAACGCGCTGGCCCGCTATGAGAACGTGCACTTCGTTTTCATCTCCCCTCCGGAGCTTCGCGTTCCGGATTACATCACGGATATGCTGGATGCCAAAGGATATACCTATGAGGAGTGCATCAAGATCGAGGACGTCATCACGAAGCTCGACCTCCTTTATATGACCCGCGTACAGCGCGAGCGCTTCTTTAATGAAGAGGACTATATAAGACTCAAGGACTTCTATGTTCTGGATTCACGGCTGATGCGCATGGCCAGGGATGACATGTATGTGCTGCACCCGCTGCCGCGCGTCAATGAGATCTCCGTCGATGTGGACAGCGACCCCCGGGCGGCCTATTTCAAACAGGTGCAGTACGGCGTCTACGTCCGGATGGCGCTGATCCTTACTTTACTGGACATTCACGTGGACTGACGCGTATACATATAGCAAATGGCGCCCCGGATGACGGCGCGCCGGAAGTGAGAGGATATTATGCTGAACGTTGGCAAAATAGAGGAAGGACTGGTTCTGGATCATATCGAGGCCGGGAAGGCAATGCTGCTCTACCACTACCTGCATCTTGACCGCGAGGAATATCCGGTCGCGATCATCAAAAATGCCCGCAGCGAAGAGATGGGCAAAAAGGACATTCTGAAAGTGGAATGTGACCCGGACAAGCTCAATCTGGATCCCGTTCCCTTCGTCAATCCCCGGATCACGATCAATGTGATCAAGGGGGGCGAGATCGTGGAAAAGAAAGTCATGAATCCGCCCAAGGAGATCCGCGGCGTGCTCAAATGCCGCAATCCACGCTGTATTTCTACCATCGAGCAGGGGCTGCCCCACATCTTTTACCTCTCCGACCCCAAGCGCAGCCTCCCGCTGCCGCTACTGTGACGAGAAATATTCTTCCGCATACCTGGAGAAGAGATACAGATGAGTGATCATAACGCCCGCTTCGATGAGAGCGGAATTGATATGACTGCCGAGGCGCTGGCCAACTGCCCTCCCGGCACTTTCAGGATCATCGACCTCAGGGACGAGGACGCGTTTGCCCACGGCACCCTTCCCGGCGCTGTGCGCGTCGATCCGGAAGACCTGACCCGCTGTCTCGCAGGGGACGGTGCCCCTTCCGGCGATCTCGCCAGGGACGGTGCCCCTGCTCCCATAGTTCTCGTGTGCAAATATGGCCTCATCAGCCGCGACGCAGCTGTCACGCTTCGGGAGATGGGCATGGAGGCCTATTCCCTGGAGGGAGGCTACGGCCGCTGGGCGCTTTACATGATCCGCAGGGAAGCAGACGACGAGGCGCTGCGCCGTGAGAAATGCGCTGACATCGAGAAGAGCATCCGCAAGAAATACAAGCACGATCTGGAGGGAAAATTTGAAAAGGCCGTCGTGCAGTACGAACTTGTCGAGGAGAACGACCGGATCATGGTCTGCATCTCCGGCGGCAAGGACTCCATGCTCATGGCAAAGCTCTTCCAGGAACTGAAGCGGCACAACAAGTTCCCCTTCTCGCTGGAATTTGTCTGCATGGATCCCGGCTACGCGCCGGAAAACAGACGGATCATCGAACAGAACGCCCTGCTGATGGGCATTCCCATCCAATTCTTTGAAACACAGATCTTTGACGCCGTATACAATGTGGAGAAATCCCCCTGCTACCTTTGCGCGCGCATGCGCCGCGGCTACCTCTACCGCAAGGCACAGGAGCTCGGCTGCAACAAGATCGCCCTGGGCCATCACTATGACGATGTCATAGAGACCATCCTGATGGGCATGCTTTACTCCGGCCAGTATCAGGCGATGATGCCCAAGCTTCGCAGCACCAATTTCGAGGGGCTCGAGCTCATCCGCCCCATGTACCTGATCCGCGAGGACAACATCAAAGCCTGGCGGGACTACAACGACCTCCACTTTATCCAATGCGCCTGCCGCTTCACCGACACCTGCACCACCTGCCGGACCGACGGCACGGGCGTCTCCAAGCGCATGGAAGTCAAAAACCTGATCGCGGAGCTCAAAAAGACCAACCCTCAGGTGGAGAAGAACATCTTTAAGAGCACAGAGAATGTGGTGCTGAACAAAGTGCTCGGCTACAAGATCCACGGGGAAAAGCACAGCTTTCTGGAAGATTACTGACCCCCTGATTCAGGAGAACAGCGTTGAAAACGATAGACACGATCGATGTGGTGCTGGCATCCCAGTCACCCAGAAGAAAAGACCTGCTCAGGCAGGCCGGTTTTAACTTTACTGTCTGCCCCGCAGAGGGCGAAGAGATCATCACAAGCAACATCCCCTCCGAAGTTGTGGAGGAGCTTTCCCTACAGAAAGCTTTGGAAGTCGCGGACCGCTCCCACCCTTCCGGAGGGAAGAAGACGCTCTATATCGGTGCGGACACTGTCGTGGCCATCGACCACCGAATTCTCGGAAAACCGGCAGACCGCGAAGAGGCAAGGGCTATGATCACTGAGCTTCAGGGGAGGACACACCAGGTCTTCACCGGCGTTACCCTTGTGCTCAGAGATGACGGTTCTCCCCAAAAACAGAACGTCCGCACATTCCACGAATGCACGGACGTCCATGTTTTCCCCATGTCAGAAGAAGAAATTGATGAATATATTTCAACCGATGAGCCCTATGACAAAGCCGGCGCTTATGGCATTCAGGGAGACTTCGGTATTTTTATTGAAAAGATCAATGGGGACTATAACAATGTTGTGGGCCTCCCCATCGCCAGACTTTACCATGAAGTCCAAAAACTTCTCCGGCTCACTTAGTCGACTGCTTGACTGCGTTTACTTACTTACTTGACTTCGATCTTGTGGGTCTCCTTCTCGGGCAGCGCGTCCCTCTTGGGGAAAGATACCTCAAGAATGCCGTTGTTGTAGACCGCCTTGATGTCTTCGGGCAATACATTCTTGACCTTGAAGCTCCTGCTGTAGGAAGAGGTGTGCCTCTCCTTGCGGATATACTTCTTGTCCTCGTCCTTCTCCTCAGATTCCTCATTGTGAGAGGCGCTGATGGTCAGGATATCGTCCTTAAGATCGACGTTGATATCTTCCTTGTCAAAGCCGGGCAGCTCAGCCTGCAGCTCATAATTCCCGTCCTTTTCAACGATGTCGGTCCTGAAACCGGCAAAAGATTTTTCAAGCGAAGAATCATCCCAAATGTCCGGGATCAATACACCGAAACCCTCAAAGGGATCTCTCCAAAAACTGTTATTCCTTGTAAAAATACTGGGTGTCATCATATCTGTTACCTCCTTATGATCTGATCCATGCGGATCACATATTACTTACTACTTACTATTACTATTTCAAAAGAACTCCGGTTCCAACACCTATGTTCTCTTTTCAATATTTGTTATACTACATATATAACATATAGTCAATAGGTAATTTGCAACTTTTTTAATTTTTTTCCTTAAGGGCGCGGCAGCGTCTGGCGTCACGCTGTCATTACAATAAAAAAAAGGGCATGCCGCGCCAACGGCATGCCCCTGTATTTTCTCTTCTCACCACACTTCCAGCCTCTCATCGGGCGCCAGATACATTCCGTCGCCCTGCTTGATATCATAGGTGGAATAGAATTCATCAAACTGCTGTACGACCACATTCACCCTTAGGTAAGGGAGCGGGTGGGTGTCCTGCTCCAGCACATGATACTCGTACTGGATCGTTGTGATCGTCTTCCACGTGGCCGCGTACGCCCTAAAGAACTTGTCGTAATCAAAGTCCTTTTCATCCGCGGCGATCCGCAGCAGTATTTTCATCCCCACCAGATCGGCGATGGCCTCGCCCTCGATCTGCGAGCCGTTGCAGTAAATATCCCGGAACGGTTCGATGTTGTCATAATAGCTTCTGAGCTTGTCCGCGCGGGCGCTGAACGCGTCCCGGTCCTCCTGCGTCCACCAGTTGCGCAGATTGCCGTACTCGTCAAACTGTGATCCGGTCGTATCGAACGCGTGTGAGATCTCGTGGCCCAGGGTATCTCCCACCGTGGCGAACAGTTCTTCCCTGGTCATGCTGTTGTCATACAGACTTCCGCCCAGAATGCCTCCGCAGATCGTGATCGTGTTCTGGGACGGATC
>CAJOLP010000022.1 GCA_905235465.1 uncultured Lachnospiraceae bacterium | reverse complement strand
TCTTCACCTCCGCCGCCGGGCTCTTCGCCTCCGCCGCCGGGCTCTTCACCGCCTCCGCCGCCGGGCTCTTCGCCTCCGCCGCCGCCGGGCTCTTCACCGCCTCCGCCGCCGGGCTCTTCACCTCCGCCGCCGGGCTCTTCGCCTCCGCCGCCGGGCTCTTCACCGCCTCCGCCGCCGGGCGTGACATCCTGACCGGAATTGCCGCCGTTATTGCCGCCGTTATTGCCGCCATTGTTATTGCCGCCGCTCTGCTCATCCTCATCAATGTCAGGATCGGCGTAATGAATGTTTATGTCGGGTTCTTCCTCTTCCACCTGCTTTTCGGTGACGGCGGTATCGGCCCTTTCTTCTCTGTGGCCGCCCCTGTCGTCATCGTCGTCATCATCGTCATCTTCGCCGAGCGCCTTCTTTTCCTTCTTGCGGTCGTAATCCTTGAACTCCACCGGTTCGAGACCCTCATGGATCTCATTCATGAAGTTCTTCCAGATCGTCCCGGGCCAGGTGGCTCCCTGAAGATTATAGACGGCTTCCGGCGTGTCGCAGCCGACCCATACGGAAGTCGTGTAGTAGTGCGTAAAACCGCAGAACCAGCCGTCCTTGGCCTCGTCCGTGGTGCCGGTCTTGCCGGCGGCGGGCATGCCGTCATTGAGCTTAAGTCCCCGGCCGGTTCCCCAGCTCTCCTCGAGAACGCCTTCCAGAACGCTGACCATCTCTCTGGCCGCGTTTGTGGAATACACCGTCGTTTCCTCCGAGCCGGACTTGTAGATCACGTCTCCCTTGTAGTCCTGCATGTACTCAATGCATGTGGGTGCGCGGTAGCGCCCGTCGTTTTCAAGCGTCGCGTAACCGGACGCCATTTCAACAGGTTCCACGCCGTATGTAAATCCGCCCAGCGCCGTGGCCTGCGTCACATCCGCGTCCACGATCCTGGAGAATCTCATCTTTTTAAGGCACGTGAGTCCCACCTGAGGTGTGATGTCCTCATATATCTGCCACGCGACGGTATTGAGGGACCTCTGCACGGCCTCCTTGAGCGGCATCTCGCCGCGGTATCCGCCGCCCGCATTCTTGGGCCCGTCCTCGATCTCTTTGTCCTCGACTTCCGTGTTGGGGTAATAGCCGTGGTCAAACGCCGGCGTGTAGACGACCAACGGTTTGATGGAACTGCCGGGCTGACGGTAGCTCTGGAAAGCGCGGTTGAGCGTGAGATCCGCGTCCGTGTCCTGGGACCGTCCGCCGACCATTGCGACCACATGTCCGGTGCTGTTGTCAATGCAGACCGCGGCGCCCTGCATTTTCCACTTTCCGTCCTCCGACTGATCCGTGAAATCCGCCAGCGCTTCGTCCACCTTCTCCTGAAGCAGGTCCTGCATTTCCATGTCAAACGATGTATAGATCTTGTACCCGCCCTTGTAGAGCTGCGCCAGGCAGGCGTCGTACATCTCGTCGTAGCCTTCCTGATAGGCCGCCCTGTCCTCGTCGCTGGCAAAATCATAGCGCAGGACAAATCCCTGCATCTCCATCAGGGCTTCCGTCGCGCACTTATAGGTATAAGTGACCACATTGTTGTTGCCGCTAAGGAGCCCTCCCTTATTGCCGGAGAGGTCCAACGTGATCTCCTCGCTAACGGCGTGATCGTACGCGCTCTGAGAGATCTTTCCGTCCTCCAGCATGTTCTTGAGGATCAGGTTCCGCCTTGTGACCGTGTTGTCGGGATTGACGATCGGGTCATAGTAGGTCGGGCTGTTGGGGATCGCGCACACATAGGCAGCCTGTGACAGATCCAGCTTCCCGGGGTCGTTGTTAAAATACCCCTCGCAGGCCGCGTCAATGCCGTAATACCCGTTGGCAAAGTAGATATTATTGAGGTAAAACTCCATGATCTGGTCTTTTGTATATTTCTTCTCCAGATCGCGGGCGATGAAGATCTCCTCCACCTTGCGCTCCCAGGTGCGGCCGTTGTTGAGGAAGATACCGCGGGCCAGCTGCATTGTGATCGTACTGCCGCCCTGCGTGATCGCTCTATGCTGCACGGTCTCCTTCGCCGCGCGCAGGATCGCCTTATAGTCTACGCCATTGTGGGAATAGAACTTCTTATCCTCGATGCTGATCATCGCGTCCACAAAGGTCTGGGGGATCTGGTCGATGGTGAGATAATTGGAGTCCTTTTCAGCCATTGTCTCGGTCACCAGGTGCCCGGATGCGTCGTAGATCGCCCCCGTCTGGGAGGGAACAAAAGTCTCCTTGGTGGAGGCGCTGACGAGCTCATCCGCCTCCCTTTTCATCGCCATGACGCGGTCATAATAGCCGCCGAAATAGAAATACCCGAACCCGGCAGCCATTACCAGAAGAAATATAAGAAGAAGGATCTTCAACACGAGAAGAACTTTGCTTTTCTTCTTTTTGCCCTTTTTAGCTGTGCTTTTCTTAGCCATCATATCCTCCGGCAAATCACAAAAGTATTACAAAAATACTGTATCACTATTTACGTAAATATTCCATTGTTATTTCATGATATGACCGGAAGAAATATTTTATTCATTGCTCAAAATATATTTTAATCCGCAGGCTCATCCCCGTCCTCTTCTTCGACTTCTTTTTTGGCCGGAATGCGCCCGTACAGTTTCGCGAGCTCTCTGATGCTGCCGCTCAGCTCTTTGGAGAGGAAATTGGGCTGCAGCCGCCACTGCCAGTTCTCGCCCAGTGTGCCGGGTTTATTGATGCGGGCCTCTTTTCCCTTCACAAGATAGTCCTGCAGGGGGATCACACACAGATCCGATACCGAGCGATAGGCCTCGCGGATCATATCCCAGACAAAAGTCCCGTAGTCGGTATTTTCCGAATGGATATAGCGCCGCGCGAAATCCCGGTCGTGATCGCTCAGCTCCTCGATCCAGGCCCTCGTGGTGGTGTTGTCGTGGGTCCCCGTGTAGACGACACTGTTCGGGATGTGGTTGTAGGGAAGGTAATAGCTGTATTCCGTCCAGTCAAACGCGTACTGCAGCACCTTCATGCCCGGATACCCCGTATCCTTAAGGAGCTTTTCCGTCGCCGGCGTGATGATCCCCAGATCCTCCGCGATGATCGGCACCTCGCCCAGCGACTCCGTCAGCGCGCGGAAAAAGTCCATGCCGGGTCCCTTGCAGATCTTGCCCTTCTCCGCGGTCTCATCACCGTAGGGGACGGCATAATACTCCGCGAAGCCGTTGAAATGGTCGATGCGCAGCATGTCATAGAACTCCAGGTTTCTGGCGATCCGGTTGATCCACCACGCGTACCCGCTGCTTTGTGCCTTCCAGTCGTAGAGAGGATTTCCCCAAAGCTGGCCCGTCTTGGAAAAGGCGTCCGGCGCGCAGCCGGCCACAGCTTCCGGTTCACCCTTTTTGTCAAAGAGGAAAACGTCCCTGTGGGCCCAGGTGGCGGCGCTGTCCATCGCGACATAGAAGGGAATGTCGCCGATGATGCTGATCCCCTTCTCCCTGGCGTAAGCGTGCAGCTTTTCCCACTGTCTCTCGAATTCATACTGCATAAAGGAGTAGAAGCCGATCTCATCTGCCAGCTCCTTCTCCGCGCTCTCCATTGCCTTGGAATCTCTGTCTCTTAAGGGCTTTTCCCAGGACAGCCAGTTCCTGCCCTCTTCTCTGTTTTTGATGGCCATGAACATCGCGTAGTCCTTCAGCCAGTACGCCTCCTTATCCAGAAACGCCTGATATTCCTTTTTCTGAGAGGAAGCGGGGATATCAAGGCCGCCCCGGATCGCGTCCGCGAACCGGCCGTAAGCTTTCCTCAAAAGCGGATAGCGGTTTTCGTAAAGGGCCCCGTAATCCACTCTCTCCTGATCCGAGCCGAACCAGACGGATTCGCACTCCTCCCAGCTGAGCAGGCCGTCTCCCACCAGCTGTTCCAGATCGATAAAATACGGATTGCCCGCAAAGGATGAGATCGACTGATAGGGACTGTCTCCGAATCCCGTCTGGCAAAAAGGCAGCACCTGCCACATACTCTGTCCCGCGTCCGCGAGAAAATCGACAAAGGCATACGCCTCTCTGTCAAAGCATCCGATCCCAAACCTTGATGGGAGTGAAAAGACCGGCATCAAAACCGCGCATTGTCTGTCCATGATGACACAAACCTCCATATCTGTAATAAAGCGCCCTATCCCGCCCTGTCAGTGACGGCAAAGAACACTGACAGGGTAAAAATAAGGCGCCTTACCTCCTGCACAGCCGGCAGGAGCATAATTCAATAATAATTATATTCGGATCAAGCCATATGATCCTTCAGATTTTCAACTGATCAATTAATAGTTCTCGGCGCGAAGCTCAAAATAAGCCTGGGGATGGTTGCAGACGGGACATACGTCCGGAGCGCTGGGGCCCACATGGATGTGGCCGCAATTGCCGCACTCCCAGATGCGGTCACCGTCCCTGGAGAAGACCAGGCCGCCGTCGATGTTCTCGATCAGCTTGCGATATCTGGCCTCGTGCTCCTTCTCGATCGCCGCGACCATATCAAAGAGCTTAGCGATCTCCTCAAAGCCCTCTTCCCTGGCTTCCTTGGCAAAGCCGGGATACATCTCGGTCCACTCATCATGCTCGCCGTCCGCGGCGATCTCGAGATTGGTCCTGGTATCGTTCACGCCCTCAAGGATCTTGTACCAGATCTTGGCGTGCTCCTTTTCGTTGGCCGCCGTCTCCTCAAAGATCTTGGCGATCTGCACATATCCGTCCTTCTTTGCCTTGGAGGCGAAATATGTGTATTTGTTGCGTGCCTGGGACTCGCCTGCGAAAGCGGTCATGAGGTTGTCAAATGTCTTGGTGCCAATGAGATTCTTGCCAAGAGATGCATAATAATCTGCCATATCGTTGTCCTCCTGTATTTTGAATTTTGAAAACAAATAAACGGGTTGCTGTTTGCGTATAGCATGATCCTATTCTACCACATAATATGCCAAAATACAGCTAAAATATTTACATATTTTGTGCAATTCGCACCAGAACGCGGGGGGACAGCGCGCTGTCCTCTCACGCGGTCTTCCAGATACGGGCGAGCGCGCATCCCAGGACCGCTCCGATAAAGCATCCCAGCGTATTGTTGATGATATCATCCACCTGACAATAGCCGATCCTAAAGACGAGCTGCGTGTATTCCGTCAGGATGCTGCAGACAAATCCGATGAACGTGCACGCGGCCACACTGTAGCGCAGAGGCTTAAATACAAAGGGAAGAAGATATCCCATGGGCACATACAGCAGAATGTTGAGCAGCACCTCTCTGGCCGCCACAAAGCTGTTGATATGCACATGCTGCAGTGTCTGCGAAAATCCGTTGTGGAACAGGGAATGGATCGTCCCCACAAGCCCCAGGTCCAGATAGAAAGCATTGTGATAATTCATAAACGCCGGCAGCTCCAGCGTGTACGCGGACAGAACCTCCCTGTTGAGGATCGTAAAACTGAGATTCCCGAAAATATAGATTATAAATACAGCGACCGCCACCGTACGCACCAGCGGCTTATAGTGAAGCGCGCAGAGCAGAACGGGCAGGAGCGTGATCGTCGCCAGGACGATCATGAAGATCATGAGATCGTTCTGTGAAAATAGTGCCCGCATATAGTACTGCAGCTGCTGCAGAAAATTAAATGACATAATCGTTGTCCCTCCGTTAATTCCTTCAGGATCATTAAGTTATACATGAAATAAGTCCGATAGTCAATCAAACCATCGGACTTATTTGGTGAATTTTTTATGAACTGACCGCCGGACGCACTATTTTTCCTGCCTGCGCATCCAGAAATACAGACCTGCGATCCCGATGATCATGAGGATCGCCCAGAGCTCCGGTTTGCCGGAATCCAGCGTCTTGGGGGACTGGGTCTTCGCCCCCTGTACCGCGGCGCTGCGGGCCGTATTGCTGTAATTGGCTGTTGTCGTCGCGACCTTATTCGTCGTGTAAGTGGTCACCGTGGGAGTGTGATTCTGCTCGGCCGCATTCTTCGTGATCCGGCTTACCTCCTCGCTGGCGGATCTCCCCGTTGGATTGGGCGTGTGCACATTGACGATCACATAACCGTCCTCGGTGCTTCCGGAAATGCTGCCCAGATATCCGCCCACAGAATCCTCCGTGACACTGTAGGAGACCAGCTTCCCGTCTTTGCTCGCCGGAAGGCCGTCGAACTCCGCCGTCCAGTCATTATCCTGATGAAGGACGACCGTCCTGCCGCTGTCCTCGCCGTCGGCATACAGATTGACCGTGATCAGATCAGGGCGAAGCGCGTCCACATTCTGATCATCATCCCACTTGACCTGCACGGAGAAAGAGATATTTTTGGCGGCCTCGATGACCTTTTCGTCCTCGACTTTCTGCGCCTTGGTATCTTTTGCCTGTGTATCTTCTTCTGTCTCCCCGGTCTTCTCTGTATCTTCCGCCTTCTCCTGCGCTTTCTCAGAAGTGTCAGCGGTATCGGTCTTTGTCCCTTCTTCTTCCGTATTATCAATGAGTGCTATGCGTCCCCTGAAATTCGGTTCCCTCATCTTCGGGATCTTCCCAGGTCCTGTTTTCCCAGTCTCCGCTGACTGCCTTTGCGCCTGTCCCGCCTTCCAGCGTCAGAAAGCCGCAGCCATAGATCGTGAGAGGTTTAGAGGGCTCTTTTGCCTCTTCGGTCTGAGCAGTTTCAGCAGCCTCTTTAGCTTCTTTGGCCTCTTCTGTCTCCGGGGACTCAACAGTTTCTTCCACTAAAAGAGCGTCTTTTCCTTCTTCGGTCTTAATGCTCTCCTCCACTTTTACGGGCTCTTCTGTTTCATCCTCATTGGCGGGCTCTTCTGTGTCATCCTCATTGCCTTCAGCAATATCTATGACAAGCGCGGGACTTCCGGCTGCGCCCACCAGGTAACTCACGCTGCCGCCTTCCAGTACGATCTGCGCAGTCACGCCGGGCGCGATGGTGACCGCCGCGCTTTCCTGCGAGATGATCTCCGTACCGCCCAGAATAATGCCGGCGTCGCCGCTGATCACTATGCGGGAGTCCGTCTGCTGCGTGGTGTACACGCGCCAGTAACCGCTCTCGATCTCCAGCACATTGTTCTCAAAGATATAAGAGACGTCGGCCTTTTCGGCATCCGCCTCCGCGGCGTCTTCCTTAGAGGCATCGGTCTTTTCGACATCCGCCTCCGCGGTGTCCTCCTTAGAGGCATCTGTCTTTTCAGCATCCGCCTCCGCGGCGTCTTCCTTAGAGGCATCGGCCTTTTCGGCATCCGCCTCTTCCGTCTCTTCCTTCACGGGCTCCTTCAGGGCCTCAAGGAACTCCTCTTCAGTAACCTCCTCAATGACGAAAGGAATGCTCGCGTCTTCGTCAAAACAAGTTCCTTCTCCGCTGTCTTCAGCGGGCTTGGCCACGGGTTCCGCGATCTCATCCGCGGACTCCACGATATCGTCCGCCGGCGCCGAAGCCGCGGCGGGAAGGACCGAGCTGCACAATATGAGTATTGCTGCCATAGCAGCTGTTTTTCTAAAATGTATTTTCATTTCGCCGCCTCCGCAGAATTAAAAACCATTAATCCACCCTAACAATGCGACTATATTATTATACATTTTACTATTTTATTACGAAATTGTAAAGCTAAATATTTATTTTATTACACAGATATTGTAAAAAACAAAAAAACAGATCGGGGTCATTCCCCGACCTGCTCCTGCAGCCATTTTACCGCTTCCTCAAGTCCCTCCCGGGAAAACGGGAACTCATGATTGCGGATGAGCGACTCATCCGTGGCGCCATATCCATAGGGCTCGGGCCATACCGAGGCAAGAAGCACTGCTTCTCCCCTCTTTTCCGGCGGCGTGTACCGGACGTTTTCCAGGGGCTCCCTGGCCACACGGTACCGCAGACCGTTTTCGCTCCCGTAATAGGCCTCACCATATTCATAATAACCGATGGTATAAAGCGTCTGTGCGTCCAAATCCATCTCCATTCCAGGTGCTGTTCTTATGATTCTTCTTCGCCGGCAGGCTCTGTCCCGCCTTCGGCTTCCGCATTTTTACCCGCTGCCGCGTTCTGTTCGCCCTGCGCCTCCTGTTCGCGCTGAGCCTCCAGCTTCTCCAGCAGTTTGGTGTCCGTGTTGTCTCCCACATCATCTGTCAGATCATCCAGTGTGATGGTCATCATGTCCTCATTTGTGGGGTTCTCCATGGCAGCGACCCGGCGCGCCTGATTGGTGATGATGTCCTCGAACATATTGCGGATCTCTCTGGCGTTGGCGAAGTTTTCCCTCTCCTGCATCTTCCGGCTCACGATCATCGCGCGGATGTGGGGCCGGATGCTGTCCTCCACCTTGTAGTCATAGCGTTTGCAGTTGAGATCAAAGATCTTCTCAAGTTCATCCACCGTATAGTCCGGGAATTCAAAATACTTGTTGAAGCGGGATTTCAGACCGGGATTGCTGTTGATAAACTTCTCCATGGGCGCGGTATATCCGGCCACGATCACCACCAGGTCGTCGCGGTGATCCTCCATCGCCTTCAGTATGGTGTCGACGGCCTCCTGGCCGAAGGGATCGTCCTTCTGGGAGAGCGAATAGGCCTCGTCGATAAAGAGGACGCCGCCCATCGCTTTTTTGATCTGCTCCTGCGTCTTGAGCGCGGTCTGCCCCACATAGCCGGCCACAAGTCCTGACCGGTCCACCTCCACGAGCTGTCCTTTGGAGAGCACGCCGATCTGTTTGTAGAGCTTGGCAATGATCCTGGCGACAGTGGTCTTGCCCGTTCCGGGATTTCCGGTAAAGACCAGATGGAGCGAGACGGGAACAGACTTAAGTCCCGCGTCCTTGCGGAGTTTCTGTATTTTCACAAAGTCCATCAGTTCCCTGACGTCCTTCTTGATCGTGTCCAGTCCGATCAGCTCGTCAAGCTCCTCCATGGGATCCTTCTCCGGCTCAGCCGGAGCTTCTTCGCTCTCCTGGGGCGGCGCTGTCTCCGCAGCCGTCGCTGTCGGGGCGGAATCTGCCTTTTCCTGATCCGCTGCCGCCTTCAGCGCCTCCGCGCCCTCCTGATTGGACTTAAGCAGGGACAGAGTCATCTCGTCTGTCCTGTCCAGAAGATCCTGTGCCTGTCTGAGCGCGTCCTGCGCGTCCCTTAGCGGATCGCGGTCCTTGCGGCCGGCTTCCCGGAGCAGTTCCGCAGCGCCGGGCTCATCCAAAGAGGGCTCCTTAAAATCCGCAAAGGGGTCGTACCCGCTCTTTTTGTTGGACTGGGATGAAGGTTTGCCAAACATGTCATTGTAGAGATCCTTGACTTTATTCGCCTGCTTCTCAGAGAGATTCTGCAGCCTTTCCAGTTCCTTTTTGCTCTTACTACTCACTGCTCTTCCTCCTCACGCAGGAAATCGGAGATCTGCGAAATGCTGTCGGCAAACAGTATTTTGCCGTTGCTCTCCGAATCGAGAAAATCAAATGATACCATCCTGTCCAGCATTTCCCGCAAAGGGTCGTAATAGCCGTTCAGGTTATAGAGGATACACGGTTTGTCCGTATGGCCGAGCCTCACCATGGACATCACTTCCGAGATCTCCTCCAGCGTGCCCGTTCCGCCGGGAAACGCAACAAAGGCGTCGCCCAGGCGAATCATCTCCGCCTTGCGTTCCGCCATTGTCTTCGTGACCCGAAGTTCCGTGATCCCGTCGTGCTGCAGGCAGCTGTTCACAAAGAAGTCCGGCTCCACGCCGATCACCTCTCCGCCCGCGACAAGGACCGCTTCCGCGATCTCTCCCATCAGGCCGATCCTGCTTCCCCCATAGATCAGGCGGTGTCCGTTCTCCCCGATCCATGTGCCGAGATTCTTCACTTCTTCTCTGAATATATCATCGTTGCCGGTTGCCGATCCCAGATAAACTGTGATATTCATAGTGCCAGTCTATTCCTCAATCTCCTCCTCTTCCATTCCCCTGCTCAGACGCAGCGGGTCCTCATTGGAGGCAAAATAGTGCTTCTGCGCGTACCGAAAGCTCTCCAGCAGATACCGGCGCGCGTTGATCGCGACGCTGCTGTTGATGACAGTGGATTCAAAAGCGTGGAAGCATCCGTGATAGACGCGGAGGGAGACGGGGACGCCCGCCTGCT
Organism: uncultured Lachnospiraceae bacterium; assembly: GCA_905235465.1. Classification (GTDB taxonomy): domain Bacteria; phylum Bacillota; class Clostridia; order Lachnospirales; family Lachnospiraceae; genus CAG-791. The sequence goes on along the minus strand of CAJOLP010000022.1, from coordinate 9,244 downwards.
TCATGCGGGCAAAATACAGCACCGTCTCATCTTTGAGCAGCTCCAGGTCTCCCACGATCGAGCATGCCGGCGGCATATCGGACAGGTCTTCCTCCCTGGCCGGCGCCGCGTAGACGGGTATCTCTATATCCTCGCCCTGCATCTGCATCGCCTCTACGATGTCCTTCAGGTAGAGGTCCCAGGCGACCCGGTTCATCTTGCTGTTCCACACCGGCGCGTTGTTGTCGATGGCGGATTCCGTTTCCATCCTGTCATCCAGCATCGGATAGATGGGCATCTGGAAGGCGATCCGCACGTCGCGCATATCTCTGGCCCTCAGGCACAGCGCCGCGGCGAGTCCTCCGCCGGCGCCTCTTCCGCCGACAAAGATCTGATCCTCCCGGATCCCCAGTTCCTTCGCGTTATCCTTCATCCACAGAAGCGTCCTGTAGCAATCCTCCAGCGCTGCCGGATAGGGCTTCTCCAGCGATTTTGTGTAATCCGGAAGGACAGCGACGCAGCTCCCGTCGGAGCAGAACTCATCGATCAGAAGGCTCTCCTCCTCGGGAAGGCCGTAAGCGAATCCGCCGTCATGCATCCACAAAAGCCCGGTCACCAGGTTCCCCTCCTCGGAGAACTGATCCTCCTGCGCCCAGCGGACGATCACCAGGCGAAGGATCGTGCCGTCCTCACGGATGATCGCCTTCTCCTCCGCGACGGTGTCGCTGCTCATCCACTTTCCTTTGCTTCTTCGTATGCACCGCCTGTCATATTTTTCAAAGCCATGCGCGCTTGGCGCAGGCTGCGTCAGTCTGAACAGCTGCGCGGCGGGGCGCAGATCAGAACGTATTTCCGTACTTCGAACTTTACTCATATCATCCTTTCGATATTTTCATCTTTTCGATATTTTCTTTGAGGCCGTCTTATGTTTTTTGCGGACGTCGTGTTTGGACCTCGCGTTCAGCATCATAACATTGGCCCCTTCCTTGACCGGATTGCCGCCAAGCGCGACTTTTACGAGCCAATATATCAGAAGTAAAATCCGGACATTGCGGTTATTGCGCTTTTGTCTATCCTTCTCACTTCTATTCTTGCTGCTCATCTCTCTCCTCCCGGGGCGGTGTTTCTTCCTGCGTCTGAACATCCTCACAGATCAGTACCTCTTCCTGGGGCGATGCCTCCTCCCGAGTCTGCTCCTCTTCCTGAGGCGATGCCTCCTCCTGAATCGGCTCCTCCTCCTGGAGCGATGCCTCCTCCTGAGTCGGCTCCTTCTCCTGAGGCGAAGTCTCCTCCTGAATCGGCTCCTCCTTAGGCGTCACTGCCCTCCGCGTCGGCGGCCGGGTGCCGGCGGCGCGGTCAGCCATCTCCACAATGATCTCGTCAGAGGTCTTTCTGTCAGGGACCGGCAGCGGGCAGGGCTCAGCCGTCAGCTTTACCACGCCTTCGCTCCCGTCCGCATCTGCGTCCTCCTTATTCCATAAGCGTCTCCACCATTTTCTAAATCCCATCGCGGTCACCATCCCGTAAACACAGGCCGTTTATAAAGCGCTGACAGATCAGTCCTCCACCTCGATGTCAAACTTACCTTCTTCAAAAGGATCCTCAAAATCCGAATAATCCTTTTTCTCGTCAAACTCTTCCTCGTCATCATCATCGGAATGATTGTCGGCGGAGAAGGTGAAACTGAGTCCCTTTCCGGCATCTTCCTTGTCATCCTGCCACTTGATCACTGTTCCCGCGGCATCATTCGTAATGAGAAGACTGCCGGTGCCGTCCTCGTACACAAGCTGGACATCCTGCTGCTGCGTGGTCTCGTTGTAAGTATACACGTTCTTTGTGGCGTGGGTATACTCCATCTTATCTCCCGCCTCATTTAATACGACGTCAAGGATCCACTCTGTCCGCTGGTCGTCATCTGTCTTCCACACCCATACGGTGCCGCTTCTTTGTCCCTGCGGTCCGGAATCTACCTGCATGGTATAATCGTCATCCTCTTTGGCAGTATAGGGACCTATAAAGTTCATGATCGGGTTCTGGGAATCCGAATCCGCTTCATCCACGCCGGTGTCCGTTGTCGCCGCTTTATCGGCCGCTGCATCTGTTGTCGCGGCGGCGGCAGGCTCCTCGCTCTGTGCCGGTGTATTATTCGTATTCTGTTTGCCGCATCCGGCAAGCGCGGCCGTCACGATCGCTCCTGCAAGTATTGCTGCTATCCAATTCTTTTTCATAAAGTACCTCCTTACGTGGTTAGTATTCGTTACCCTCCCATTTTATTTACGGTATTTACGACCCAATCCATGTCGATCACCGTATCATTTTGCGTTTTTTCAAGAAGTTTTCCGTATCTCTCCTTCACCTCGCGGTACACATCATCGGGCAGCGCGATGGAGGCGAACATGGCTCCCTCCCTCATCAGGGCCAGGCGCCCGCCCTCATCCGGGACGCGGTAATACAAAAGATCATCAAATTCCGCTTCCGGATGCGCGTCCTGAAGCTCACTGCCGATCAGGATCTTGCAGATCTCCACCACCCTGTCATCCAGGCCGGCGTCGAAGATCGCTATTTTTTCCTGAAGATCATAGAGACTGCTCACCACACGGTAAAGGTAATCTTCCTCTTCCCCATCCCGCGCGCTTTCCGAAAAGGCCTGCTGCGCCTCGCGCACTGCCTCCTCGCCCGGCGCGTAGTAGATCATGCGCCGCTCCTCCATCTGATGATACAGACACGGATAGATCACGTCAATCTCCTGTCCGCACTGCGGGCAGACGGTCCGAAACAGCGCTCCGCTCACGATCTGATCCTTGAGCTCCGGATCCACTGCCGTGTTGACTGAACTGTATGTTGTAAACTCGTGCTCCTCCCCGCATTTGGGACATTTGATTTTCTGAACCTGTTTGCCGGACATGAATACTCTCCTCTTTCAAAGGCCGGCCGGCGGCGCCGGTCAGACCTTAATATGTGAAAATACTTCCCCGATACTCTCGTGGAATGTCAGATCCGCCTCGCTCTCACGGCCTGTGGCGTCCCTGTTCACGATGATCAGATACCGCCCGCCGTAGTAGCGTGCCAGCGACGCCGCCGGATAGACGGTAAGAGACGTGCCGCCGATGATCAGGCAGTCCGCGTCGCGGATCAGTTCCTCGGATCTTTCCCAGGCCTCCATGGGCAGCGACTCCCCGTACAGCGTGACATCCGGGCGGATCATCCCGCCGCATTCGCAGTGGGGCACCTGCTCATCACTGTCATAAATATAGTCCTCGCTGTACTTTTTGCCGCACCGGTCGCAGTAGTTTCTCAGGGTGGACCCGTGGATCTCGTAGACCTTACGGCTTCCGGCCTTCTGGTGCAGGCCGTCGATATTTTGTGTGATGACGCCGTCCAGCTTCCCGGCGTTCTCCATCTCCGCGAGTTTGATGTGCGCGCGGTTCGGCTTGCAGTGCCGTGCGTCCATCTTCTGACGGTAAAATTCGAAGAAGACTTTCGGCTCGTGATAAAGACAGCTGTTGCTCAGAAGATACTCCGGCTGATAGCGGTCAAAGCGGACGTCATGCTGATTGTACAGCCCGTCCTTGCTGCGAAAGTCCGGGATCCCGCTCTCGGTCGAAACACCCGCGCCGCCAAAAAACACAATGTGCGCGGAATTATCAATGATCTCCTGAAGGGCCTCATACCTCTCGTCCCCGGTCAGGGACTGCAGGTACCTCTTTTCCTTCCTCGCATCCGGATACTTCCCCAAGTACTTCATCTATACCTCCCTTTCCGGACAGTGCCCTGTCCATAACGTTCAGGAGTTCTCTTCCTCTTCGGAAGGCTCCTGCCCGGTGCTTCCCGCGTCACCGGCATCCGACTCCGAAGTCTTCTCCTGATCGGCGTCGGCATCCGATGCCGAGGGACTCTCCGCTTCGGCATCATACTCCGTAAGGTCCTCGGATTCGGCTGTATCCAGGACTTCCCCGCTCTGATCGCTCACAAAGCTGACTTTGATCCGGTCCACATCATTGCCGGAATAGAAATGGTAAAAAGTGCCGTACATCACCAGCTCATCTGCGCAGAGCCGCTCCGTATCGGAGACCGAATCTCCGCTCACCTTGACAGTGAACTCGCTGTAATCGTCATTGTGCGTCACGGCGGTGATATTCTCATAATAACCGGACGTGATGATCTCCGAGATCCCCTGCGCCGCTGAATTCTCAAATTCCTTCACGAGCTCGTCATGGGACGCCTTGCTCATCACGAATGTGACGCTTCCGTCGCTCTCCAGCGTGACGCTCACGTACCCGTTGGCCTTGCAGATCTCGTCCGCTTCCTCCTGGGAAGAGACGTTCACATAAGTTTTGGGAATGCGCACCGTGACGTTCTCCTCGGCCGCGCTCTGTGCTGCCGCGGCAGCGGTACTCTCTGCCGCTGCGCCCGCCTCGTCGGAAGCGGCTGCTCCGGCCGTCGCGCCTGTTCCCGCCTCGGAAGTCTCCTCTGTAAGGACGTCTGTGCCGGACGCGTCACTGTTCTGTGTTCCCGCTGTCCCGCAGGAGACCATGGCCGCCGTAAGGCTGAGTATCAAAGCTGCTGTCAAAATTCTTTTCATGTTGATATCAATCCTCCGATTTTTCCTCTTCTTCATCTTTTGGCGGTTCTCCCGCCTCAAAGGTATATCCCTCTTTGCCCTCGATCCACTCCTTGATTTGTCCCATACCGCTGCGGATCTTATCATACGCGTCCGCCGTGGCGTCTGTAAACTGATCCTGCGTCGGATAGTCCAAAAGCACATAGTAGAAGCTTCCGTCGTCTTCCTTAAGAAGACCGAGGTATTCCGTCGACTTAAGTCCCGTCTCCTCCCCGTAGCTGCGGGTCAGCAGCAGGGATGCTGCGCGTCCCCCCACGCCTTCCGTCGCGGCGGCGCTTGAATTTTCGTAGATATCCAGCCTGTAAATGGCGTCCTGGGGAAACTGGAAATACCGGTAGGTGACGTTTCCTTCCCATTCCTCCGGCAGATAGAGCGTATAAAACTGCGTGCTCACCTCTGTCCCGTGGACGGAAAGGTCCTGCGTCCCCTCGGCGTACTCCTCCTCGGACGCCGGCTCTTCCTCCGCGCTGTCGGAGTCCCCGCCCTCATTCTCTTCCTGATTGGCCGTCAGATCGCCGGTCACCGCAGTGGCAGACTGCTGCGTATTGCTGTCCGAGCAGGCACATAAGACCAGAGCCGCCGATATAAGCAATATGCAAGAAAAATAGTGACGCATTTTCCTGTCCTCTTAAGACCTGTGGCATATCCTTTGCGCTTCCCCCCGGGAATACCGCGGTTGTCCCCGCGCTGTTCCTTCTCCTTATCCTACCACCTGAAGAGACAAAATTCCACTATTAAGAGCCGCCGCCTTATGTGGCGACGGCTCCTGTGTCTCCGACCGATTTTCCTTATCTTACATCTGGTTAAACGCTTTTACATAGGGCTTTACAAGAAAATAGTACTTGCGTCCCTTTTCTTTGCCGTAGTGCTTGATCAGCGCGTAGCGAAGAGAATTGAGGTTCTTGCGCTTGTTTTCCGAAGACAGAAGGAACTGCGCGAACTCCCGGAGCTCCTCCTCACTAAGGTCCTCGATCTCCTCACCGCTGTGTCTGAAGATCAGAGCTGTGTAGTAGAGGAACTTCTCCTGTTTTGACCAGTCCTGCCTGTCGATGTCAAGCTGTCCGTTCTTGATCTGCTGATAGATCTCCTTGCCGTTTTCTCCGTAAAACTGGATCAGCTGATTGTGAAGCTCAGCCAGATTGTCCGGGGCGATGCAGCTGACGATTGCGGTGATCTCTTCAGGATCGATGGGCCCCTCACCCGCGGCTTCTGCCTCTTTAGGCTCCTCCGGGAGCTCCTCGATCAGGGCTTCCGGCGCTTTGGGCGCTTCGGACTCCTCTTCGGAATCCTCCTCGGTATCCCCGCTCAGCGATTCTTTACCGTCTGACTCGCCCTCTGAAGGCTCCTCGCTCAAGGCATCTGCCGCTTCATTTCCGGCTTCAGCCTCCGGCCACTCGCTCGCGGGCTCACCCGCCTGGAGATCCTCATCTTCTACAGCCTCTTCCGCTTCCGGGCTTACCTGCACGGCTTCGTCCTCTTCGGTCTCGTATTCCGCAGCGGCGTCGGCATCCTTTACGGACTCATCAAAAAGAGCGCTCTCGCTGAATGCTTTCTCTTCCTCGCCTGCCTGATCCTGCCGGGACGTATTCTCTAAATCGTCGTCGATCTGCACATCAAGCGCGGCGCTGACCTCCGCGGCCACGTCATACCGCCCGAGATTTCCTCTTCTGCGGCTGCCGGTCCTGCTGTCCTTGCCGGCAATTCTCTTTACAGAATACTCTTTGTGTCTCCAATACTTCACCGCCGCGTCGTATCCTGTGTCATTGGTCACGATGATGAAGTCGTCATCTCTGCTTTGCGCGATGCGAAATCCCAGTTCCGAGCAGAGCTGGAAATCGAGGGCATTCGTCCCCTCATAGCACTTGACAAAGGTGACTTTTCTGTCGGACTCCTTGAGTTTGATGAGACTTTCATAACTCATGTGAGGGCTGTTCCTGGTGTAGAAAACAACCAGCTCCGTCTCCTGCGCGGGAAGGTCCAGCAGCGGGATCCAGAAATCCCCGACATTTTCACTGTCAATCAAATAGTGTTTCATAAAAATACCTGGTCGGTCGGTACGTTGGTATTATAACTTGATTGTCAAATTTAAATCAAGTTTTTGCGTTTTCTTTATAAAATTTCAACAATAACGTGAGTTATAGTGATATAATATAGTACAATAACGACAATGTTATTGAGGAGGTTGAATATGGCAACAAAGATTTATGAGTGTATTGAACTGATCGGCAATCGCATCATCGAACAGAAGGATTTTCTGACGGATCTCGACCGTGAGATCGGTGACGCTGACCACGGCGTCAACATGGCCAGAGGCTTCACGGAAGTTCTCGCGCAGATCCCCCAGGACAATGAGAACATCGGAGAAGTCCTCAAGAAGACGGGCATGATCCTGCTCTCAAAGGTCGGCGGCGCGTCCGGCCCTCTGTACGGCACAGCTTACATGCAGGCCGGCAAGGTCTGCGCGGGCAAGACCACTCTTGCTCCCGAGGATGGAAATGCCATTTTTGAGGCTGTGGTCGCGGGTATCCAGAAGCGCGGCAAAGCTGTTAAGGGCGAGAAGACGATGCTGGACGCGATCATCCCTGCCGGCGACGCCTACAAGGCGGCCATCGAGAGCGGCGCCTCTGCGGGCGATGCGCTTGACGCTGCCTGTAAGGCTGCGGAGGAAGGTGTGGAATACACCAAGACCATCGCGGCGACCAAGGGACGCGCGAGCTATCTGGGCGAGCGGAGCATCGGACATCAGGATCCCGGCGCCACATCCGCAACCGTCACGCTGGAAGCGATCCGCGATTTTGTCAAAGGTTGATCTTTTATAGATGATCTTTTATTAAGGAGGCACTCCATGGTAGGAATAGTCATTGTTTCTCACAGCGCAAAGGTCGCGGAAGGCGTCGTTGAGCTCTGCCTGCAGATGGCCGCGGAGAACACCCACATCCTCGCGGCAGGCGGCATGGAAGATGGCGGGATCGGAACGGATGCGTTCAGGATTCAGAGCGCGATCGAAGAGGCTGATACAGGCGACGGCGTCGCTGTTTTGGCGGATATGGGAAGCGGTATCATGAGCGCCGAGGTGGCGATCGAAATGCTGGATGACGATATTAAGGTCAGGATCGCGGACGCGCCTATTCTCGAGGGCGCGATGGGAGCTGCCGTAGCTTCTGTCACCGGCGCGGATCTCGATGGGGTCATTGAAGCGGCCGAGGAGGCCAACGGCGTTTCCAAGCTGAGCTGAGCGCCACAGGCAGCGGCAAAGGATTTGCCGGCGGAGTCATGGGGGATTCCGCCTGTAAATAGATGCGAGCTGTCCGGTATTTGTATTTGCCCAATCACTTACGGTGCCGGATAGTTGGGGTAATTCATTATTAACCTTCAGGAGGTATGAAATGAAGAAATTGATCAATGGGGTCGACAATGTAGTTGATGAGATGCTCAACGGCATGATCGCCGCGCATCCGGATTATGTGGCACGTGTGCCCGGCACGGAAGTTCTCGTTCGTACCGGTGCTAAGAAAACAGATAAGGTCGTCCTGATCTCCGGCGGCGGCTCCGGACATGAGCCCGCTCACGGCGGATTTGTCGGCGAAGGAATGCTGGACGCGGCAGTAGCCGGCGCTGTATTCACTTCTCCTACACCCGATCAGGTCTATGAGGCCATCAAGGCTTCCGAGTGCGGCAAGGGCGCTCTTCTGATCATCAAGAACTACACCGGTGATGTCATGAACTTCGAGATGGCAGCGGAAATGGCTGAGGACGAGGACATTGAGGTCGCTAAGGTAGTCGTGGCGGATGATGTGGCTGTGGAGAACAGCACATGGACCACCGGCCGCAGAGGCATCGCGGGCACGATCTTCGTACACAAGATCGCCGGCGCCAAGGCTGAGCAGGGCGCGGGCCTGGCTGAGGTCAAGGCAGTTGCCGAGAAGGTCATCGCGAATGTCCGTTCCATGGGCATGGCGATCGCTCCCTGCACCGTTCCCGCAGTAGGCAAACCCAGCTTTGAGCTGACCGAGGAAGAGGTCGAGATCGGCATCGGCATCCATGGCGAGCCCGGCACACATCGCGAGAAGGTCAGCAGCGCCAACGCTACTGTTGATCAGCTGCTCGACAAGATCCTTGCTGAGGGCATCTACAATGACGGCGATGAAGTGGCTGTTATGGTCAACGGCATGGGCGGCACGCCTCTGAGCGAGCTCTACATCGCGAATCTGGAAGTTGCCAATGTTCTGGCAGGCAAGGGCATCAAGATTGCCAAGACGATCGTCGGCAACTACATGACCTCCCTTGACATGGAAGGCTTCTCCATCTCCCTGCTGAAACTGGATGACGAGCTCAAGGCTCTTCTGGAAGCTCCCGCTGATACGCCTGCTTTCACGCAGAAATAATCATTGTTCAACCGTCATTCAATCATAATCATGAGATAATAAGACCCGCGTGCTGCGGGGGCCGGCTCAGATGATCCGGTCCCGCGGCACGCGGGTTTTTCATTTCTGCCCGTATTATGTTTTTTACGTTCACATCCTGTTATTCCGGGGCCGGTTATTCCAGAACATGATTGATGGTATCCTGTATAAGCGCAAGCGTCACAATGCCAAGTCCGAAGATGCTCAGGAGCATGTAAAGTATATTGGAATCATTGTTTCT
>CAJOLP010000021.1 GCA_905235465.1 uncultured Lachnospiraceae bacterium | reverse complement strand
CCGGAATAAAGATCCTGTTATGCGCGGTGTTCAGTTTCCTGTGCAGCGTTCTTCTGGTGGTGGGAAGAACGGTCTACAGGACGAACAGCGTGCATAGTTTGTTTGACACCGGGCCGCACAGAGCCGCGGCCTGCGGCGCGATCACCGTACTCTGGATCCTGTGCATGGCGGTCAGCGCGGCCGCGTACCGGGGGCTCGGCTTTTTGACAGGAAGATGCGTGCGTTTCGCGCGGACTTCTCCCGCGGGGCCTCTTTACACTGCGGACGGGCGCGTGAAGAGATGGGTGTTCCCGGTCACCTGGGCCGCCGTCTTCGCGTCCTGGATCCCGGCCTTTATGGCCTATTACCCGGGCATCACCGCATACGACACGTATGTGCAAAGCAGGCAGGCCATGGGGGGCCTTGCCGCGATCACCCGATATCATCCGCCGCTGCACACCATGTTCTGGGGGCTCTGCATCAAGGCGGGCGCGGCCCTGGGTGTGGACGCCACGCTGATCTACGCGCCGATCCAGATGGCGATGCTGTCCTTTGCCTTCGCGGTCATGCTCGTTTTTATGCTCCGCCGGCATTGTCACCCGGCGCTCATCGTGTGCGGCGCGCTGTATATCGTCCTTGATCCGGTCATCGCGATCTTTTCCGTCGAGATGGTCAAGGATTCGATGCTCACAGTCTTTTTGATCCTTTTGACGGTGTGCCTCGCGGCGCTGACGGACAAGCTCAACGAGACCGGCGGTCAAAGCACTGCCGGCATCCGTTTCTGGCTGATCCTGGGGGTTCTCACCGCGATCTGCTGCCTTCTGCGCAACAATATATTTTACGCGGTCGTCCTGTTCCTGCCGTTTGCCCTCATAGTGTGCGGGCGGTACCGCCGTCAGCTGGCTGTGACGGTCGGCGTGGCGCTGGCTGTATTTTTACTGATCAACGGGCCGGTCTACAGCGCCCTGGGGATCGGCGAGGGAAATGCCAGAGAGATGCTGAGCGTCCCGATCCAGCAGATCACGACGGTCGCCGTGCAGAGGGGTGATGATCTTTCGGATAAGGACCGGGAGGCGATCGATGCGTTCCTGCCCTATGACGAGCTGCCTGATCTCTATGAGCCGCGCTTTGCGGATTACGCGAAGAACGCCTTTGACTCGGAATACTTCGGGGAGCACAAGCGGGAGTTCGCGCAGTTGTGGATGGATCTGTTCGGGCGGTTTCCTCAGGAGTACTGGAGCGCCTTTCTGACACTGAATATTCAGCTGTGGTACCCGGGAAGCGCCGCGGTGGACCCGTCCTCGCTGGCGGATCCCGATTCGGACCGCAGGTATATCGAAACATTTATCTTCCCGTCGGAATATTGCTCCGGCGAGCGCGCCGGGCGGTTTCCGCGGCTGTTGGCATATTATGAGGATGTTGCAAATTTCAGCGATTGGATGGGATGGCCGGTGATCCGGGTCCTGTTCGCCCTCTGGGCGCCGATCTGGATACTGGTCATATGTTTCTTCCTCCTCATGGCGAGGGGAAGGCCCGAGAAGACGCTGATCCTTTATATACCGGCATTTTTGTGGCTCACCTATATGGCCGGGCCCACGAGCGCTCTGCGGTATGTCTTCCCGATCATGGCGCTTTATCCGCTGATCATCGCGGTGACTTTACAGGCGCAGGAGGTAAGTGCCGGATAAGCCGGAATGTATGAAATGGCATAAATAAAATGACCGGAAGGGAACGAAGAGGAACGAAGGAGCAGTGCAAATGAAGGAATACAAGGCTTATATTTTTGACATGGACGGCACGGTGCTCAACACGATCCCCGACCTGAGGGACGCGGTCAACTATTCGATGGGAAAAAGGGGGCACAAGCACGATTTTGACGACCGCGTCACAGGGCTTTTGTTCGGCAGCGCCGTGAAGGTGGCCATAACGCGCGCCCTCGCGCTGGAAGCGGGATATGCGGAGGAAGAGCTGGAACAGGTCGGCACGAAGCGCGATCTGATCACGCCGCGGATGGATATGGAGGAAGTGGAAAAAATACTGGAGATCTACAGACCTTATTATCAGATCCACTGTGACGATCTGACAGCGCCCTACGAGGGCACCACGGAGCTGCTCAGAGAGATCAAAAGACGGGGGCTGAAGTCCGCTGTCGTGTCCAACAAGCCCGACGAGGCGGTGCAGAAGCTGAACCGGGATCATTTCGAGGGGCTGTTCGATTACGCCATCGGCGAGAGTCCGGCCTTCGCGCGAAAGCCGGAGCCGGACATGGTTTTAAAATCGCTGGAAGTGCTGGGCGTCACCGCGAAGGAGTCCATCTACATAGGAGATACGGAGATCGATCTTAACACGGCCCGCAGCTGCGGGATGGAGTGCATCGCCGTGACCTGGGGGTTCCGCACGCGGAAGTTCCTTACGGAACACGGCGCGGTCCGCATTGCGGACCGGCCGGAAGAGATCCTCGCGGGTCCTGCCTGAGGGATTTTACTGATACGACTGATACCAGACCTCGCAGAAGGAGTCCCACGGGTCCGCGGACATAAGGCACATCAGAATAAAGGATTCATATGGATTGACGGGGTAGAGCCTGGTCATACCGGAGCGCGCGAGAATGTCGTTCATCTCATCGATGAACTGCATGCATTCGGCCTTGCGGTCCTCGGGCTCGTCATACTCCGTCTCTTTTTGCGCGTAAATATAAAACAGGAGAGTGATCAGATCAAAGCGGTCCACGGCGATCTTGCCCTTTTGGATATTGTTGATCCGCTGGCGGGACAGCCTGTATCGCTGGAAAGCATCACCCAGCGAAGAATCCTTCATGCGGCGGAGATTCCCGTCTTCCGTGGAAGAAATGCCGCTGTAGAGGACCTCCTCGACCATCTGCAGACTGATGCTGCCGGTATCGAGCTGCACCGTGCTGCCGGAAGAGAGCCCGGCGTTGATATGATCGAGCCGGGAGAGCTCTTTGTCCCTGGCGATCAGCTCGATCGTCCGGCCAAGAAGCTGATCGAAAGCCTGATTGGCCGCCTGCTGTTTATTTTCATATTTTACGTCTGACTTCAGAAAACGCAGATAATCGAGCAGTTCTTCCTCCGAATCCATGCTGCCCACATGATAATCGGACGCGGCGGTGCCGGAGGGCTTTCCGAGATCATCATTCTCATACCGGGCGATCAGTTCCATCGCGTGGTCAAAACTGAGGTGACCGCGCAGGCAGAACTGAAAGATGACCTCCTTGTAGTCGATCATGTTAAAGGATGTCTCCCCGAGGATCTTTGTCAAAAACAGCTCCACATCCTCAAGGCTCATGCCCAGGCCGAAGGCGAGGAGAAATATGACGCTGCGCCGTACAGAGAACTGTGTCAGCCACTTGCGGATCGTTGCGGCAGGCCGGCGGGAGGTCGGCTCAAAGGAAAAAGGGACGTGGTTTTTGTAAAAAGACTCCGAGATCTCCGCGGTGAAGTCTTCGATCCTCAGCGAGGAAAAATCGTCCCCCATATCAAAATGCTCGAACAGATACCGCTTCAGATAGTCGCCGAAGGAGACGCGGTACATCTTGTCCACGAGGTAGGAGAGGATCGTCTCCGGACTCTTGTCCTGAAAGTCCTCCGAGGAGACCGCTTTGCTGAGATTGTGCGCGGCACGGCGGGTATATTCATAATCGTGGATCACTGTATCATTGTTGACCGTATATAGTATCGAAGACATGGCAGTCCTCCCTGTGAACATTTTTTGACGGGGCGCGCGCAAAGCTGTGCTGTTTTTGTGCCCGCCATGTCCCCATTATACCACGGGATTACCGAATGCATCTTCAGTTATGGTACAATAGGCTGTAGTGGAAAAATAATCACCCAATGCGGGTCAACATACCTCAGATATTGCGGAGAAAGGGTCATAAAGCATGAGATGTCCTAGATGCGGTAAAGAAGTGGAGCGCGGGGCAGCATTCTGTACGGGCTGCGGCATGAAGCTCAGCAATTCTGCGTCCGGCGGCTCGGGAAACAGAAGATCGGGAAACAGCGGCCCGGGATACAGAGGCTCGGGAAACAGCGGGTCCGGATACGGTGGTTCGGGATACGACCGGCGCCGGCGCTCATCCGGTTCGGGAGGGGTTGTCGCGCTGTTGGTCATCCTTTGTGTGGCTGCCGTGGTCGGGCTGTTCATATTCCGCGCGTTTTTCTTTGAAAAGAAGGAGCCGGAACAGGAAGCGGCCGCGGGGCAGACCGAGATGGTAAACGAAAAGGACACCGACACCGGGGAACAGGAACAAAAAAAGCAGGAGACGGCAGCCCTGGAAACCGGTACTTTGACGGGGAAGGTCGTGGACAAATCCACCGGGCGCCCGGTGTCCGGCGCGCGGATCAAGCTCGTGGACGAGATCGGCACGATCTATCCCGAGGGCGGAGCGCTCCACTCGGACAGCAGCGGAGAGTTTGAGGCGGAACTGCCGGAGGGCACATATACGATTACCGTGACGATCTCCGGATATGATGAGTATTACGCCGATGACCCGGTCGTCATTGCCGCCGACGAGACAAGCGATCTGGGCGACATCGAACTGAAAAGCGCCTACGTGGACGACAATAAAAAGAAAAAGACAGAAGAGGAAAAGAAAGCCGAAGAAGAGGAGAGAGAGCGGGAGGAAGAGGAAGCCAAACGCCTCGAAGAGGAAGAGGAAGCCAGGCAGCGTGAGGAAGAGGAGGCCAGAATGCGCGAGGAGGAAGAGAGAGCGGCCAAGGCGGACAACGGCAGTTATCTCCTTCCGGACAGCGCGAGCCGCATGCTCAAAGAGAGTGATATCAAGGGGCTGAGCGAGTGGGAGCTCAAGCTCGCCAGAAATGAGATCTACGCGCGGCACGGAAGGCGGTTCAATGACCCGGATCTTCAGAGCTATTTTGACAACTGCACTTGGTACCGGGGCGTCTATGAACCGGAAGAATTTGACCGAGACCATATGTCCGATCTGAACGAATATGAAAAGAAGAACGCAGAGTTTATTCTGCAATATGAAAAAGACCATGGTCTGATGACCTGACAGGTAAAGGTAAGGAACAAGATGAGATACGATGAGACAGTTTTATTCAGGTCCGGCGATGGACAGCCAAAGCTGATCGTTTATGGCGACAACAAAATAAGGGAGTACTCGGTGCCGCAGTCCCTGTCTTTTGGCAGAGCCAGCGGCAGCAGCCGCCCCGGCATTTCGATGGAAAATAAGCATATTTCGCGCCGGCACGGGTCTTTTGAAATACAGGACGGCGTGTGTACCTATATGGATGAGCACAGTACAAACGGCACATTCCTTAACGGCGTCAAGCTTGCGCCGGGTGAGCGCAATCCCTTAAAGAGCGGCGATGTCCTTTCCGTGCTCAGCGCGGGCGGGGTGATCGTCAGGATGCTGTACACCCGGGACTACAATCCCGACACGGAGTGGAAGCGCATAAGGCTCACGGACGATATCGGTGAACTCACCGTCGGCAGGGCGGAGGCGCTCGGCATGGATGACAGGCGCGTATCCAGGCATCATGCCTCCTTTTTCAGAGCACAGAAGGGCTGGGCGATCCTGGACAATGACAGCCTCAACGGGGTCTGGCTGAACGGGACGCGCCTTACGGAGCCCGCGTATCTGCATCCGTCGGATATCATTGTGATCGCAGGTTATATCTTCCTCTTTACAGGGGACAGTCTGATCTGCCAGATCGACCGCTGCGACAGCAGCGCCATGCGGCAAAGCGGGGCGGAGCAGCGTGACGGGGGTGTTCTCTCGATCAACATCGTGGAGAGAAGCGTGTGGAACAGGTTCCGGAAACAGACGCTTCTGCGCGACATCAACCTGGATATTCACAGCGGTGAGCTGGTGCTGATCCTGGGAGGGTCCGGCGCGGGCAAGACGACCTTCATGAAGGCGGTCATGGGGTACGAGCCGGCGCAGGGACATATCTTCTACAACGACATGGATATCTACAACCAATATAAGCAGATGATGTACGAGATCGGGTATGTGCCGCAGCAGGAACTGATGCGGATGAATGACACTGTGTACCACACGCTGCTCAACGCGGCGCATATGAGACTGCCGGTCGGCATGCCGGAACAGGAATATATTTTCGCGGTGGACAGGACGCTGGCCACGCTCGGGCTTGAGCGGGAGAGAGACTCTCAGGTCTCAAAGCTCAGCGGCGGTCAGAAGAAAAGGCTGAGCATCGCGATCGAATACATCGGAAATCCCTCGCTGTTCTTTTTGGATGAACCGGACTCCGGGCTGGATGGCAGTATGGCGACGGGACTGATGCAGAATCTGAGGACGATCGCGGATGAGGGGAAGATCGTGATGGTCATCTCTCATTATCCGGACAGGACGCCGGAACTCTTTGACAAGATCATCGTGCTGGCCAAGGACACCAGGGACAACTGCGGGCACCTTGTCTTTTACGGATCGCCCCAGGAGGCAAAAGCCTTCTTTGAGACCGACGACCTGGAGTCGATCGTGCGCAGGATCAACCGTCCGGACGAGGACGGCGAGGGCATGGGCGACTACTTTATAGAGAAATTTTTAAATTACAGACGCATATAAAGGGTTTGATATTATGTATTCAAGGATCAGCAGATTCGGACAGATCAGGATCTATACAGGCAAGTGCATCAGGCTGTATTTTTACGAAAAGCAATGGAAGAACCTCCTCTCCACCGCGATCATCATGGGCATCATATGCATGGTGACCGGAAAGGATATGTTCATTTCCTATACGGACACAAATAACGGCGGATTCGCGATCATCTGCGCGTGCATCTGGGTGGGGCTGTTCAATTCCATCCGATCGATCTGCAAGGAGAGGGGGATCATAAAGAGGGAACACCGGACAGGGCTTCATATCTCGTCCTTTGTGATCGCCCATGTGATCTTTGAGACGCTGCAGTGCCTGGCGGAGGCGCTGATCATCACGGCATTTATTTACGTCAAATATTACGACAACATGCCGGAGCACGGCATCATTTTCCCGGTCTGTGTGGAGCTCTACCTCACATTTTTCCTCGTGCTGGTGTGCTCGGACGTTCTGGGCATCATGATCTCGAGCATTGTGAAGGATGAGAATTCGGCAATGACGGTCATGCCGTTTGTGCTGATCATTCAGCTGGTCATGTCGGGAGCGGTCTTCCCGCTGGAGGGCATCGCCAAGAAGGTCTCGGCCCTGACGGTCAGCCGGTGGGGGCTGGACGCAGTCGGATCGATCGCGTATCTGAATCCTTCTTTGGAAGACAGTATCCGGCTGCAGGAACAGTTGACGCAGGAAGTGATCGAGCTGGATCACTGGGATCCCACAGCTTCCAATATTCTCTTTTTGTGGGGGATCATTCTGCTCTTCATCGCGATATATATTTTGATCAGCATTCTGTTCCTTGAGGGGATCGACAGGGATAAAAGATAGTAAAACGCGTGCAAATCGTTTCAGAGACATTCAGTAACAGGAGGTTCAAATGAGTTTTTGGGATCAGTTGGGATTATCAAATAACGCGCGGAACATAATCAGACCGGGACAGGCAGCGCCCGGCAGCGCGCCGGGCCGGAACGCGGATCCGGAAGTGGGGCGGATCGACGATCAGATCGCCGGCAACGAAAAGGAGATCGGCCGGCTTTACGGCGTGATCGGTCAAAAATATATGGAAAACTACGCGCAGGACCCTCTGCCCGCTCTGAAGGAAGATGTGCAGACGATCCTTGCGCTTAAGGACAGCAATAGACAGCTCAGTGATAAGAGGGATGAGATCCTGGGCATCTGCAAATGCCAGGCCTGCGGGACGGTGGTCGATGAGGACGCGGTATTTTGCAAAAAGTGCGGGACCAAGATCATCCGCAGGGAACCTGCCATGAAACCCGCCCCGGGCCGTGTGTGCCCCGGATGCGGCGCGCCTGTCAAAGAAGACGATGTGTTCTGCATGAACTGCGGGACCAGAATCTCGCAGGAGCCGGCAGGCCCGGCCCATGAGCAGCAGCCGGCAGGTCCGGTCCATGAGCAGCAGCCGGCGGGACCGGTCCTTGAGGATCAGCCGGTACGCCCGATGCAGAGTGACAGCGCAGAAGAGTGTACGATCCTCATTTCAGATGTGCCTGACTTTGACTTTGCCGGGGATTCGGCTCCCGCGGGAGAGGTCGCAAAGGAAGTGATGGGAGAAGAGATCATCGCGCAGGAGCAGCCGGTCAAAATACGGTGCCGTTTCTGCCAGACAGAACTGAATCCTGACGCGGAATTCTGTTTTTACTGCGGCGGCCGCGTGAAGTGATACGTCATTTAGACAGGGCTGATTTGAGTTATGAACTTTCTTGACGGATACCTGACCATACAGGGCAATTACAGAAAAAGCAATCAGGACAGCATTTTCCTGATGAAAGCGGCGTACGGCGGAGAGGAGATCCTTTTCGCCGGCGTTTGTGATGGTATGGGCGGCTACGAGGCCGGTGAAGTTGCCAGCTCCTTCTGTGCCCGTCAGATGAACGAGTGGTTTCGCGGAAGTCTTCCGAAGCTTTTTCACCGCACGGACAACTGGGAACAGGAGATCTGCAGGGAATGGGCGGCCCTGATCCGGAGCGTCAATCACGAGCTGGTCCGTTACGGAGGTCAAAAGGGAATCCAACTGGGGACAACGCTGACCGGCTTTTTGATCGCGGGCGGCGAGTATCTGGCCGTGAACGTCGGCGACAGCCGGGGCTATATGTTCGGAAAAAAGATAATGCAGATCACCAAAGATCAGAGCCTGGTCGCGGAAAAGGTGCGCTGCGGTCTTATCACAGAGGAGGAGGCAAAGATCTCCGGGGAGAGGAACGTGCTCCTTCAGAGCGTGGGGATCGATGAGGAGATAAAACCCGAGTATTATGGGGGCAAGGTGCTGCCGGGCGTCGGGTTCCTTATCTGTTCGGACGGATTCTGGCACAACGTTTCCGGAGAGGAGATCATTTCGGAGCTTACGGAGCAGGCGGCCGGAGAGGAAGGCGGTCTCAGCCTCAGACTCATGGCCCTGGCAGAACAGGCGATGGAAAGAGGAGAGAAGGACAATATTTCCGCCGTGTGCGTCCGCGTCACAGACGATGCACCGCGCCCGGCGGTCCGAAATGACGATTATGTGATCGTACAGGAGGTCCTGGCCCCGGCCGGGGACAGCCATGAATGATGATAATACACAAAAAGGCAGGGAGCTCAGGTTAAAAAAACTCCTGAAGTCCCTGCTTGTGATCTTTGCGGTGGGAGCGGCCTACGCGCTGCTGTGTACCACAACGAATTTCTATATACCCTGTGTCTTCAGACTGATCACGGGGTATCTGTGCCCCGGGTGCGGCATAACACACTGCTTCCTGTCCCTTTTAAGAGGGGACTTTAGGGGAGCTTTTGAAGCAAACCAATTTGTCTTTTGCCTGCTTCCGGCAGGTGCCGTCTACGCCTTTTACCGCGCGAGGCGCTATGTCCTGTACAACAGGCGGGATTATGCCGCCTGGGAGAATAACGCCGCCATAGTTTTGCTCATTGCCGCGATCCTGTTCGGCATCATCCGCAACATTGTCTGAAACGCATATCTTAAATGTCCGGGGAGCGGTGACCGCACCGGCCCCGGAGAGATCGAGGCTGTTTTGCCTAAACTGCGAAACAGCAGCCACAAAATACCCAGTACCAGCAAAATATCCACCACGATGAACACGGCAAACAGGATATTGCCGGAGTTTGTCTGCTGAGGGTAGGGCTCTGAGGGGCCCCGCTGCTGCCTGACCGGAACCGGAGCGTCCTCCCAGACGTCTCTTACGGCGGCATCAGGATTGTAGACCGTACTCTCATCGTCAACCGGCTCAAAGCTCCTGCTTCCGCCATCATCCGCGTAAAGGAAGCGGTCCCGGAGCTCTTTCATACTCTGTATCCTGTCTTCGGGCTGGATCGCCAGTCCCTGCATGAGTACATCCTCCTGTGCGGGGGAGATCTTCGCGCCCAGTTTTGACGGAGGTGTGAGCGGAGCGGGAGAGGACAGCCGTGTAAAGGGATTCATCGGCACAGCCTTGGTAAGCATTGTATACATGGTCGCGCACAGGGCATACACATCGGTGTAGGGCCCCTGCTTGCGGTGAGAGGAATACTGCTCGATCGGCGCGTAATCCGGGCGCACGATAACAGACATCGTCTGCATATCTTCCGTCACTTCCCTTGCGGCGCCGAAATCCAGAAGTTTAACGCGGCCGTCGGTCATGATGATAATATTGGACGGACTCACGTCCCGGTGGATCAGATGGCTCTCATGGACTTTTTGGAGCGCGTTCATGACAGGAACAAGATACTGCATGCACTGATCAAAGGTCATGGGGCCGTTGCTCTCCAGGTACTGGCTGATCGTCATGCCGTCCACAAATTCCATGACAATATAGGCAGTCCCGTTTTCCCTGAAATAATCGCTGACGTGGACGAAGTTTTCCGCCCCGGAAAAGCGCGCGAGATTCTGTGCTTCCTGCAGGAACTTGGACATGCCCTTCTCATAGGAGGAGCGGTCGCCGACCGAGGCGACCGTGACGCTGCAGGAATAGGAGGAGTGCCGTTCCGCCACTCCTTTGGGAAAATACTCCTTGATCGCCACATGCGCGTTCAGTGTGCGGTCGATCCCGTCGTATGTAATGCCAAATCCGCCCTGGCCCAGGAGCCCCCGGATCTCATACCGTTCATGAAGCAAAACGCCGGTGGGCAGGGCATTGAGGTTTTTGGCCTCAGGAAGTTTTCCGCCC
This sequence comes from uncultured Lachnospiraceae bacterium, assembly GCA_905235465.1. Taxonomy (GTDB): domain Bacteria; phylum Bacillota; class Clostridia; order Lachnospirales; family Lachnospiraceae; genus CAG-791. The sequence continues at coordinate 7,823 of CAJOLP010000021.1, read as the reverse complement.
TCCGTCTGCTGATCATCAGCTTTCAGAACACAGCCGCAGTTCGTGCAGATACGGCTCCCTTCGGCGAATTCCCTGCCGCACTGGGGGCAAATGTGTAATTGCGCCATTTTGGTCAGTTCCTTTCTCAAAAATACTGAAAATATTATAACATAACCCGCGGATTTTTCTCCCGGGAAAGGCCTGCCAATGGCTTTATTGGGCAGTTTTGTGTATAATGTTGTTCAAATACAGTTTGCACGAAGGAGGATTTTCAGGACATGATTCACTATAAGCTTCTGACGCCGGGGCCTTTGACGACAACGGATACGGTCAAGCAGGAGATGATGGTCGACCACTGCACATGGGATGATGATTACAAACAGATCACGCAGAAGATCAGGGGCGAGCTTCTTGAATTCGCGCATGTTTCGCCCAAGGAGTACACCGTGGTCCTCATGCAGGGCAGCGGCACCTTCGGTGTGGAGTCCGCGATCACCAGCTCCGTGGGCAGGGACGGAAAGCTCCTGATCCTGGCCAACGGCGCGTACGGCGAGAGGATGGAGGACATCGCCAAGCACGCGGGCCTCAATTACCGGATTCAGAACTTCCCCTATTATCAGGTGCCGGATCCGGCCGTAGTGGCGCAGATCCTGGCGGAGGATCCGGAGATCACACATGTCTCAATGGTGCACAGCGAGACGACGTCCGGGATCCTTAATGATATCGAGTCCGTCGGCAAAGTCGTAAAGGCGGCCGGCAAAGTCTTCATTGTCGACGCCATGTCCAGCTTTGGCGGCGTGGATATTCCCGTCGCGGACTGGGGGATCGACTTCCTGATCAGCTCCGCGAATAAGTGCATTCAGGGCGTGCCGGGATTTTCCTTCATCATCTGCCGGCTCTCCGAGCTGGAGAAGTGCAAGGGCAAGGCGGTCAGCCTGTCGCTGGATCTCTACGACCAGTGGAAAGGCATGTACGACGGAAAGTGGCGCTTTACCTCTCCCACGCACGTCGTTCTGGCATTTTCCAAGGCGATCGAGGAGATGAAGGAAGAGGGCGGTGTGCCCGCGCGCTGCCGCAAGTATGAGGAAAACAATAAGCTCCTGATCTCGGAGATGAAAAAGCTCGGCTTTGAGACGTACATCGATGAGGAACACCAGGGTCCGATCATCACGACCTTCTTCTATCCGGAGAACTGCGGCTATACATTCAAGGAAATGTATGAGTTCATCAAAGAGCGCGGTTATGCGATCTATCCCGGCAAGGTGACGGAAGCCGATACCTTCCGGATCGGCAATATCGGAGAGATCTATCCCGAAGATATCTATAAGCTGATCGATATTTACAAGGAGTTTTTGGCGACGCGGGAATAACCGGAATGCAAGGGAATACCAGGGTGATCGAACGATGAGTAATAATTCCGTAAAAGCCGCCGGCGGCGGCAAGACAGAGCTGCAAAGAAATCTGAGCCCCTGGCATGTATGGGCCATCGCTTTTGGCTGCATCATCGGCTGGGGAAGCTTCATCAATCCGGGCAAGAAGTTTTTGCCCAACTCGGGCGTTGCGGGCACAGCGATCGCAATGGTCCTGGGCGCGCTGGTCATGATGGTCATCGCGGAAAGCTACGCGTACATGGTGCCCAAGTACCCGAAGGCCGGCGGGGAATTTACCTTCACCAAGGCATGCTTCGGCAACCGCATGGCATATATATGCGGATGGTTTCTGGTGGCGGCCTATCTGACGAACGTCCCCATGAACAGCACGGCGATCGGTCTGATCGTCGACGGCCTGGACGGTGAGGCGGATATACTCAAGTTCGGGTTTCACTATGTGGTCGCGGGATTTGATATCTACATGGGCGAGATGATGCTGGCCATGGGGATCCTGCTGCTGTTCGGTGTTTTGAACATCCTGGGCGTTGAGAAGGCGGGGTTCCTCCAGACGATCCTCGCCGTGCTTCTGGCCGCGTCCGTGCTGACGCTGACGATCGCGGCGCTTGTGAGCAGCAAGACGAGCATTCACAACATGCTCCCCTGGTGGGGCTTTAATAAATCACAGGCGGTGAGCGATTACGCGGCCGGCCTGTATAAAGGGGTGGACGCCTACGCGCATAAAGGGACTTCGGGCATTGTGTCCGCGATCCTGGCGACGTTCGCCATCGCCCCCTGGGCCTTCGTGGGCTTTGATACGATCCCCCAGACGGCGGAGGAATACAAATTTTCACACCGAAAGGTCCGCTTCATCATGATCGTGGCGATCGTTTTCGGTGCCTGTGTCTATATAGCCAATAATACGCTGACGGCAGCGGCGCTGGAGAACTGGCCCGATCTGATCGTGGAGAGCAGCTCCACACCGTGGCTTCTTCTCGCGGCGGCGGAGAGGCTCCTGGGCCTGCCGGGCAAAATACTGGTGGGCGTCGCGGTGAGCTGCGCCGTGCTCAGCGGCATTATGGGCTTTTATCTGGCGTCGAGCCGGCTGATGTACTCCATGAGCCGGGACGGATTTCTCCCGGAATGGTTTGGAGAGATCGATCCCAGGTTCGGAACGCCCAGAAACGCGATGCTGTTCTGCATGCTCATCAGTCTTTCCGGCCCCATTCTGGGCAGGGAAGCGCTGGGGTGGTTCGTCGATATGTCCGCTATAGGCGCGTCGATCGGCTACATGTTCACATGTATGGCAGCGGTTGTAACTATAAACAGGGATGGGGACGGGCGCAAGGGCCTCAAAACACTTGCGGCGGCCGGCGCTGCATTCAGCATCATCTTTATGATCCTGCAGCTGGTTCCTATTCCGGGGCTGAGCGGCGTGCACTTCGGCAAGGAATCCTATATCATGCTGGTCGTGTGGTCCGTGCTCGGTCTGGTCTTTTACCTACGGCAGCAAAAAAGTATTGGGTAAGAAAGGTGGGTAATTATGGCTGATATTAAAATTGTTCCCGGCGGCGGAGGAGATAAGTATATCCCTTATGAGAATCGAAAGGGAAATGAGTCTGTCGTCTATTTTACACGCGATCTGTCGGCAGAAGGTCTGCGGAAAGCTTATGAAAAAGTCAACGGCCTGATCAAGGGGAAGGTCGGCATTAAGCTCCATACCGGAGAGCCGCAGGGCCCGAACATCCTGCCGCGCGATTGGGTCAGGGAGCTGCGGGAGACAGAGCCGGAACTGGCTGACTCCTCGATCATCGAGACAAATGTCTATTATGAGAGCCCCCGCGCGACAACACAGGGACACAGGGAAGTCCTTAAGACAAACGGATGGACCTTCTGTCCGGTGGATATTATGGACGAAGAAGGAACCGTGACACTTCCCGTAAAGGGAGGCAAGTGGTTCAAGGAGATGTCCCACGGCTCCCATATGCTTAACTATGATTCCATGGTGACACTGACGCACTTCAAGGGACATGTAGCGGCTTTGGCGGCTCAAACAAGAATATAGGCATCGGCTGCGCGGACGGCAAGATCGGCAAGAAATGGATCCATGCCGGCAATACAGGCGCGCAGTGGGGTGTCGAGCAGGAAGAGCTGATGGAGCGCATCGCGGAATCCACAAAGGCGACCATCGACTTCTTTGGCAAAAACGTCACTTATGTCAATGTAATGCGGAACATGTCTGTATCCTGCGACTGCGAGGGCGTCGCAGCGGCTCCGGTGGTCACGCCCAACGTGGGGATCCTGGCGTCGCTTGATATTTTGGCGGTGGACCAGGCCTGCATCGACCTCCTCTACGCCATGAAAGAGGAAGACCATCACGATCTGGTCGAGCGCATCGAGACCCGCCACGGCCTGCGCCAGCTCAGCTATATGAAGGAACTGGGCATGGGCAACGACAAGTACGTGCTGATCGATCTGGACAACGATGAAGTCAGGATCACGCCGGCGGAAGCGATCGCGCATGTGGTGCCGTTTGAAGGGTGACAGCAGAGGCAGAGTAGTAGGAGGACCGCATGTTTTGCTCTAACTGTGGCAAATGGATCGAGGATAACTCGCAGTTTTGTCCCTATTGCGGGCAGCAGCAGGCTGGCGGCAGGACGCAGCCGTCCGGCAAAAGTTCGGGCAGCCGCGGCAGAAAGCCGTCGACCGCAGTGGTGGTACTGGCGGCGATCCTGCTGGGGTTCTGCTGCGCTGTTGCGATACTGGCCATTACAAGAAGAGGCGGCAGCGATAAGAAGGATGGCAAGGAACCGGCAGCCATTGCCGAGACCGCCAACACCGCGGAGGAGCCGGCTGTTGATGATACCGCAAAAACCGCGGAGGAGCCGGCCGTTGATGATACCGCTAAAATCGCGGAGGAGCCGGCCGTTGCTAAGACCGCTAAAGCCTCAGAAAATCCTGCCGGGGATGCGCAGGAGAGCGGCGAAAACACAGACGAAGCTCGAAAGGCGGACGAAACTGTGGCCGCGGAGAGCGACAACGCCCGGAAAGGTGATGAGGAGCAGGATGCCGTCGAAGCGGATGCGCAGGACACCGATGACGCAGCCGCGCAGGCAGCCGGGGATCCCCATACTTACAGTGATTTGTTTACAGACAGTCAGATCGCGGAGATCAGGGAGAATTTAGGCGTACCGGATAATCTGGATGTGACGATCCATGTGGGGAACGCCTACTATTGGGATGGCGGAGGCATGTATCTGGCGGACGTCGACTTCATGAATGGCGAAGAATACATAGCGGGTGCTTCCTGCCAGGTCTATACATCCGAAATCGTGAAAAATATTTATATGTACAGCGGAACATAAATAAATGGAGGAGTGAGAGTTCACTCCTCCATTTTATTTTCCGCGGGGAGTGAGCGTTCACTCCTCTTCCGCAAGCAGTTTTTCGAGTGTGGGACCGTATTCTTTAAGCTTGGCGCCCGAGATCTTTTCCCCTATAAGGCGGCCCTCGCTGTCAACGAAATATGTGGTGGGCACCGTCACGGAGGGCAGCATTTCATCGCTTCCTTCCCATGCGCGGATATTGAGGTATTTTACCCCTGTAGTTTCTATAATATCCTTTGCATCGGCAAGGTTCGTATCATCCCCCACAGGCAGGTCGCATATGAGACCGATCACGCCGGCGCCCTGCGAGGCGTACTTTTCGCTTAATTTCTGTATCTCAGGCATTTCCTTGACGCAGGGGCCGCAGAAAGTGCCCCATACGTTGATCATCGTCACTTTGTTCGCGGAGAAGATATCCGCGGAGCTGACAGGATTGCCGTCTAAATCCACAGTTTCGAATGACACGATGGTTCCGGCGGTGCCTCCTGAAGAGCTGCCCCCTGAGGACGTCCCGCCGCCCTGGCTGCTTCCTCCTCCGCACGCGGCGAGCCCGCATATCATTGCCGCGGACAGCACGGCTGTAAACAGCAGTTTAAAGCGTTTTCTCTTATTCATAATGATTCCTCTGTTTTACTCTACACTGAGTATCGCCCAGCCTGATTGAGGTCCGACGGTAGACTCCTCAGACTTGTTGGGATATCCCTCCGGCACACTCTCTATAGTTACTGTGTATTTTGCGGGAGAGTTGACCATGATCACGCACAGTCCCTCCGCGTCAGTTGTTGCTTCCTGCGTATCACCGTCCGATGTGAATTTGAGCACAGCGCCTTCCACCGGATCTTTGCCGGACAAAACGATGGCAGTGTACATAAACACAGGGGAGCCGTCGTAGTCATCTCCCATGAATGAGGTATACAGTTTTTCAACGATATCCTCCTCCGGCATCGTGCCCGACTGGCAGAAGACCACCTTGCCGTTTCTGTCAAGTATAACCGACGTCGGATAGCCGCCGAGAGGGATGGATTCTGCCTTGCCCTCCTTCCGGGCGACCATAAATGTCAAGCCGAGATCCTGCTTGTACTTCGTGAGGACATCCAGCGTGTCGTCCTCCTCATCAGACAGCGCCAGGATCGCAATCTTGTCCGGATACTTCTCATATACTTGCTGCATGGCCGGGAACTCTTTCTTGCAGGGCCCGCACCACGACGTGAATATGTTGAGCACCGTCACCTCATGTGTGGCGACGAGCTCAGACAAGGTCACATCCTCGCCATCAGTTGTCGTAACTGTAAAGTCCGGGATCTCTTCCCCTATGATCTCTACCTGCTTTACTGCAGTGTCATTCAAGTATTGGTCATACGTGACTTTTAGTCTGCGATAAACGAATATTCCGAGGACCACCAATATCAACACGATCACGCCAAGCACGATCAGTCCTGTTATTAAACAACTGCCCTTTTTCTTTTCTTTGGTTTCTACAGGAGTATTTGTTTCTCCAGCAGTATTTTCACTCATATTTCTGCCTCCTGGTGTCTTAATAGGTTCGAAAACCGGTTTCAAATGTCATTTACTACCATTTATTTTGCCATTATAAAAAGACGGCGTCAACTTAAAGGACAATCATTGAAGCATTCTGTCATAATTGTTATAATCACAGCATCAAACATGTAAACAATAATCCGGAATACGAGGTATTTGCTATGAAAAAACTATTTGCAATTGTGCTCACTCTTTGTACTGTCACAATTCTGGCAGTCGGATGCGGCGGCGGGAAGTCAGATTCAGATCAGGGGGCCGCACAGGTTCCTGACAGCGCGTATACTGCGATTGTTACCGATGAAAACAATGCGCCCGTAGAGGGGGTCGTGCTGCAGCTGTGTTCAGATATCGCATGTGAGCAGCAGACGACCGATAAGACGGGCATGGCTGTTTTCACATCGGCTCCGGGAAAATATACGCTCGAAGTTTACAAAGTCCCCGACGGATATGCCGAAGATCACACAGAGTATGATGTGCCTGAAGATTTTGCGCTCCTTACGGTGGTTCTGAAGGCTAAATAATATTGCCGCGGTATTGCCGCGGTGTTGCCGCATGTGGGCGACGGATCGGCAGTTTTGGCCGGCAGTATTTTTACAGAAAGCCGGCTGACAGGGATTTGGCGGAGGATCGAAATGAAGAGAGAACTTCCAAGAAAATACACATATATAATGATTGTTGTCGCTGCTGCTCTTATAGCTTTTGGAGTATACCGCGGTGAGGTCCTCACTGTGCTCGCCAAGGCGACCAGAATATGCATGGAGTGTATCGGAATTGGCTAAGAACAACGGAAAAGATGTGAATAAAATAAGGAAAGCCGTACAGGCCTTATGGGGAATCCTGACGAACGCTTATGTCAAGGGATTCATGCCGGGCGGCACACCGATCTATACGGGCAAGCTCAAGCAGTTTTGTGTGCCCGGGATGAACTGTTATTCGTGCCCGGGAGCGCTCGGAGCATGTCCGATCGGCTCCATGCAGGCTGTTTTTGACGGGCGCAAGAGACACTTGTCATTTTATGTATTTGGCTATCTCGCGCTCATCGGACTCATCGCCGGCCGCTTTATCTGCGGGTGGCTATGCCTGTTCGGGCTGATACAGGAACTCCTGTACAAAATAAGCTCACTGTGCCTGACAAGCTGGACAGCAAGCTCAGGTATCTCAAATATGTGAATCTTTTCGTTCTGGTATTCGCGCTTCCCTTTTTTTACCGCTCAGAATACGGCACCGGCGATCCGTTTTTCTGTAAATATGTGTGTCCTGTAGGTACGCTGGAAGGAGGGATCCCCCTTGTGCTTCTCGACAGTTCCATGAGAAGCGCCGCAGGGTGGCTGTTCAGATGGAAATTCCTGATACTTGTGCTCTGCATCCTGGCGTCCATATTCATTTACAGGCCCTTCTGCAAATACATGTGCCCGCTCGGCGCCTTCTACGGACTCTTCCAGAAGGTAAGCCTTGTCAGGATGCGCGTTGATGATCATTCATGCGTGGACTGCGGCGCGTGCGCCCGCACATGCAAAATGAACGTGAATCCGCTCCGGACGCCTAACAGCGC
>CAJOLP010000020.1 GCA_905235465.1 uncultured Lachnospiraceae bacterium | reverse complement strand
AAAAAGACCGGAGACATCCGTCTCCGGTTCCATTATCCGCTATCTATTCGCCTTATGTCAATTTCTTTTCGTCCGTCTCTATGTCCTCGATGGCATAGCCCGACAGGCGCACCGCCTCCCGCACTTCTTCCACATCGATCTCATACTCCCGGGCGACTTCTTCGGGACTCACCTTGCGGCCGATGGCCTCTGCCAGCTCGCGGGCCTTGTCCGCCACATCGTTGACCTTTTCCTCCACGCGCTTGTCCAGCGCCTTGGCGTCAATATTTTCCGCGATCAGGTCCTCCATGGCGTCCATGATGCGCCGCCCCAGATAGCCGTCCACCTCGGCCGGGGACTCCAGGGGCGCCAGCTGCGTCACCGCGATGGTCAGCGCCTCATTTCCCGCGCCGATCAGGTCCTCCATGTAAACGCCCTGCCCGGCATAGAGCCGCGCGATGTCGATCACCTTCCCCAGAGAGACTTCCGTCAGCCTTTTCTGCGCCGGCCTCTCTCCCGCCATGGCGGAGAGCTTCATGGCCTCCAAAATATTGCTGTCCGGCACTTCGATCGCGTCCACCAGCGCCTGATATTCCTGCAGGTGATCGTACTCCTCTTCGGTGAGGACCTCCTCCGCGGAGAGCGCCTCCCCGATGCCAACGCCGCCCGCGGCAAGAAACGCGCGGACCTGCTCCATCTGCGCCTCATCCAAAGACAGGTCACCCAGCCTTTCCCGCAGTGTCTCTTCCGGGATCATATTGCCGTTTTCCCGCGCCTCTTTGAGGATGTCCTGCATCCTTTCCATGAACCGGCGCTGCTGCTCATTTTCCTTAGACAAATTCCTTCCTCCCCGCGCCGGTCCGTTTCCGGCGCAAATCACCTTGGCTGCCCGCCGCTGTCAGGGCTTCATGTGCGGGACTTCCCCTTCTTTAACGTGCACGTGGGTGAACAGATGGTCCTGACAGTATTCCAGATTCCCCTCGCATTTGGAGCAGTATCTGAACTCAAGGTCAGGACTGTCCAGCTGGGTCCTCCCGCAGATCGCGCAGCGGTGAAGGAGCTGATCCCTGCCCGCGGTCCTGCCGGCCGTAGCTGCCCTCTTTGCGCTCCCCGCGCTGCCGCTTTTTCTCTGCGCTTTCCAAAAGGACGGGCGCATGCGTACGGGCGCGTTATTGCGCAGATACAGCAGGGCTATGTTGATAAACGTCGCCGCGATGGCGTAGCGGGCGGGCCCCGGCGTCACCACGAATACATAGATGAGATAGGCCAGATCGAACAGGCCCAGCCACTTGACCTTGATGGGAAGGATAAAGAAAAGCAGCACGACCGCGTCCGGGAACGTCAGCGCGTAGGCGAAGAAAATACCCAGATTGATGTAATAGGTCGAAAAGGCCTGCGACAGATACCTGAAATACTCCGTCGCGCCAAGCTGCGTCATCAAACCCTGGGTGCCGCCCGTGGCAAAGGACACGCCCATCCACACAAAGGCGCATACGATCGTCAGAAGGATCCCCAAAAAGATGAACACATTGTAATCCCACGTCCCCCACACTCTCTCCAGGGAGGTGCCTATACAATAGTAGAAATACAGCATGATGAGGGTAAAGAAAATATTGCCGGCACTGGGCGGGATCAAAAGCCAGGATACGAGCCGCCAGATCTGTCCGTGCGCGATCGCGTAAGGATTCAGCGTCAGAAAATAAAACACATTCGGATTGATCATCTCGATGACATATCCGACCGCGTACAGGATGACAAGTTTAAGCGACAGATTGCTAATAGCGTATTTTCCGAATTTCTTTTCCAGATCACTCATTTGGTTAAACTCCTGTTATTTCCTGTTATTCTCAAGGCAGCCCGCCGCAGGCGCCTTTGACCTTCAAAAGATAATACAACATTCTATCATCATGGCCCCGCAATTTCAATTCACTTCCGCAGGGTCGCCGGCGCGCCGGTCCGCCTTCCCCGGAGCCGCGTTTTCCGTTGCTTTTTCCCGGAGACTGGTCTATAATTTCTTGAAAAATGAAAGCAAGTTTGAAGTATTGAACCTTAGGAGCATTCAGTGTTAGACAAAAATTTTACTTTAGGCATCGATATAGGATCTACGACGGTCAAGATCGCCATTCTTGATCCGGCGTATAATATTCAGTTCGCGGACTATCGCCGTCACAACGCCGATATCCGCAGGACGCTCTACGAGCTTCTCTGTGAGGCCTATGACAAGCTGGGCGAATGCACTGTCCACCCGGTGATCACGGGCTCGGGAGGCCTTACGCTTGCCAACTATCTCAAAGTGCCCTTCGTGCAGGAGGTCGTCTCCGTATCCACGGCGCTGGAACACATCGCGCCCAAGACGGATGTCGCCATCGAGCTTGGCGGCGAGGACGCCAAGATCATCTACTTTGAGAACGGCAACGTTGAGCAGCGCATGAACGGCATCTGCGCCGGCGGCACGGGCTCTTTTATTGACCAGATGGCCGCGCTCCTTCAGACGGACGCCGCGGGCCTCAATGAATTCGCTAAGGATTACCACTCCCTCTACACGATCGCCGCCCGCTGCGGCGTCTTCGCCAAATCCGACATTCAGCCCCTCATCAACGAGGGCGCGACCAAAGAGGATCTGGCCGCCTCCATTTTCCAGGCGGTGGTCAATCAGACCATCAGCGGACTGGCCTGCGGCAAACCGATCCGCGGCCACGTCGCGTTTCTGGGCGGGCCTCTCCATTTTTTGACGGAGCTCAAGGCCGCCTTTATCCGCACTTTGAACCTGGATGAGGAGCACACCATCGACGTGGAGAACTCCCATCTGTTCGCGGCCATGGGAAGCGCCATGAACGCGAAGGAGGACGTCAGCCTCCCGCTGACTAAGATGCGCGGCAGGCTCGCCGGCGAGATCCGCATGCAGTTCGAGATCGGCCGTATGGACCCGCTCTTTGCCTCCAAGGAGGAATACAGGGAGTTTCGCGAGCGCCACGACAAGGCCCGCGTGATCAAGGGCGATCTGGCCTCCTACTGCGGCGACTGCTATCTGGGCATCGACGCCGGTTCCACCACCACAAAGCTTGCGCTGGTGGGGGAGGACGGGCAGCTCCTCTACTCCTTCTACAGCAGCAATGAGGGGAGCCCCTTAAAGACGGCGATCCGCTCGATGACAGAGATCCATAAGCTTCTTCCCCCCGGCGCGCGCATCGTGCGCAGCTGCTCCACCGGTTACGGCGAGGCGCTGCTCAAGGCCGCGTTCCTTCTGGACGAGGGGGAAGTAGAGACCATCGCGCACTACTACGCGGCCGCCTTCTTTGACCCCGGCGTGGACTGCATCCTCGATATCGGCGGACAGGACATGAAGTGCATCCGCATCAAGAACGGCGCCGTGGACAACGTCCTGCTCAATGAGGCGTGCTCCTCCGGCTGCGGTTCTTTTATCGAGACATTCGCCAACTCCCTGAGCTACTCGGTGCAGGATTTCGCGCAGGAGGCCCTGTTCGCGGAGCATCCCATCGATCTGGGCACGCGGTGCACCGTCTTTATGAATTCCCGCGTCAAGCAGGCGCAGAAGGAAGGCGCGGAGGTCGCCGACATCTCGGCAGGCCTGGCCTATTCTGTCGTCAAGAACGCGCTCTTTAAGGTCATCAAGGTATCCGATGCCTCCCAGCTTGGCCGCAATATCGTGGTCCAGGGCGGCACCTTCTACAACGACGCCGTCCTTAGGAGCCTCGAGCTGATCGCGGAGGGCGAGGTGACCCGTCCCGACATCGCCGGCATCATGGGCGCTTTCGGCGCGGCGCTGATCGCCCGCGAGCGGTATGAGGGCCAGGAGAGCACCATGCTTTCCTTTGAGGAGATCGAGACCCTCGAGTACGAGACTTCCCTTAGGAACTGCGGCAGGTGCAATAATAACTGCCGCCTCACCATCAACCATTTCAGCGGCGGCCGCGAATATATCTCCGGCAACCGCTGCGAGAGAGGTCTGGGGCAGGAAGTCCGCAAAAACGACATTCCGAACGTCTACAAATACAAACTGGGGCGCATTTTCGGTTACAAACCGCTGCCGGCAAAGGATGCTTACCGCGGCACGGTGGGCATACCCCGCGTCCTCAACATGTACGAGAACTACCCCTTCTGGGCGACCTTCTTTGGAAAGCTCGGATACCGCGTCGTGCTCTCACCCCTCTCCACCCACCAGGTCTACGAGATGGGCATCGAGTCGATCCCCAGCGAATCCGCCTGCTATCCCGCAAAGCTCGTGCACGGCCACATCATGTGGCTGATCAATAAGGGCGTCGATTTTATCTTCTACCCCTCGCTGTTCTATGAGCGGCAGGAGTTTGAGAACGCGGACAATCACTACAACTGTCCCATCGTGACCTCCTATCCCGAGAACATCCGCAATAACGTGGAGGAGATCACCCGGGGTGAAGTGCTCTACCGCAATCCCTTCATGGCCTTTACGAACGTCGCGACAGTCAGTCAGGCGCTCAAGGCGGAATTCTCGGAGATTCCCGCGGAGGAAGTGGAAAAGGCCGTATATGCCGGCTGGACAGAACTGATGAACTGCCGCCGGGATATTCAGCGCAAGGGCGAAGAAGTGCTTCGGTATATGCAGGAGCACAAAGTCAAGGGCATCGTGCTGGCGGGCCGTCCCTACCACATCGACCCGGAGATCAACCACGGCATACCCGAGATGATCAACTCCTACGGGATCGCGGTCCTCTCCGAGGACTCCATCTCCCATCTGGCTGAGCCCGAGCGGCCCATCGTCGTTCTCGATCAGTGGATGTATCACTCCCGCCTGTACGCGGCGGCGAGCTTTGTGCGCACCAGAGAGGATCTGGACCTGATCCAGCTCAATTCCTTCGGGTGCGGCCTGGACGCTGTGACCACCGACCAGGTGGACGACATCCTGTCCGGATCCGACAAGATCTACACCTGCCTCAAGATCGACGAGGTCAACACGCTCGGCAGCGCGCGTATCCGCGTGCGCTCCCTGATCGCGGCGATCCGCATCCGCGACGCCAAAAACACAAGGCGCACCATGCGGCCCACAGCCATCGAGAAGGTGCCCTTTACGGAAAAGATGCGGGAGACCTACACGATCCTCTGCCCGCAGATGTCCCCGATCCACTTCGACCTGCTGCAGCCGGCGGTCAATTCCTGCGGCTACAACGTTGTGGTGCTGCCCAACGACAACCGCCGCGCCGTGGATTACGGGCTCAAATATGTCAATAATGACGCCTGCTACCCCTCGCTGTTCGTGGTGGGTCAGATCATGGAGGCGCTGGATTCGGGCAAATACGACCCGGACCACACGGCCGTGATCATGTCCCAGACCGGCGGCGGATGCCGCGCGTCCAACTATGTAGGCTTTATCAGACGCGCCCTCAAAAAGGCGGGCCTTGGCCAGATCCCCGTGATCAGCGCCAACCTCTCCGGGCTCGAGGAGAACCCGGGCTTTAAGGTCAATTTAAAGCTCCTGTCTCGTCTTCGGAGATGTGCTGATGCGCTGTATTTACCGCATGCGGCCCTATGAGCTCCGGGAGGGAAGCGTCGAGGAGTGCCATCAGAAGTGGCTGCGCATCTGCACCGACTATCTGACCACGACCAGCGGCCTCAACATCCCGAAGGTCCAGCGGATGTGCAAACAGATGATCCGTGATTTCGACAGGATCCCCATCGATGAGAAGCGCAAGCCGCGCGTCGGCGTCGTCGGTGAGATCCTGGTCAAATACGCGCCGGCGGCCAACAATTATCTGGTGGACCTGCTGGAAAAGGAAGGCGCGGAGGCCACCGTGCCGGATCTGATGGGCTTTATGCTCTACTGCTTCTACAACCAGGTCTACAAAGCGAACCACCTGGGCACCAGCAAGAAGGCCGCGGCCTTGTGCAATACGGGCATCCGCACGATCGAGACGCTGCTCCGCCCTATTTACAACGAATACAGACGGAGCGTCCATTTCGACGCGCCGGTCAGTATCTATAAGATCGTGGAATACGCGGAACCGATCGTCAGCATCGGAAACGAGACCGGCGAGGGATGGTTCCTCACCGGCGAGATGGTGGAGCTGATCCACTCCGGCGTTGAAAATATCGTCTGCATCCAGCCTTTCGGCTGCCTTCCCAACCACGTGGTCGGCAAGGGCGTCATCAAGAAGATCCGCAAGATCTATCCGACGGCCAACATCGCCGCCATCGACTACGACCCGGGCGCCAGCGAGGTCAACCAGCTCAACCGCATCAAGCTCATGCTGGCGACGGCAAACAAAAACGCCGCAAAGGCGGCGGGTATTGCGCAGTAAATATTTCGCGGCAAATTAAAAAAAGACAAAACGGAAAGGGTATCGATCTGACTTCTGATCAATACCCTTTCCTAGTGTACTTTGTCCAATGGATTGTACCTCCGCTATGATCCTCTTTCTTTTTCCACCTCTTACTTTTGTACTGATTGTACTGCGATGTTCATATCAGGATGTTCCTGCATCATCAAGTGTTAAACACTTAACCTCGAAGCTCCCTTCCACTCTCTTTCAGTTTCTCTAATGGTGATCTCTTTCGAAAACTTACCGCTTCATTACCGATCCGCAACCTACTGTTTGATCAATGCGATGATCTAAAGCATCCCTGCTTTTCATCCTGCATTTTTCCGGTCTCCGGTTTACTTCCTGATAACTTCCCGGTTTTCATTCCGATCGATCTCATCTTTTCGCCTGTTCTGTGCTCTGCTACTGCTGCACTCCGGTGATGGCTTTATGCTGCTCTCACTTCCTATGCGCTTTTCTTCGAACATCTGACCAGCTATTAGAGTTCTGTCCGAGGCTTCTTGAGATATCCTGCTAATATGGAAACTCACCGCCTAACCATGGACTCGAAATCGGATATTTTGTGGCTTGTTAACGTTACTTCCAACATTTCACTCCGGTGGAACAATATGTCCTTCCTTTCTTCCCCTCCCGTAGCTGCTGGGGATTGATTGGTGATCTTCTCGTCACCTTTTCTTCTCCTCTGTTGTTGAGATTATTGTACAAAATGAAATGCAATTTGTCAACAATTTCCGCGTATTATCTTAAATTGTTTGAATTTTCAGAATTTTAGTGCGAATTTATATACAATATTCCTTCCGGGCTCCTCAAAACCTCAAAACTTCAAAACATCAAAAAGGGAGACCTTTTCGCTCCAGTCTCCCTTTTGTCTCTCAATTGCCTCTTATGATCCGTCTTAATCCAGCGGATACTTGTCCGTGATCTCTTTGATGATCGCCCTGGCCTTATCGATGCCGGCCTCCTGCTCCTTGATGACGACGGAGATCGCCTCCGCCACCCGGTCAAAGTCCTCTGTGTTCAGGCCCCTTGTGGTCGCCGCCGGGGATCCCAGGCGGATGCCGCTGGTCACGAAGGGAGATCTCTGCTCATTGGGGATCGTGTTCTTGTTGGCCGTGATATTTGCCTCATCGAGCCAGTTCTCCACCTGCTTGCCGGTCAGATCGTATCTGGTCAGGTCCACAAGCATCAGATGGTTATCCGTTCCGCCGGAGACGATATCGATATCTCTCGCTATAAGGCCCTTGCACAGCGCCTGCGCGTTGTCGATCACATTCTGCGCGTAGACCTTGAAGGACGGGTCCAGTGCCTCCTTGAAGCAGACCGCCTTCGCGGCGATGACATGCTCGAGAGGGCCGCCCTGGATGCCGGGGAACACGCTCTTGTTGAAGTTGTATTTCTTGGCTGCCTCCTCATTGGCGAGGATCAGTCCTCCGCGGGGACCGCGCAGCGTCTTGTGGGTCGTGGTCGTGACCACATCCGCGTAAGGGAACGGACTGGGATGAATCCCTGCCGCCACAAGGCCCGCGATGTGCGCGATGTCCGCCATCAGGACGGCGCCGCAGGCATCCGCTGCCTCTCTGAACTTCGCGAAATCAATGGTTCTGGCATAGGCCGACGCGCCCGCGATGATCAGCTTCGGTTTGGTCTCAACAGCAATGCGCTTCAGCTCATCGTAATCTATAAATCCGTTCTCATCGACACCGTAAGGGACGACATTAAAATATGTGCCGGAAATATTCGCGGCGCTTCCGTGGGTGAGGTGGCCGCCCTGGTTCAGATTCATGCCCATCAGGGTATCGCCGGGCTTAAGGATCGCGAATTCGACCGCAAGGTTCGCCTGCGCGCCGGAGTGGGGCTGCACGTTGGCATAGTCACAGCCGAACAGTTCCTTCGCCCGCTCGATGGCGATCGTCTCGATCTCGTCGATGACGCCGCAGCCGCCGTAGTAGCGCTTGCCGGAGTAGCCCTCCGCGTACTTATTGGTCAAAGGACTGCCCATCGCCGCCATCACAGCCTTGCTCGTCCAGTTTTCAGAAGCGATGTGATCATTCTGCCTCTTGATCTCCTTTTCGATCGCGGCAGCAATCACCGGATCTTCTCTTCTAACTTCTTCGATCGAATACATTCTTTACCTCTCGCCCTCCATATTTTGTCAAAAGTTATGTGGTGTATATAAGACACAAGCCAACCACCAGTATAGCAATCAGGCTTCTGCTTCGCAATAACTGTTTTGTTATTTCTCAGGCTTCTCCTCCAGGATCATGTCGATTCTCGTCGTGTTGATAAACACGCTGGCGGTATCCGGCCACATGATGTAGAGCGGCGTGCTTCCGCCGGAATAGGTGGGAGCCAGCTCGCTCTCGCCCTGTGACGCCGTCTGCCGCAGCACATCCCACGAGGCGTTGTCGCTCAGCTGCATGTTGACCAGCTCCGTGATCTTCTTCTCGGGCATGTTGGTCTGGAAGCATCCGTCCAGCGCGTCGAAGACTTCGTCCAGATTGGCCAGGACCGCGGGAGACATGAGTTTGTCCAAAAGGAGCTTGAGCACCATCTCCTGATTGCGTCCGCGCTGGTTGTCGCCGTCCGCGAAGCTGTAGCGCTCGCGGCAGAAGGCGAGGACCTGGTCGCCGTACATATCGTGCCAGCCCTGCTCAAAATAGTAATCATCCGTGTATGTCTCGAAGGGATACTCGACGTAGATATCAAGTCCCCCCACCGCGTCCACAAGCTTGATCAGGGTGTCGAAATTGACGCGGACAAAATACGTGATGTCGATGCCGTACAGATTTTCCAGCGTCCTCATAGAGGCATCCACACCGTAGATCCCCGCGTGTGTGAGCTTGTCTCTCTGATCGCCCGATACGCCCGGAATCGTCACGTAATAATCTCTGGGCGTGGAGGTAAGCAGTATTTTCTTCGTCTTGGGATTGACCGTCACGATAATGTTGACGTCGCTCCGGCTTGTCTGCGAGATATCACCGTAGACATCGATGCCGCTGATCAGGACATTGAACGGCTCTCCCGCGTCTACGCTCTCCTTTTCATATTCCGTCTGGATGCCGTAGTGATCGATGATCTTGACCTTGTCCTCATAGTCCTCGAACAGGTCGCTCAGGACGGAGGTATAGGCCTGATTGTAAATAGCGGCGTCCACCTTTCCCTCCAGCAGCGCTTCCGCTGCCTGCGAGGCGCTGGCGTACTCCTTGACATCGATATTCTTTTCCAGGCGGCTCTGAATATCCTCGACCATCGCCGTGCTGCCGCCCGTCTCTCCTTTTACGAGATGGGCGCCGAACGTGTAGTCAGCGGCGTCCTTGATGGACTCCGCGGGATCGTCCGCCCTGACGGCGACGACCATATCGTCTGTTTTATATGAATTTTCTCCTGCCGAGAGGAGGTTGAGAGTCTTTGACAGGTAATTGTTGAACATCAGAAGGCCGATGATGACGATCACACTGATCGCCAGGCCTATACATCGTATGACCCTGTTCCTCCTTAGATTCATCAGATATGTGAGGACGCCCAGAGCAACAATGAGAAGTGTGGTCAGTACCAGATACTTCCCCGGAAGCAGCCCTGTAACGGCGACGCGGATGATCACAAAGAGAGAGACCAGCATCTGAAGCAGGAAAGCGGCTCTCCCCGCAATGCGGATATACCGATTGATTTGTTTATTCCTGGCGCGCTTGCCGGCAGGACGCTTTTTCTGTGTCTTTTTAGGCGTGTCGGCACTGATCTTGCTGCTTGTGCTGCCGCTGCTACCAATGCTTCTGCTGCTTTTGCCGCTTCTATTGCCACTATTACTACTGCTATTACTACTGCCCATCGTCTTCTCCTAAGACTATCTCATGACATGTACGCAAATTCCCCAATTAAAATACTCCATTTCTCTCATAAATGCAACGCTCAAAATGCGGCGCTCAGTTTTTGTCCTTCCCCATTTCTTCCGATCGGGCGGCTGCGGCCCGCACCGCCTCAAAGACAGCCGAGCGCATTCCCTTCTTTTCCAGCACGCGGACGGCCTCTATGGTCGTGCCGCCCGGCGATGTGACCATATCCTTGAGCTCGCCCGGGTGCCTGCCAAGCTCCGTCACCATGCGGGCGCTTCCCATCACGGACTGCGCCGCGAATTTGTAGGCCTGCGCGCGGGGCATGCCGCCCTGCACGGCGGCGTCGGCCATGGCCTCTATGAACATAAATACATAGGCCGGCGAACTGCCGCTGACGCCGGTCACCGCGTCAAAAAGGGACTCCGGCACCTGCTCGAACGCGCCGAACGTCTCGCAGATCGACGTAACTAACGCCATATCCTCCGCCGTCACGGAGGGGCTCCCGCACCCCGCGGTCATGCCGGCGCCCACAAGCGCGGGCGTATTGGGCATCAGCCGCACCAGGCGGGCATCGGGATCGCCCAGCCTCTTTAATATGTAGTCGATGCTCCTTCCCGCCGCGATGCTGACAAGAAGCTGATCCGGACGGAGCTCCCCCCGGATCTCCTCAAGGACGCCGTCAAGAAACTGGGGCTTTACGGACAAAAACAGAATGTCCGCCTCCCGCGCGACCTCCCGGTTGTCCTTAGTGACACGGATAGGCACCGCTGCCGCTGCCCTTTCGCACCCCTCCTTCGTCCGGCAGGAGGCGATGATATCCTCCGGGCGCGTCACGCCGCCCCGGATAATGCCGCCGATCATGGCCCGGGCCATATTGCCGCATCCGATAAAGCCAAGTTTCATAATTTCCCTCCGATCCGCGCGCCAAGGCGCTTTATGAACAAATGGGTGTGGGCTTTCGCCCCTGGGCACAGCTGAAATTTCCGTCAAATCATGTTATCATCTTATCACAAACTTGTGCTGAAAGGTATCATCATGACTGATTCTGCAGGGGCGCCGGCCCGGCGCCGCAGGCACTCATGCCTGTATGTTGTTTCCATATTGCTTTTAGTGCTGCTCAGCCGTTTCTGACGGGCTGCGGGGGCAGTTTTTTGCCGCAGCAAAGCGAAAATACCGAGAGCGGCGGCACGGGCGCCCCCGCCGTGCATTTGCCGCCGGGCGAAAGCGCCGAAAGCGGGAGTGAGGACGCTGAAGACTCCGGGACGCGCCCGCAAAGTATTCTGGGCGCGGATTTCCCTAAGCGGGAAGGCATCACGGATCTGACCGCGGCCGCGCGGAAGGCGCCGGGTGATCTGTGCGCGTACGCGCTGGCGGATGAGACCCATGTGCTTCTTCTCTCCATCGACGGCCGCGTCTTTAAGACGACGCTTCTTGACGTCTCGAGCGGCACTCTCACGCCGCAGGCGGAGTTTGCCTGCGCTGAGGATCTCCCCGGCGATGACGCCGACATCTCTGTGGAGATCCTCTCCGTCGATCCTCTGGTCGTGCGCGATGAGGTCAGCGGGTATCTCTATCAGCCGCAGGCAATGGAGGCCGCCGCAAGGCAGATCCTCATTCCGGAGTGGCTTTCCGACGCGTCCTTCTCTGTGCTGGACGGGCAGGTATATTTTTCCACGGACAGGGGAATCGTCTTTAAGATCGAAGAGGACGGGTCCTACTCGTCTGTCTGGACTCTGCCCCTCGAATACAGCCGCCTCACGCCGGTTCCTCTGGGAAAAGAGGGCAAACTGTCCTTTATGACCTATCCCGAGTGGAATGAGAGCCTGATCGCCTACCTGGATCTGGATCCGGTCACGGGGGAGGCCTGTTTCTACCGGTCCAACGCGTCGGGCAGCTATTACAGCGCCGCGGCGGACGGTATTTTGATCAGTACTTACTACAGGCAGGCCCCCTGTATCACCCTGCGCGACACCCGTGAAGGGACGCAGAAAGTGCTCTCGCTCCCGGACACGCTCTACAATGCCAAGGATCCGGCCATCCTTGCCTGCGCGCCCGTGAGTCTTTGCGGGGACAAATGCTGCTGGATGATCAGCGATGACATGGGGCGCCCTTTGGAGCTGTATCTGTGGGATTCAGGCACAGCGCCGGCTGAAGATTGGGAACTTCCCTGGGAGGAAGCGCTCGATCCGCCCGAGGAGATCGTATACGGAAACCTGACGCAGCGCGCGCGGGACCTGGAGGACCGGTACGGCGTCAGGATCGTGATGGGCCAAAATGTGCCCGTCTACTTCAATGATTATGAGGTCACACAGACCGCGGACGAGGAGCTGATGGACGGCACGCTCTCCGTGATCGAGAACACGCTTTCCCTCTTTCCGGAGGACTTTTTCAGAAATGTAAAGGGCAGCTATTACAGGGAGATCGTGATCTACCTGACGGGAGAGATGGTGCCTTCGGACAGCGACAGCAATATCTCCAACGCCGGCGCGTTCACGACGGAGGACTTCGGCGTCTGCCGCATCGCGCTGGACCTCTGGGATGATCCCGCGCTGAGCACCGTGCTGCACGAGCTGTTTCACGTCGTGGACTACATGCTGACCGGCGAATCGCTTCTGGATGAGGAGGCGTGGAACGCCATGAATCCCCCGGGCTTTTCCTATTACTATGCTTATATAGACGAGAACGGGGAGAGCTATGAAAATACAGGGTCCGCCGACTACACCATCGCGGGCGGCGGTGATCCCGATGAGATATGGTTTATCGATGCTTACAGCAAGACATTTCCCATGGAGGACCGCGCGCGTCTGATGGAATATCTCCTGGGCAGGGACGACCCGCCAAACGACTGCTTCCGCGGCCGGCACATTCAGGAAAAGCTCGGTTACTATTTCACGGTCCTGCGGCAGACGCTGGGGGATGACTCCTGGCCGGAGCAGACCATCTGGGAAGAAGTATTGCTAGAGATGCGTCCCTGACGGTCCGTCGGCACAGGCCTCCCGGCAGCCCCGCATGGGAGGAGGCTGTCGTCACATGACTCTGTCACATGACTCTCAGCCTTGCCAGCGCGTCCGCCACGGACACGACGATCTCGTCGGCAACGTCCTTCAGTTCCTTCGGCGCGCTCTCAAAGGTATAGCCGATGTCGGCCGCCTCCAGCAGCGGGATGTCATTAAAGGAGTCTCCGATCCCGCCTATGCAGTCGATCCCGAAGTGTTTGCGGACCGCCTTTACGCCCGTCGCCTTGGAGCAGTCCCCGCCCGTCACGTCGATATGGTTGACATTCACATTGGGCACTATATCATCGCCGAATATCTCCTCGATCCGCTCGGCAGTCTCCAGCGCGGCCTCCGGTGTGGGCAGCCGCATGGAAAGTCCGTAGATACTGTCCGGCAATTCGGACAGATCCCCGATCCTCTTCTGCAGCGGATACTCCACATCCATGAGCGTGTAGACCTCGCCGCCCGCGTGAATGACCATCTGCGCCTCGCTCTCCATCATATGATAGAGCTCCTCCAATACGCCGCGGTCCATGAGGTATTCATGCAGTATTTTGCCTTTCCCGTCGACGACCAGCGCTCCGCTCACCGCTATGATAAAGTCGGGCCGGATAAATTTCCCCGCCGTCTCCCGCACGCTGTCGGGCGAGCGCCCCGTACAGATGCCGAAGATCCCGCCGCTCTGCTGAAAGTACAGGATCTCAAAAATATCCTGCGCGCGCATTCTCTCTTCCGTATCCCTGAAGTACAGGGTATTGTCAAAATCACTGGCTAATCCCTTTTTCAAACTGCCACCCCTCTTTGATCTGTATTTTTCAGTAATCCACCTTCATCAGGCAAAGGCCTGCCGCCGGCGCCGTAAAGCCCGCCCGCTTCCTGTCTTTGGCCTCTATGATCTCCGCGATCTCCTGCGGCTCCCGCTTTCCGAATCCCACTTCCAGCAGGGTGCCGACCATGATGCGCACCATGTTCTGCAAAAATCCGTTCCCGTGAAAATACAGCCGTATATACGCCCCGCTCTCCTCGATCCGGATCACATCCACGACGCGGATCGTCGATTTCTTCATCCGCGCGTTGCTGCAAAAACTCTTGTAGTCGTGCATGCCCGTCAGATACTCCGCCGCCTCGCGCATCTTCTCCACGTCCGGTTCTTTGGGCAGGACCGTGACGTACTTGCGGTCAAAGACCGGCTTATTGGGACCGTACCAGCAGGTATAGCGGTACGTCTTGCCGATGGCGTTGAATCGGCTGTGAAAGCGGTCCGCCGCCTGTCTGACGCTGTTCACGCTGATGTCCTCCGGCAGGTAGCGGTTCATGTACGCCAGGATCTCATCCTCAGATTTGTCCGTATCCAGGAGCACGTTGCAGGTCATGGCCCTGGCATGCACGCCGGCGTCCGTCCTTCCGGCGCCGATCACGGTCACGCTCTCGCCCTCGGGAAGCCCCATCATGGCGCTCAGGACCGCCTCAAGCTTTCCCTGGATGGTCATGTCGGTGTCGGGCTGGTGCTCCCAGCCAAAATACCGCGTCCCGTCATAGCTTACGATCATCTTAAAATTCTTCATGTCCCGGATCCCCCATCTGCCTCGTTCCCAAACAGCACATTCTCATAAAAGGCCTGACTGGCGGGCCTCTTGCTCTTCAGGATCCCGAGCATCGTCTCCGCGTTCTTGCTGCTCTCCAGCGACAGGATCTGAACGCCGCCCTGATAGATGAGCCGAAGCGTGGGCTTTTCCCTCTCGAAATTTACCAGCAGCGTCTCCTCCTTCAGCGTCTCACGCCCCGGGATCACGCCCCTGATCTCGCTGTAGGGAAGATAGCGCCAGCCAAATCCCGGTCCGGGCATGTAAATGGCCTCCTCACCGAGATAATACTGCTCTATGGCCTGCGCCTTCCTTCTGTCCCTGCCGGGATCGGCGACCGTGCAGCCCTCCTTGACCGGGCTGTAACCGAATAATGCCATGTGTAACCTCCTGCCTCAGGCGCCTTTACAGCGTCAGCAGCTCCAGCGCCTTCTCCCGCATCTGCTGCCGCCTGTCCTTTAACAGCAGCAGCTTATTGTAGCGGTAATAGGCGTCATTGCCGCACTCACGGACGAACTGCAGCGTGGGATAGCTCTCCGACAGCTCCGACAGGAAAAGGACGATCTCCTGCCCCTCCCCGTAAGTCGCCGCGAGAAAGCGGAAACTGTTCGTCATGTGCCGGTCTGTGCGTTCGATCTCCTCCCGGCGGATCTGTTCCTGCCGGTCAAAATCCTCCTTGCAGATCCCAAACGCCTCCCTGGCGGAGGCGGGCCTTCGGATCTTGAGCTCCCTCTCCATGTCCCGAAGCCTCTGGGCGGCCCTTCGGCCGATCCGCTCCTCCTCGCGGCTGCTCAGACCCGCTTCCTTGCGGAACGCCAGATCCTCTTCCATCGCGGCGCGCCGCTCCTTTAAAATCTTCAGGGCATCGGCCTGCGCGCCTTCCTGCGCGGCCTGCGCGACCGCATTCTCCTCCTGCTCCTTGAGAGACGCCCGCAGTCCCTGCAGCTCGTTAAGGACGATCTCCTGGATCTGCTTGTGCTCGGCATAGCCGCGGCAGTCCTGGTTCAGGCTGTCGATGAGAAGCCCCAAAAGGCTCCACTTCTCGTCGAAGGGCGCGGTGCGCAGAGCCTCATCTCCCTCGCTCTGTGTTCCCTCCAGGATGTCGGGTATCCGGTAAAGATTTCTGTATTTATTATAGAGCTCATAATACGCCGCAAAGTTCGCGCACACCTCCGGATCCTGGAGATACTGCGCGCAGAGCTTCTCCGTCACGGGGATCCCCATCTCCTCGTAGACATGAAGCACCGAGGAGAGATCCTCCCAGGCCCTGGCCGTGACGAAGCTCTTCCCCTCGACCTGCGCCTGTATTTTGTAAAAATCCTGCTTGCGGATCTCCAGATACGCCATCACGGCGCCGTGGATGCCGGCCCGGTAGGCGTACTCCTTGAAGGCGTCAAAATCCTCCTCAATGTCGATCCGGCGGACCCGGTCCAGGGTGACAATGTCAAAATCCCGCACCGACTTGTTGTACTGCGGCGGATTGCCCGCCGTCACCACGATGAATCCCTCCGGCACCTTGTGATTGCCGAACATCTTGTACTGCAGAAACTGCAGCATCGTCGGCGCCAGTGTCTCGGAGACGCAGTTGATCTCGTCAAGGAAAAGGATCCCCTCCGAAATTCCGGATCTCTCGATCTGATCATAGACCGCCGCGATGATCTCGCTCATGGTGTACTCCGTCACGGCATGGGTCTTTCCGCCGTATTCCCGCTGCGATATAAAAGGAAGGCCGATGGCGCTCTGCCTGGTGTGATGCGTGATCGTGTAGGAGACAAGATTGATCGAACACTCCTGCGCGACCTGCTCCATGATCGCCGTCTTCCCGATGCCGGGCGGCCCCATGAGCAGGATCGGCCTCTGCTTGACCGGCGGGATCACATAGGCGCCCGTGTCATCCTTCTTCAAATAGGCGCGCACGGTATTGATTACTTCCTGCTTTGCTTCCTGAATATTCACTCTTCCCTCATTTCCCTTCTGCCTTCAGTCCCTTCGGTGTCAAGTACAGCCGGATCGCCCAGTCGGGCACCTCCTCATCGCTCATCTCATGACCTGTCACAAAGACGAACGCCGTGTCGTAGGTGGTCGCCTTCTCGGGATATACACCCATGCCGTCGGTAAAATACATGAGCCCCTTCAGACCTTTGATCCTGCCGGCCCTCTGCATATCCTCCACATACCTGAACACCGGCCTGAAATCTGTCCCGAAGCCGCCCCGCACTTCAAAGTGATCGGCATATCGCTGTATTTCGTCCGCGCTCCTGATCACCAGATCCTTCTGCACCTGATCGTCGCACTCGATGATGTGTATCTCAGCCTTGGTAAAAAAACTGCCGATCCCGCCAAGAAGGTCCGCCGTCTCCCGCAGAAATTCCTGCACCAGCTCCTGCTGGCAGGAGGCCGAAGTGTCGATGGCGATCACAAGCGTCTCCACCTTATTGACTTCCCTGAACTCATTTTCCTCGATGAGCGGCAGATTCCCGTAAAGCTCCATGCCGTAATTGTAGAATCCGTAGTCGAAGGAGTCCACATCGATCCCCGTTTCCTCTCTCAAAATACTGAAGCGCCGCAGGAACTCGCGGTAATCCGTTCTTCTTTGCCCGTCCATGCGCAGGTACTTTAAGAGAGAGCCCGTCTCATCAGACTTCTCCCTGCCCATCACTTCCAGCTGGGCGCGGATCCTCTCCGCGTTTTCCTTCCACTCCCGCTCCAGACGTTCCCGCTCCCCGGGATCGATGGGCCTTAGATTGGGCGCGTCCTCCGCTTCCCTTTGCCCGCTCTTCCCCTGGGACTGCGGTTTTGATTGCGGTCCGACAGGCGGCTTCTGTTCCTGCTCTTCCTCCAGCTTTCTCCAGAAGCTGTGGTCGTCCGCGGTAAAAGTCTGCCGCAGCAGTTCCTCCGCCGCGTAATCCCGCGGCCGCTCCGTAAACCACGCATACAGACGCTCCGCGGTCAGTACTTTGACCTCTCCCGTCAGGCGCTCATACCACTCGTCCCGGACCACGGAGTGCGTGCGCATCACCGCGTCGCAGGACATGGAGTCCACCACCGACTCCGCGCAGATATCGCAGCAAAGGTCCCACAGCTCCTTGTCCTCGCGCCCGCCGGCCGAGAACATGTGGCGGAACAGACAGTGCGTCAAAATATGCAGATACATCCGGTTCAGCCGTCGGGGGTTCTCTATATACACCTGCATCAGAAACATGGGATTGAAGCGAATATAGGCGGCGTCGGTTCCCATCGTCGCTGTCGCCAGATCCATCTTAAAGCCGAGGCTGTTCAGCGCAGGCGAAAGAAAGCGCATGGACAGGATCAGATCCGTGCGCGCAAGATCCAGAATCTGTATGCCGGTTTGAGAAAGCTTTTCCCTTGTACTTGCCATAATATTTAATACTTACCGTCCGTCACCAGTCCTCCAGCGACAGGCCGCCCGCCTCCGTAAGGCCGCCCTCTCCCGACAGGCCGGCCGCCCCCGCGCCGTCCATAAGAACAGCGCAGATCGCGGACGCGCCCAGAGAAGAGGCGATCCGCAGGGCCTCGTCCACAGCCCCCGGGTCCGCTGCCGCAAGGCGCTGCTCCATCATCCACAGGATGCGCGCCTCCTGCCTGGCGGCGGCAAAACGGCTGAGCGCCTCCCGCGCGTGCTCGGTCAAAAAGCGGCGGTAGGTCTGTTCGCTCCGCTCGTCGAGATCGCGCGGATACATCAGCCGGTCGATGGCGATCTCCGCGGCATAGTCCGGATCATCGTGCTCCATGAAGGAAAAGAGCCCGTCGTACTCGCGGTATCGGATGCCGCGCTTGCGCACGCACTGGCGGTAGGCGTATCCCCCGCCCTCATACGCGAACTGAATGGTCCTGGCCATGGTGTTCTCGGACGCGATCAGCGCGTAATCCGGAAAGGCGAGGCGGGCCTGTCCGTCGGGAAGGCATAAAAGTACAGAGACCGCCTCCTCACAGGCCTCCAAAATCTGCTTTAAGAGAGAGAAGTCCTCTCCCCCGCTGTAAAGCGTGATTTCCTCCAAATGCGCACAATGGCGCAGGACGCCATGGGCATAATCCTGCACCGAATCGTACAACTGTATTTTGCTAAGGGACCGGAGATTGTGAAAGGCAAAAGTACCGAATTCCCGCACGGTGTCGGGCACGCTGATCTCAACAAGATCACCGCGCCCCTCAAACGCGTGGCTCGCGACGCGCCGCACGGGGAGACCCTCGATGCGGGCGGGTATGGTCAGGTATTCGGTCTGTGATTCAAAGCCCTCTATCTCGACGAACCGCTCCGCCTGTGTCTCCCTTATCCTGTACAGAAAAGGCATTCAGTGATCACCCCTCAACGTATCCGTCCGGATTGTGGCTCTGCCAGTTCCAGGCATCGCGGCACATATCGTCCAGATTCTTTTCGGCCTTCCAGTCCAGCACATCTTTGGCCTTGGTGGGATCGCTGTAGCAGATGGCGATGTCGCCGGGCCTTCTGGGATCGATCACATAGGGAAGGTCCTTGCCGCAGGCCTTGGAGAAAGCCTTGATGATGTCCAGGACGCTGTAGCCGATGCCGGTGCCCAGGTTAAAAATATTGACGCCTTCCAGCTTCTCCATCCCCTCGATCGCCTTGACATGGCCCTTGGCCAGATCCACGACATGGATGTAATCGCGGATGCCGGTGCCGTCCGGCGTGTCGTAGTCATTGCCGAATACATGGACCTTCTCGAGCTTCCCGGTGGCCACCTGCGCGACGTAGGGAACGAGGTTGTTGGGGATGCCCTTGGGATCCTCGCCGATGAGGCCGCTCTCATGCGCGCCGATGGGATTGAAGTAGCGCAGCAGTATGACCTGCCAGCGGTTATCGGCCTTCCAGATATCGGTCAGGATGCGTTCCTGCATGGACTTCGTCTCGCCATAAGGGTTAGTGGTAATACCTTTGGGGCACTCTTCTGTGATCGGAATGAAAGCGGGGTCGCCGTATACTGTAGCTGAGGAGGAAAAGACGATTTTAAATGTGCCGTGCTGTCTCATCACATCGCACAGCGTCAGGGTGGAACCGAGGTTGTTGCGATAGTACTCGATGGGCTTTTTGGTGGATTCGCCCACTGCCTTATAGCCCGCGAAATGGATGACCGCGTCGATGCCCTCTCTGTCAAAAAGCCAGTCCAGCGCCTCTCTGTCGCAGACATCGATCTCATAGAATCTGGGCCGCTTGCCCGTGATCATCTCGATCCGGTCTATGACCATAGCCTTTGCATTGTACAGATTGTCCGCTATAACAACATCATAGCCCGCGTTTAAAAGCTCCACTACTGTGTGGCTTCCGATAAAGCCTGCACCGCCTGTTACCAAAATCGTCATTGTCCTGCTTCCTTTCTATTAATAGACAGAAATTATATTCCTTCCACGCTATTATAACATAGCTCCGCCGCATAATGATAACATAGCTCGGCCGTGATGCGGAAAAAATGTCCCTTGACGAAATAAATTGTTTAATTGTATACTATATTTTCAAACAATACATATTACAGATTTTTTACAAACCTTCCTAAATAGATCGATTTTAACTTGCGCAGTATTACAGAAAGGAGGATGCTTAATGGGCTACGAAAAAGATATTCAGGACTTTGCCGTATCGCACATGAATCTCTGTGCCAAGAACGACAAGATTCCGGATTCCCTGTTCAAGGAGTATGAAGTATACA
This sequence comes from uncultured Lachnospiraceae bacterium, assembly GCA_905235465.1. Taxonomy (GTDB): domain Bacteria; phylum Bacillota; class Clostridia; order Lachnospirales; family Lachnospiraceae; genus CAG-791. The sequence continues at coordinate 21,802 of CAJOLP010000020.1, read as the reverse complement.
GAGGCCTTCGTGATGAGAACGGCCGAGGCGTGCTGACCGGCCTCACCGGCATATCCGAAATTATTTCCTTCAATGACAATCCGGACGGCACGAGAACGCCCATCGACGGTCGGCTCTGGTACCGCGGGTATCCCATCGAGAATCTGGTGGACCGTTATGCCAGCGGGCGCTTTGCTTACGAAAAAGTGACTTATCTGCTGCTGTTCGGCCAGCTCCCGGACAAGAAGGATACGGCGGAATTCACGCAGATCCTCGCCGAGGCGAGGCAGCTCCCCACGAACTTCACGCGCGACGTCATCATGAAGGCGCCCACCGAGGACATCATGAACTCCATGACGCGCAGTATTTTGACACTCGCGTCCTACGACCCCGACGCGACCCGGACGGATCTGGTCAACGTCATCCGGCAGTGTATCCAGCTGATCGCCACATTCCCGATGCTCGCGATCTACGCCTACCACGCCTACAATCATTACGAGAATCTGGACAGTATGTATATCCACTGGCCGGAGGCGGAATACTCCACCGCGGAGAATATTTTGCGGATGCTCCGCCCCGACAAGCAGTTCACGCCCATCGAGGCCATCGTGCTGGACACCGCGCTGATGCTGCACATGGAGCACGGCGGCGGCAATAACTCCACCTTTACGACCCGCGTCGTCACGTCCTCCGGAAGCGACACCTACGCGACGGTGGCCGCGGCCATGTCTTCCCTCAAGGGCCCCAAGCACGGCGGCGCGAACCTTAAGGTCATGGAGATGATGGAGGACATCAAGACGCACGTCAGAGACCCCAAGGATGACGACGAGGTGCGCGACTACCTCAACCGCATGCTGGGCGGATCCGTCTTCGATCACAAGGGCTTGATCTACGGCATGGGCCACGCCGTCTATTCGATCTCCGATCCCAGAGAGCGCGTGTTCAAACAGTTCGTCGACCGCCTGGCCGCTGCCAAGGGGCGGACGGACGACCTGGCTCTCTACGAATCCATCGAGCGGCTGGCGCCGGAAGTCATCGCGGAGCAGCGCCACATCTACAAGGGCGTCAGCCCGAACGTGGACTTCTACAGCGGCTTTGTCTATGAAATGCTCGGCATTCCGCGCGAGCTGTTCACGCCGATGTTCGCCATCGCGCGAATCTCCGGCTGGAGCGCGCATCGCCTGGAGGAACTGGTGGGCATGGGCAAGATCCTTCGTCCCGCCTACAGAAGTGTTATGGTACGCAAAGAGGAGTGACCCGCGGGTCACTCCTCTTTTTTCGTTTCTTTCTCGGACTTTTCAGTCTTTTCCGACTCTGTGCTCTTCTCCGACTTCGTATTCTTCTCAGTCTTCGTACTCTTCTCCGACTCTGTACTCTTCTCCGTCTTCGTACTCTTCTCCGACTCTGTACTCTTCTCAGTCTTCGTACTCTTCTCCGTCTTCGTACTCTTCTTAGTCTTCGCGCTCTCTTCCTCCTCTTCCTTCTTCTGTCCTATGACGCACTGAAGAATGACCGGATTGTGGTCGCTCACCTCGAAGCCAAGATCCTTCGTCTTTACGGATTTTACCTGCACATTATTAGAGACGATGAATCCGTCGATGCAGTAAAACTGGAAATCCTCCTTGTCCGCGCCCTCATAAGGCGTGCGCAGACTCCGGCAGGTCGGCGTGTCGGTGTCCATAAAGCAGCTGAACTCCCTGCCGATCTGGCTGACATCGATGATGCCCGGCTTCCAGTCGTCCCCCTCCACCGCGTATTTTTGCTGATCGGCATTTGAGAAGATCTGATTGAAGTCGCCGCCGGCGATCACATAGTTGCCCTTCTGCGCCTCCTTTTGCAGCACTTCCCGCAGCATTTTGGTCTGTTCCGCCTTGCCCTCTCCGCTGTCATAAGCTTCGAGGTGGAGGTTGACCAGGACCAGATCCCTGCGGGTGCCGTCTTCCTCCTTCACCGGGATGCGCTCCACCAGAAGGCAGCGCTTGAGGTTCCCCAGCCGCACGGGCCATGAGAAGGGGCAGGGGAGCTGGATCCTCTCCGCCTCCGCGCCGCCGTACTTTGTAAATGTCAGCAGGCCGCTCTGCACGCGGCCGATGGGCGGCACAGGATAAGGGATGAACGCCACCTTGAAATTGTACGCAAACGCGGAGGAATAGGCCACGCCGCGCTGTTCCAGCATCGAATTGCTCAGCCATATCTCCTCATTGATATTGTGGGATCTGGCGGAGTCCCTGTCCACTTCCTGCATGAAGATGACGTCAGGGTTTTCGGAGGCGATCACGTTGGCCTCGCCCTGCAGATTCGCCAGCACTCTGTCGTGGTCGGCCGTGTTGACCTGCTTCCCGCCGTCCATAAAGAAATCCGCGTTGTCGCCCAGCGCGCCGTACCCGATGTTCCAGGTCATGACCTTGATCTCATCGCCGGCTGTGACGCCCGGCGCCTGATACGCGTCGTTCACATCGATGGTCTCCTGTTTGAGAGGCTTATATTCCGTCAGCGTCAAAAACTCCAGAAGGCCCGCTATGCACATTATGAATACCAGCAGCACAGTGATCACGATCTGAATGACCTTGCGGCGGACGGGGGATAAATCCCGCCTCTCTCTATTTTGACCGGAGCCGGGCCTCTTCCCCGCTCCGGACCTTTTCCCCGCCCCGGACTTTCTTCCCTTTCCGGGCCGCGGAAGGGAAAACTCCCACTTTTTTTCGGTATCTATCATGTTTCGTGTCCTCCCCCCGGCCGGTTACTGCAAAATACCGCCGGTCCCGCCGACGAACAGCACCACCATCACTATGCTCACGATCCAGCCGATGACGAACACGGCAAGATTGAGCGGCTCTGAGTGGATCGCCGCATATTCTCTTATCAGCGCGCTGGGCCAGTAGTAAGGGGCCACATGCGCCCCGATGCCCGTGCACTTAAACCCCATGTCCCTGGCGTATCGGAGCGCCCGGTACACATGGTAATTGCTCGTGACCAGCGCGGTATAGTGTCTCCCTTCCCGCGCCTCTATGATCCGCTTCGAATTGGCCACATTCTCCCTTGTGGTGCGGGACTGATCCTCCTTGATGATCCTGTCCTCAGGGACCCCCTTCCCGATCAGATAGCGCTTCATCGCCTCCGCCTCGGAGATCGTCTCGTCCGGTCCCTGTCCCCCTGACGGGACCAGATACGGCGGCGTGGGGTCCTTTAAATACACCTCGATCGCCTTGTCCAGCCTGTCCGACAAAAGCTTAGGCACCCGTTCCCCGTCCAAAAGACCGCTCCCGTGGATGATCACATAGTCAAAATCCCGCCTGCGGGGGATGACCTGCAAAAGGAGCGTGTAGAGCGCAAATCCGCCAAAAGAGAGCGATACGTAGAGGATCGATGTCCCGACGATCAGAGACAGCGTGACGCCGTGGCTGATAAACCGCGCGTACTGTTCCGACCACAGGATCGGCAGCAAAAAGAGGGCAAAAAAGCTCAGGTCGCCGATGCCGATGAGGATCCCCATCAAAAGGGAGAGAATATTGGCGAGGCTGTGCCCCTCTCTCCTTAACATGATCACGCCGTTGATGATCAGCGCCGCCGGCGTAAAGAGCATCAGGAGCGCCAACAGGACCATCGCCCAGAGTAGGACCGCCCCATAGTGATCTCCCGCCAGAGAGCACAGAAACGGGATCGTGACAAGAAGCGCCGCCGTCAAAAACACGCAGTTCCTGTAGCGGCTTCTGTCCAGCGCCATGGACACCATGAGGATCCCCCACATGATGAGGCACGGCACCGCAAACTCAATAATCGTCATCAGATACTCACTCATTCGTCTGATCATCCTCCGCCGAATGTTACCAACGTTTCCATTATAGCACGATATTGCACTATGGGCGCCAAATATGCCTTTTATCCAAATCCATTAAAATATATCAACAAATCTTGTTAAATATAATCATTCACCGCTTTGGCGCGCGGTGTTAAAATACTGTCATCGGTCTTGATATATTTTTTGATTATTTTGGCTTTGGGACCGATATAGAGCAATCAGGAGGTTTTAGACAACATGAAAAACTTTGACAGGTACACCAGGCAGTATTTTCTTCCCCCCGAGGAGAGCCTTGAGTGGGCAAAGAAAGACCATATAGAAAAGGCGCCGATCTGGTGCAGCGTGGATCTGCGCGACGGCAATCAGGCGCTGATCGAGCCCATGAGCCTTGAGGAGAAGCTCGAATTCTTCCAGATGCTGGTGGACATCGGCTTCAAGGAGATCGAGGTGGGCTTCCCCGCCGCTTCCGAGACGGAATATGTATTTCTCCGCTCCCTCATCGAGCGCGACATGATCCCTGACGACGTGACCATTCAGGTGCTGACGCAGGCCAGAGAGCACATCATCCGCAAGACATTTGAGGCGGTCAAGGGCGCTCCCAAGGCGGTCGTGCACCTCTACAACTCCACCTCTGTCGCCCAGCGCGAGCAGGTCTTTAAGAAGAGTAAGGAAGAGATCAAGAAGCTTGCCGTGGACGGCGCCAAGCTCCTCAAGACACTGGCGGACGAGACAGAGGGCAACTTCCTGTTCGAGTACAGCCCCGAGAGCTTCCACAACACCGAGGTGGAGTACGCGCTGGAAGTGTGCAATGCCGTTCTGGATGTGTGGCAGCCCACCCCCGACTGGAAGGCGATCATCAATATCCCGGCGACGGTGGAGACCGCCATGCCGCACATTTTTGCCTCCCAGATCGAATATCTGAGCAAGCATATGAAATACCGCGACGGCGTCGTTCTGAGCCTTCACCCCCACAACGACCGGGGCTGCGGCGTGGCCGACACGGAGCTTGGCCTTTTAGCCGGCGCTGACCGCGTGGAGGGGACGCTCTTTGGCAACGGCGAGCGCACCGGCAACGTGGACATCGTCACGCTGGCCATGAACCTTTTCTCCTACGGCATCGACCCGGGCCTTAACTTCTCCAACATGCCCTCGATCCGCGAAGTGTTCGAGCGCACCACGAGAGAGCGCCAGCCTTACGCGGGCGATCTCGTATTCAGTGCCTTCTCCGGCTCTCACCAGGACGCGATCTCCAAGGGCATGGCCTTCATGGAGCTCAACAATCCGGACAAGTGGACGGTTCCGTACCTTCCCATCGACCCGCAGGACGTGTCGCGCACATACGACTCCGACGTCATCCGCATCAACAGCCAGTCCGGCAAGGGCGGCGTCGCGTACGTGCTCAAGCAAAATTACTCCATCCTCCTGCCCGAAAAGATGCGCGAGGAGGTCGGTTATGCCGTCAAGCAGGTCTCCGACGAGACGCACAGCGAGCTCTCTCCCGCCTCCGTCTATGAGATCTTCCGCGACCGCTATGTGGACAGCACGCCGTACTTCACCATTCCGGAATTCCATTTCCGCCAGGTGGACGGCATCATGGCCGAAGTCACGATCTCCTGCGGCGGCAAGGATACTGTCATCACCGCCAACGGAAACGGACGTCTGGACGCGGTCAGCAACGCGATCAAGCAGTACTTTGGCGTGAGCTACGAATTGTCCGTCTACGAGGAGCACGCGCTTTCCAGAGGCTCCTCCTCCAAGGCGATGGCCTACGTCGGGATCCTCTGCGACGGCAAGTTTTACTGGGGCGCGGGAATCGATGAGGATATCATCTCCGCTTCCATCGACGCGCTTGTGGTCGCCGTCAATAAGCTCCCTCAGCTTTCGGGCGGATCTTTTGAAAAGGACAGCCGGCTGGTGGCCATGCTCAATTACATCCAGGCCAACTACCAGACCGTCACCCTCGAGGCACTGGCGAACGAGTTCCATCTCTCACCGCCTTACGTCTCGAAATTCATTCGCGACAAGTCCGGCAAGACCTTCGGCGAGCAGGTCACGCAGGTCCGCATGAAGAAGGCCAAGACTATGCTGCGCAACACCAATATGACGATCGAGAACATCTCGTACACCATCGGGTATCCCAGCGCCGAGCACTTCTCGCGCGTGTTCAAGAAGACTTTTGACGTCTCGCCCGCGCAGTACAGAAAGATCTCGACAAAGGCGGGCTGACCGCCTCTTTCTCAAAAAACAGGGAGGCCGCGGAACTCATCATAAGTTCCGCGGCCTCCCATTTTTTTCTATAATCTCTGTATCTTTACGCGCTGTTCAGTACTTTGGCGGGTCACCCCCGCGCCGCATTACTTCCCCTCATAGATCAGGGCGGAGTAGACCTCATAATCCTTGAGGTGCTCTCTTCCGTGAAGGCCTGCCAGCTCGATCATAAAGAGCATGCCCACCGTTTTGCCGCCAAGCTTCTCCACCAGCTCTGCCATCGCTTTGGCTGTGCCGCCCGTCGCCAGCAGATCGTCGACGATCAGCGCCTTCTGCCCGGGCTTGATCGCGTCCTCATGCATCTCCAGCGTGGAGGAGCCGTATTCCAGATCGTACTCGACGGAGATCCTCTTCCAGGGAAGTTTTCCTTTCTTTCTCACCAGAATGAGCGGCTTGTGCAGGTTGTAAGCCAGCGCCGCGCCGTATATGAAGCCTCTGGACTCCGCGCCGACAATGACGTCAAAATCCAGATCTTTGACCAGATCCTGCATTGTATCGATGGCAAGCTTGAGTCCGTCCGCATCCTGGAAGACCGTCGTGATATCCCGGAACATTACGCCGGGCTCCGGGAAATCGGGAATTGTGCGGATATAATCGTCTAAGGTTTTCATTCTCTATACCTCCCTCTATACCTGTCGAAACCGCCCGCAGACATCCGGGCCTTTCTTACATGCATTAGTATAGCACGCGCGGCGTCCGCGCTCCAGAGGGAACATTTCGTTTTGTATACAAATACTTGTCCGTAACGCGGCAAAACCGGCTCACCCATCCAGATAATAGACCGCGATGGGCATGCCCTCCTCCACGATGTCATAGATCTCCGGCATCACCTGTTTGGGGATGTTGATGCAGCCGTGGGAACCGCCCCACTGCCAGATATTGCCGCCAAAGGAATACCGCCAGGACGCGTCATGGAGCCCGATGCCGGTATCGGTCAGCCGGATCCAGTAATTGACGTGGGTCTCGTATCCCCACTCCCCGTCATCCTGTTTGTCGCCGCGGAGAATGGTGTCCCTCTTTTTGTCGTAGGCAAAATAGGCCCCCGCCGGCGTTCTGTGTTTGCGGTCGTTCGTCCCGGAAACGATATCCGTCTCCAGCACCGTCTCGCCGTCCACATAGATCCAGAGGTGCTGCTCCGTAAGGCTCACCTCCACATAGGTGTCCCCGAACCCGTTGTTGTCGTCGGGCGCCGCGCTCTCTTTGCGCCAGTAGACGGGTTCCCGCTCCAGCTGCTCGTTGTCATCCAGTTCCTGAGTGAGCTGCGCGGTCTCCTCCTTTTTGCTGATCCGGTAGCCGTAGTAGCCGGTCCCCGGGATCATGACTTCCTCGCCGTCATGGGTGATGAAGGGGTGCTCTTTGTACACCGTATCCACTTCGTCCGCCAGCTCCAGGACGAAATCATTCACATGCTGCGCCCATTCATAGTCGTCGCGGTAATAATCGCCGTCCTCGTCGACCTCCAGCCACTCGCGCAGCATGGGGCCGTCCAGCACCTTGCGGCTCCCGTCCGGCAGTATATAGGATACCCTGGCGCCCGCCAGATCGTTGAGCTGTGCCGCCTCCTCATTGAGCGCCTCGTCGTCCTGACGGATCTTAGGCGCGCTGTAAAGGCCCTCCGCGCCGGACAGATCCACCTTCGTCTCCTGCCCGGATGCCGCTTCCCGGGCCAGCGCGGCCGCCTTATCCGTATCCAGCGTCGAGCCCTCCACTTCCTTTGTCACAAGAAATTTTCCGTCCTGATAGTCCAGGAAGGAATCCTGCGGGGCGACCATATTTTCCGGCTTCATCTGCGGCGCGTCCCGGAGGACTTTTTCTAAAAGCCCCTCGTCATAGGCCGTGTTGACTTCCACCTCGTATTCCGCAGTTTGAAATAATCCCCTGGCCCAGAGCAGCGGGTTCTGCTCCTCAAAGATCTTTTCCAGCGTCCCGTCGGAGATATAGTGATAACCGATCTCCTCCCCCGGGATCACATACGGATCCCCGTCCCGGAAGGTGACCGCCAGCTCATAGGCGCCCAGCGCTTTCTCCACCTGCGCGATGTCGCCGCCGGAATAGTCGACGCCGTTGATGATCGTGCCCGGATTCCACACTGCCCGGTAATCATCCGCTTTTGCCAGGTAATATGCCGCAAACAGTACAAGGGCGGACGCTCCCAGCGCGGCCAGCCCCTGTGCGGCTTCGTTACGTCTGTCTATCATCGCAATACCGAACCAAAATATATAAATTATTATTGATAATCTTCTCGTCACTTCCCGGCGCGGAAAGGCCTCTCCTTAGCCGGTGCATAAATTATAAGTACGCGCACCCAAAATAGCAATACGCTTTTTGACCACCTGTAAAAAAACAGCCGCATCGCCTGTGCACGTAGGAATACTGCATGGGCGATGCGGCTGCCATGATCAAAATACTGCTGATGTCAAATTCTGTTCGGGTAAAACTGCGCAGTACAGTTATTATTTGGTCGCTTTCTTCTTGGCTTCCGCTTCCATTCTCGCGCGTGTCACGTCAAGAAGGACGGCGCCGATGATAACCAGACCCAGAACCATGTTCTGTACAGCGGAGGAAACGGACAGCAGTGTGAAGCCGTTTCTGAGCACCGCGATGATCAGGGCGCCCATCATCGTGCCGATCATAGTACCTTTGCCGCCGTTAAAGGACGCGCCGCCGATGATGCAGGCCGCGATCGCGTCTGTATCGTAAGGCTGTGTCGCGTTCGCGCCGTTGCAGATGCCGGAGCGGCCGATGGAGACTATGCCTGCCAGAGATGCCATGATACCGGACAAAGTGTAGCAGAAAGTCAGGACATTGGCGGAATTGATGCCGGACAGTCTTGTCGCTTCCATGTTGCCGCCGGCGCAGTAGATCGAGCGGCCCAGCGAAGTGCGTGTCAGCATGACATGCATGATCACATAGATAATGAGAACGACGATAAAGCTTACCGGGAAGCCGCCGATCGTTGCGGATCCGAGCCACATAATACCGTTAATGCCGGAGAAAGAGATCATCTGTGATCCGGAAACGATAAGCGCAAGGCCCCAGAGAACATTCTTCATACCAAGCGTTGATACGAAGGGGTGAGGCAGATGCAGTCTGGTCAGCAGTGTGCCGTTGATAAAGCCGATCAGGGCGCCGCCCAGGATCGCGACTATAAACAGTACAAGTGAATTCGTGACGCCCCTGTTGACGAGGCAGCCGGCAAGGCAGGCGCAGAAAGTCGCGTTCGCGCCGACGGAAAGATCGATACCTGCTGTGATCAGGCAGAGCAGCATGCCGGTCGCAACCAATGCGTTGAAGGATGTCTGCTTCAGGATGGACATCAGGTTGTCAACTTTCAAAAAGTTTTTGGATGCAAACGAAAGAACGATGCAAAGAATCAACAGAGCACCGAATGTGCCCGCATATTCCATCAGATTACTTTTTTTCTTCATAATTAATTACACTCCTCTCTATCCCCTAAGATCACACTTCCCAGGCATGCTTCATGAGGTCTTCCTGGTTGAATTCTTCAGAATCACGGTCAACGATCGCCGTGATGTGTCCCTCTCTCATGACCACGACCCGGTCACTCATTCCCAGAATCTCAGGCATTTCAGAGGAAACCATGATGACACATTTTCCATCCTTGACCAGCCTGTTCATGACGTTGTAAACTTCTACCTTCGCGCCGACGTCGATGCCGCGTGTGGGTTCGTCAAAAATATAGATCTCCGCGTCTGAATTGACCCATTTGCCGATGACGACCTTCTGCTGGTTGCCGCCGGAAAGCTGTCCTACCTCCTCCTTCAAGGAGACCGCTTTAATATTGAGGTCCTTCATATTTCCGGTGCAGACTTCGTCAACGACCTTATCCTGAATGAAAATGCCTTTGACGAATCTGGAGAGATTGGCGAGGATCAGATTCGTTTCGATGGGCTGCGCAAGGACAAGTCCCTGGCCCTTCCGGTCCTCTGTCAGGAAAGCAATGCCGTTCTTGATGGCATCCTTGGGATCCCTGATCGTCACTTTCTTCCCGTTGACCGATATGGTTCCGCTGTCGATCTTATCCGCGCCGAAGATCGCTCTCATCGTCTCAGAGCGCCCCGCGCCGACAAGACCTGCAAATCCAAGGATCTGCCCGCCATAAGCTTCAAATGAAACATCGTGCAGAACTCCGGCCTCTTCCAGATGTTCCACCTTGAGAACCGGCTGTTCGCTCTTCACACCGAACTGTTTCGGGAACTGGTTTTCAAGAGAACGGCCGACCATTGCTTTGATCAGAGATTCGTTGTCCCAATCCTGAATGTCACGCGTCTCAATAAACATACCGTCACGGATGACCGTGACGCGGTCACACAGTTCGAACAGTTCTTCCAGTTTGTGCGAGACAAATATGATGCCGATGCCCCGTGCCTTCAGTTCACGGCACGTCTTCATCAGCTGCTCTACTTCCTTTTCTCCCAGTGAAGATGTGGGCTCATCCATGATGATCATCTTCGCGTTGATGAGAACAGCTTTCGCAATTTCTATCATCTGCTGCACGCCCATGCCGAAGGAACCGGCGGGGAGTGTCGGATCAACATCCTGGCCCAAAGACAGCATCACTTCCTTTGCCTTCTTATGCATGGCCGGATAGTCCAGCAGTCCGTTGCTGCCCTTGATCCACTTGTTGATGAAAATATTATCTGTAATAGAAAGAAGTTTCTCTATATTCAGCTCCTGATATACGCAGGCGATTCCCGCGGCGCCGGATTCATTCGGATTCTTGAAGGTCACTTCCTTGCCGTCCACAAAGATCTGTCCCTCATCTGCCTGGTGCACGCCTGTCAGTACTTTGATCAGCGTGGATTTCCCTGCGCCATTCTCCCCGATCAGTCCCAGGATCTCCCCCGGTTTTACATTCAGATGCATCTGATTGAGGGCGATAACACCAGGAAAGCGCTTCACGCAGTTTTTTAATTCAACGACATATTCGCTCATGTTTACCACCTTTTCCCCTGTTTGCAGTAAATAGAATGGGGCATGTTTCCATGCCCCACTTGTATTCCGGAAACATTGAACACCCTTATAAGATCAATATTGCTGCAGATACCTCATTCAAATTTCGTGTCTTACCTGATCAGTTGCCGGCGTATCCCTTAAGGGTATCGATGTGCTCCTGAGCGGTCTGACCATTAACGATCGTAAAGCCGGAATCTACAACGGGCTCGACCGTCTCGCCGTTCAGATATGCAACCATGGTCTCAACCGCTTTGTAAGCCATATTGTAAGGATTCTGCGCAGTCGTCATTGTAAGGTTGCCTTCCAGAATGGACTGAGCTGCGGAGATCTGACCGTCAAATCCAAGGAAGATCGTCTTTTCATACGCGGGATTTCCCTTAGCGGTCTTGGCGGCAGCTACTGCCATATCATCGTTGTTTGCGCAGATGATCGCGATGCCTTCCGGATGGTTGGACATAATAGCTTCCATGCAGGTAACTGCCTGGTCAGCAACTGCGTTCGCGTACTGCACTTCGTCATCAAGGAACTCGCCGCCGGCACCGTTGATGCCTTCGCGATAGCCGTTCATACGGGCTGTGTTGGTCGCGTCACCCTGAACGCCTGCGATCTCGATGCACTTGATCTCTTCCCAGCCTGCAGCCTTTGCAGCCTCAACAGCCGCCTCAGCGCCTGCCTTTGCAGCTTCCTGGTTGCCTGTGCCGATGAAGGAAAGAATCTTGTCGGATTCGATGTTTGTGTCAAGCGCCATAGCGGGCTTGTCTGTGTCCTGAAGCAGTGTGGCAACCAGCTCGGACTGCAGAGGCGCAATGATGTATCCGTCATAATCGCCGGCCGCAAGGTCTGTCTGGATCATGTTCTGCTGCTCGTCATAGGATGTCTCACTCGGCGGGCCCTTCACGTCGACTGTTACATTGGGGTGATCCTTGGAATAAGCCTTTGCACCGGCCTCAATGTATGTCCAATACTCAGAGGAAAGTGTCTTGCAGATCACGTCGATCTTGTAAGCCTTCTCCTCGCCTGCGTCAGCCGCAGTCTCATCAGCCGCAGTCTCATCAGCCGCAGTCTCATCAACCGCTTCCGCATTTTCTTCTACTGTCTCTTCTGTCTCTTCTGTTGCTTCAACCTCTTCGGTTTCAGCTTCCGCATCACTGCTTGTGCTTGATGCTGTACTTGAGCCGCCGCAAGCCACGAGTGCCGCAGCCATCATAGCAGCCATCATGATGGATAATAACTTCTTACTCATTCATAATCTCCCTTCTGGTAATTACTAATGTCAGCCTGTCTCTTTAGGAGATGCTGCCGTTGTCGCGTTTATCAGCAAGTGCGCAATTGATTGAGGTATCTTGCATTTGAGTCCTGCTGCACTCACCAATAACAGTTCTGATCAAAGGGTGCCTGATGATAATTCCGGAGTCATCAGCACTCTGTCATAATTGCCTTCACGGCTGTCTCCGTATCTTTTATCGGGAACAGCTCGTAGCCGACAAATTCCTTATACCCGCATTTTTCAAGATGGCGGATCACACACTTATAGTTGATCTCGCCTGTCCCGGGCTCATGTCTTCCGGGCGCGTCTGCCACATGGACATGTCCGAAGGTATCCCAATAGTTCGTGATCGTATCGCAAATGCAGCCCTCGTTGATCTGCATGTGATAGATATCATAAAGGACCTTCAGTTTGTCCGATCCGATCAGACGTACGATCTCGGCGCTCATCTGTGTATTCTTCAAAAAGTTTCCGACATGATCCGTCGTGATATTGAGCGCCTCAATATTGCAGCGGATCCCGTACTCCTCGCCCATTCTGGCAGCCGCCAGGAATGTATCGTACATGGAGCAAAGCTTGACCGTATCCGAAAGATCGTCGTAATGGTTCACGACAATACCGCCGTCGCCCAGCGCGTTCGAGTGAATGGTCACTGTCGGCGCGCCGAGGATCTTTGCCGCATCCATGCTATCCTTCAGGGCATTGAGATACTTTTCCTTGTGCGTGGGATCGACCGGTGAAAAATCATTGTCCCCGTTAAAACCGTTGATCCTGATTCCCGCCTGATCCGCCGCCGCTCTCGTTTCTTTGAGATCGCGTATGCGCCAATCCCAGAATTCCACTGCCTCAAAGCCGTCCTTTTTGGCTGCGGCGAAGCGCTCATTCCACGGAAGTTCCGTATAAAGTGTGTCTATGCAGGCACATTTTCTCAGACTCATAATTTATCCCTCTTTTTTTCTGACCCGGGTCTGCAGCCTCTGCCGCTCTTTATAACCCTGTGTTCTCCGCGATGTACTTTCTTGCCTTCATGGCATATTCCAGCGGATTGGCCACAGCGGGATCCTGTTCGGCCTCTACGACCACCCATCCCTTATATTCCGCATCCGCGAGAATATTAAAGATCGGCTTGAAATCCACGTCGCCGTCGCCGGGCACTGTGAATGTACCGGCGCGGACGCCCTTAAGGAAACTCCACTTGCCTTCCCTCGCCTGTTCGACGACGCTGCGGCGAAGATCCTTGAGGTGCACGTGGCGGACGCGGTCCACATATTTGCGAAGTACTTTCTCCGGGTCGATATCGGCAAAAGACAGATGTCCGCTGTCAAAGAGCAGAAATACATAGTTGGGATCTACGGATTCCATGAACCGGTCGATCTCCTCCTCTGTCTGCACGACGGTTCCCATGTGATGGTGGAAGGTCATGACCATGCCCTTGTCCTGCGCGACTTTGCCCAGCTTGTTGAGGCCTGTGACCATTCTGTCCCACTCCTCGTCGTTCATGACATATTTGCCTTCCAGGATCGGGTGATCCAGCATTCCCTGAATGCTGTAGCTCTGCTCGGACACGCCGATGCACTTGCTCCCGACATATTTGAGGAAATCGCACTGCTTTACAAACGCCTTCTCAACTTCCTCATAGGGCTGTGTCAGAAGGAAGGAGGAAAACCACTGATTGCAGATCGTCAGCCCCCTCAGATCCAGAGCCTTCTTGAGGACCACCGGATCCGTGGGATAGTGACTTCCCACTTCGCTTCCTTTGTAGCCTGCCAGCGCCATCTCGCTGACAGTCTGCTCGAAGGTATTTTCCTTGCCCAGATCCGGCATGTCGTCGTTTGTCCAGCCGATGGGCGCAATACCGAGAGATACGTATTCTTTATTCAGCATAATTCATTCACCTCTGGGCCTTATGAAGGGATCTCGTCCATCTTGACCGGTCTTCCCTCCTTAAGAGACTTCTTGGCGGCAATCGCGATGCGGACGGGCTCAAGGCCGTCTTTGCCGCTGACGGGCGTCTCTTTGTCATTCATGACTGCATCAATGAAATCCTTAACTTCTGCCACGAACGCGTCATTGTAGCGCTCAAGGAAGAAATAAGTGGGCTTTGCGGATTCCACATTCTCCGCTGTGCTCACGTACGCCTCGTTCTCCAGGTGGTTGTTGTCCTGCACGGAACCTTTCTCGCAAAGGACCTCCACTCTCTGGTCATATCCGTAAGGCGCCTGGCGGCAGTTGTCGATGACACCGATCGCGCCATTGGCGAATTTCAGTGTGACGATCGCCGTATCCACATCGTCATAATCGGCATAGCGGGGATCCGTGAGAACGGCGCCTGTGGTGGAAACTTCGACTACGTCACTTCCGGACAGATAGCGAACCATATCAAAATCATGGATCATCATGTCCAGGAAAATGCCGCCGGAAACTTTGATGTACTCCATGGGCGGTCCTGCGGGATCGCGGGAGCAGACCTTGACCACATAGGGATTGCCAAGCTTGCCGGACGCGACTACGTCGCGGACTGCCTTGTGGCTCCTGTCAAAGCGGCGTACAAAACCGACCTGCAGCTTGACGCCGGCCTTATCGACTTCCGCGATCGCCTCTTTGATCTTGTCGATGTCCGTGTGAATAGGTTTTTCGCAGAAAATGTGCTTGCCCGCGCGCGCTGCCCTGATGATAAAGTCCGCATGTGTGGCCGTGGAAGAGCAGATCATGACGGCATCCACGTCCGGATTCGCAAAGACGTCTTCCGGATCCTTTGTGCATTTCTCAATACCGATTCCCTTTGCCCATTCGACCATCTCGTCATTGAGGAAAGGATCCGCAAGCATGACGATCTCGGCGTCCGGGATAAAATTCTGTACATTTGTGCCGTGAAGTTTTCCAATTCTGCCTGCACCCAGAAGGCCCATTCTGATTTTGGTCATTTTATCTCCATTCCGAGCCCTCCCCTCTCAGGGAGGGCTCTTAAAAACAATCAAACTATTTTTTTGTATCTGCGGCAGTGTTTTTTACTGCTCCGTGCTTCCTTCCCATGTGCCGACCGCTCTCTTGCCGGCATCCTCGTCAAACCAGTGGGTCGTGACAGTTTTCGCTCTTGTAAAGAAGCGGTAGCCGTCCTTGCCCAGAACATGGAGATCGCCGAAGAAGGAATCCTTGTTTCCGGAGAAGGGGAAGTAAGCGCTCGGTACCGGGATACCGACGTTTACGCCGACCATGCCGCCGTCTGTCTCTGTGACAAACTTTCTGGAATAATAGCCGCTGCTTGTGAAGATGCAGGAGCCGTTCGCGAAGGGATTCGCGTTCATGATCGCGATGCCTTCCTCATAGTTCTTGACTCTCTTGATGCAGGTGACGGGGCCAAAGATCTCGCAGTCACCGACCGACATGCCGGGCTTGACATAGTCGAGGATCGTCGGGCCTACAAAGAAGCCGTTCTCATAGCCGGGAACCACAACGTCTCTGCCGTCCAGCACGAGCTTGGCGCCCTCATCGATGCCCTTCTGGATCCAGTCGCACACTTTCTTTTTGTGACCTGCGGAAACCACCGGGCCGAGCTTTGTCTCTTCCTTATACGCGCAGCCGATGACCATCTCTTCCGCTTTCTTTTTAAGAAGCGCGACGAACTCGTCCGCGATCTTCTCCTCAACAACAACGACCGGAAGTGCCATGCAGCGCATGCCGGCGCAGCCATAGGTGGAGTTGATGATCGCGTTGACAGTTGCCTCGAGGTTGCAGTCTGCCAGCACCAGCGCGTGGTTCTTGGCCTCTGTCTGCGCCTGCACTCTCTTGCCGTGCTCGGAAGCTACGGAATAGATGTGCTTGCCGACGCCGGTCGTGCCAACAAATGTAACTGCCTTGACGCGGGGGTCGGTCAGGAAAATTTCAGCTTTGACGCGGTCTGTCGTCACAAGGTTCACAACGCCCTTCGGGAAGCCTGCCTCTTCATAGAAGAGTTCCAGCATTCTCATGGAAGTGAGGGGAGTCTGGCTGTTTGCCTTCAGCACAACGGTGTTGCCGCAGACGATTGCCAGCGGAACCATCCAGCCCCACGGAATCATAGCCGGGAAGTTCATGGGAACGATGCCGGCGCAGACGCCCAGCGGATACCGATATGTTGCCGTGTCATAGCCCGTTGTGACCTGCATGGCCGCATCGCCCTGAATCATGTTCGGCGCTGCGCATGCCTCTTCCGTGGGCTCGATCGCCTTCTGTACATCACCCCTGGCTTCACTCAGGGATTTGCCGAGCTCCTTCGCGCAGAGAACAGAAAGCTCCTCCTTGTGCGCGTAAAGGACTTCTCTCCACTTGAACAGGTACTGGACCCTCTTAGCCATAGAAAGCTTGGACCAGCTCTTAAATGTCTCGTCCGCGCACGCGATCGCCGCTTCCACTTCCTCTGCTGTGCAGCAGGGAACTTCCGCGATCACTTCGCCCGTGCTGGAATCTGTGACAGGCATGTACTTGTCTGTCTTGGACTCGATCCATTCGCCTCCTACGCAATACTTCATTCTCTTGACTTCGCTCATAATGTAATCTCCTCTCTGGTTGCAAGAAAATATATTTGCCAGGGTGCCGTACCCTGCGTGTACCTTGTGTTGTGTCAGAACTGTGCGTCGTGAAGCCACAGATAGCGCTCGTCCTCGTTCCGGGCGGTCTGCAGCCACGGCTCACCGTCGTTGTGCCGGATCATCCAGCATGTGTACATCAAAAAACCGGGCGCGACAGCCTGCGGATGGAGCTCGCCGCCGGGAATGGCGGAAAAACTGCCGCTCACGCTCTTAAATACCTGATCTCCTACGAAACTCGCGCCGAATCCCTCGGGGCGGTCGAACAGGAAATAATAGCATTCAGGCTGCGGATGACGGTGGGGAAGATAACCGGACCAGTTGCCGCGGTCATTGAGCACTTCTCCCAGCACCATATTGGATAAAGGCTCATGCTCATAATCAAAGATCGTGTTGACCCTGCGGTTCGCCACATTTCCGAATTTGCCTTTGGAAGATTCCTTCCAGGGCGCGTCCTCGGGCCTGTAAAGCTTTCCGGGGAATGACTTTTCATTGTGTGTGCACTGCACCAGGATCTCACTATCCGCAAGCGCCTTTACTTCGATCGCATTGCCGGCGCAGACATGTGCCGCGTAAGGCCCCTCTGTGAAGACGTCCTTGCGGGATCCCCTGAGGGTATCGCCTCCTGCCGTGAGCTCCACATCTCCTTTAAGGAGCAGCACGGCGATCTCCTCGCCTTCCCTTTCAAATCTTTTCTCCTCACCGGCCTTCATGCGGTAAACATGAACGTCCATGTTCATGGCGCTGTACTCATTGTCATATGTACACAGCGTCTGGACGCCGTTCTCATCAAATTCCGGATATCCGAATACTTTTGCCATAATCCCGATCATCCTTTCCGATCACTCGATCATCAATCAATATTTTCTGGCTTCGGCGCGGTACTCAAGGACTTCCTTCGCCGCCTCGCGGACGCTCTCTTTTTCGGACTCCATAGCCATACCCACGTTCCACCAGGCGCCGTAGCCGTCTGTCATTGTCTTCGGAACGACTTTCAGATCGAACAGGCAGGCCACAGTCTGTTTTCTGGAATCGATCAGGGCGTCCCTGAGCTCTTCCACCGACCTGCAGGTGTAGGACTTCATGCCGAAGGCCTCACCGATCTTGGCATAGCTTGTGGGCACGAGATTGCCCGCGGGCTTTTTGCCGTCCGTATACCGGAACTCTGTCGCAAGGCTGCCGATGCCATGTGTCATCTCCAGGTTGTTGATGCAGCCGAATCCATTGTTGTCAAATACAAGAATGTTGGTTTTGACGCGCTCCTGCATAATTGTGCCGAGCTCGCTGCTGAGCATCTGGAAGCCCGCGTCTCCGACCACTGTGTATTCCTCATTCTCGGGATCCGCCATCTTGACGCCCATGGAAGCGCCGATCTCATACCCCATGCAGGAATAGCCGTACTCCACATGATAGCCGCCGCGCTTGTCCGTCTTCCAGACTCTCTGCAGACAGCTCGGAAGTGATCCGCCGGCTGTGATCACATTGTCATTGGGTCCCATTACAGCGCGCAGTGTTGCCAGTGCCGCGGTCTGTGTCAGGGAAGTGCCGTACATCTTGACGAATTCCGGTATCGTCCTGGGATCTCTGTCCTTGATGATGGGCTCGAAGTCCTCGCCTGTGCAGACGATGCCGCCAAGGCGCTCGAGTTCAGCATCCCACTCCGCCTTCGCGTCCGCGATCTCTGTGGTGTAGGAGGACTTATATCCCTCGCCGCGCAGTACTTCCGCAAGAGCTGCAATGGTGGCCTTCGCGTCCCCGACTGCCTTGACCGCGTCGTACTTGTACGCGTGATAGCGGCTGTTGTTGATCGTGACGAAGCGGACGTTTTCGTTTCTGAAGAGCCACTTGGAGCTGGTTGTGAAATCGGTCAGTCTCGTTCCGATCGCGATGACGCAATCCGCTTCTTTGGCCAGTTTGTTGGAAGCCGATGTGCCGGTCACGCCTATGCCGCCCAGGCAGTACGGACTGCTGGATCTGCACGCGCTCTTGCCTGCCTGCGTCTCGCCGAAAGGAATGTTAAATTCCTCGCAGAATTTCTCCAGTTCCTCGCCCGCCAGAGAATAGCGGACGCCGCCGCCCACGATTACCAGGGGCTTTTTAGAAGCAGTGATCACTTCCGCGATATCCTCGATCTCTTCCTTTACGGCCACGGGTCTGGTGATCCGATGGACGCGCTTTCTAAAAAAGCTCTCGGGATAGTCATATGCTTCACCTTCCACGTCCTGCGGAAGCCCGATCGCCACAGCGCCCGTATCCGCGGGATCCGTGAGAACACGCATGGCGTTGATCAGCGCTGTGAGGATCTGCTCCGGCCTCTGAATGCGGTCCCAGTACTTTACGACTGGCTTAAAAGCATCATTGGTCGTGACGGCCAGACTGGAGGGCTGCTCCAGCTGCTGCAGCACCGGGTCGGGCTGCCTGGAAGCGAATGTATCCGCCGGGAACACAAGCAGCGGAATGTTATTGACGGTTGCTGTGGCGCAGGCGACGACCATATTTGCCGCGCCGGGCCCTACAGAAGAAGCGCAGGGAATGATCTTTTTCCTGTCGTTCTGCTTGGCGTAAGCGATGGCTGTGTGGCACATGCCCTGCTCATTTCTTCCCTGCATGACCTTGATGCCGCCGGGATTGGTATCGAGCGCCTCGCCCAGACCCACCGCGATGCCGTGGCCGAAAATGGTAAAGAAAGACTCGACAAACTTTGTCTCCTCACCGTCCATAGACACATACTGGTTATCCAGGAAACGCACAATTGCCTGCGCAGTTGTTAATCTGACTGTTTTTTCCATAATTACCCTCTCTCATACTCTTGCGATCATCTCGCCGTACTTTTCCTTCTCTTCCTGAATGAACGCCTTCACTTCTTCCGAACCGGGAAGCGATTCAGAGCAATTATTGCTTCTGACCATCATGGAAGCCTCGGCGGAGCCGAATTCCAGACAGTCGATGATGTCCCAATTACTGAAAAGTCCGTAAATAAAGGCAGACGCGTACCCGTCGCCGCCGCCGAATCCCTTTCTTGCCACCACGGGGAAAGGCTTGATCGAGAATTTCTGTCCATCCCTTGTATAGGCGGTCGAACCTTCCATACCGTGCTTGATCACGACGATCCTCGCGTGGTAGGCGCTTTCCGCGTCATTCATGCCGGGCATGACCAGCTTTTCCGTGAGATCGAACTCCTCTCTGGATCCCATAATGATGTTGGCTTCCTTCGCCACAATAAAGTGGTACATGGAGATCTCGTCCGCGTTCCTCCAGTTGTAGGCGCGGTAGTCGATATCGAACAGGACCCTTGTCTTATTCCTCTTGGCCAGCATCAGCGCCTTGATCGTTGCCTCTCTCGAGGGAGCCTGCGCGAGCGCCGTTCCGGAGATCAGCAGTACTTTCGCCTTTTTGATGTATTCCTCGTCAATGTCGTCCACATGGAGCTGTAAGTCCGCCGCCATATTCCGGTACATCAGGATATCGCTCTTTGAGGGAGATTCCATCTCTGTGAAAGTAAGCCCCAGCTTTTCACCGTGTTCGGCTCTCGTAATATGTGATGTGTCGATTCCCTTCTCATTGAAGTAATCGACCACAAAATCGCCGAACTGATCATTCGAGACCTTGCCGATAAATCCGACCTTCAAGCCGTGCTTTGTTGTGCCCAGCGCGATGTTGGCGGGCGATCCGCCTACGAATTTTTCAAAATAGTGAACATTCTTGAGCGGTCCGAACTCCTCTTTGACCAGATCCGTATAAGCCGGATTAAGGTCGATCGCTATTCTTCCGAGAATGATCAGATCGAATTCTCTGCTCTCATCAATGTCAAGATATTTCATCTGCAAAACCTCGATCTCAATGCGTATGCTCTTTCATGAGAAATGTCAGACGACCATGTATGTTCTGATGAGCTGTACCAGGCTGTCATAGCCGCCCAGGAACTGTCTCATCGTGTCAAGGAAAGCTCCGTAGTGCTCGAACTCCTCGGGCTTAAGTCCATCCGCCAGATAAGCCTTCTTGAACTCATCCAGCTGCATGAGCTGATTCATGTACTTCTCATCCACTTCTTTGTCGATGTTGGATTTGATCTCTATATCAGAACCGTTGAATTTCTTCTGCCAGTCATAAGTGATCGTCATGACGATATCGCCGCCGATGAAATCCTCAAAGTGATGGGCGTTCCTGTATGCGGCTGTGAGGAGCTTGGTCCTGTATCCTCTCTCCTTATAGATCTTGTATGCGTTCTTGACGACCGCGACGCCGGCGTAATCAAGCGCCTCGGGTGTAATGCAGTAATCGGAAGCTTTGACGACTTTTTTGATGTAGTCATCCACTCTGCCCACCATGATCGTGCAGACAGGATGCATCGTGGAGGTAGGCCCTCCGCCTCACGTCTCTTAAGACCTCTCTCGACCGCCTCGGCGACGGCAAGCGCCTGCGCGCATGTGAAGGAAACGGTTGCGTTGATGGAAACACCGCGGTATGTCATCTCCTCAAATGCCTCGATGCCGGCCTTACTGGCAGGTGCTTTGATCTGAGAATTGGGAACAAGACTCGCGAGCTGGCAGCCATGCTTCCACATGAGTTCCGCGTTGCGGTAATATTTCGCATTGGTCTGGAAGGAAATTCTGCCCTTCTGTCCGTTTGAGGCCTCAAACTGAGGAAGAAGAAGCTTGGAAGCCTTTGTTCCGAGGGCTTCGATCACTTTCCATGACACTTCGTCTTCTGTAAATGTGGGGTTGTCTTTGATGATCTGGCGGATGGTATCCTCCCAGTCCGGCAGCTCTTTCTTGAGTACGTTGCCGACGATAACCGGGTTTGTCGTTGCCCCGCATGCACCATTTGCGATTGCATAGCTCAATTCCTTGCAGCTGCAGGAATCATTCCATACTTCCATCTGCGGAAACTTCTCAATTGCCTCTCTTAACTTAGCCATACGTTTCTCCTTTGTCCCTTAAGTAATAC
>CAJOLP010000019.1 GCA_905235465.1 uncultured Lachnospiraceae bacterium | reverse complement strand
GGGAGAAAAGCCGCGTATTTGCGCGTATAGCAGGTCTGGGGCGTGCAGCGGATCCGGTGCGCGCTGTCGACGTGTACGGCCAGATACTTGTGGACCGCCATATCCTCGTCGGGGAGATAGTAGTAATCCTTATAGTTGGCGTAATAGTATTTCATCGTCTCGGTGTACAGCGGTATTTTTATGACGCCCTTATTGCCCTCGACCTTGGCGTAGCAGTGGGAAGCGGAAGCGTAAAGGGGTGCGGGCACCGCCTGGGGGAGCTTAAAGAAGAGGAACAACTCCTCCCTGCGCTCACCGTCGTAGTCGTCGTAGTAGTTGGTCTGCGCGCGGTAGACGTCGAGGCAGGCGGCGCTGAGCCTGTCGTAGACCGTCAGGGGCAAAAGACGGACGAGTCCCGTCAGGTCCGCCGCGTTGTGCTGCGTCACCTTCTTTAGAAGCTCGGGTGACGGATTCGCGATGAATTGTTGGTAGATCCGGATGAGGTCCTTGCCGGAGGGCACGTCGCCGCGCTCGATCCCCAAAAGCTCCTCCATGGTCGTCTGCTTGTACTCTGTAAGGCCAAGCACGCCGCGGAAGGGCTTTACCATCTTAAAGAGATCGATGGAGGTCATTTGCTCCGTCACGTCGGTCAGGCCGTTTTCGGCGATCCGCTGCCGGATGAAGGGCAGCTCGAACCGGTCGCCGTTGTAATGGATCAGATACCGGTAACTGCCGGCAAACAGGACAAAGGAGGACAGGACTTCCTTTTCTTCCAGCCCCGTGGTGTCCAGCCACTGGATCATATTCCAGCTGTCCGCCTGATAATAGATGCACCCGATCTCAAATATGGCGTTCTCCTTCGCGCGAAGGCCGGTGGTCTCAATATCGATAAAGAGGATCTCCGACGGCTTCACTGCGGGATCCAGATAGGGCAGCACATCCGGCACGGAAACAGTACTACTGATGATTCTCATGAAAAACCTCGATCTCAATTGTCTTAAATAGACGCGTCACTACATCAAATAGTCTATCATTTTATACTCCATTTTGCTATTCCCAAACGTTTGTGATACACTTTCTGTGGCAGTGCCGCCCGGGTCCCGCTTTTTGTTTTTGTGCGCGGGAGGCGGCGCCATAAGGCAAACCGACAGAGAGGAAATGAAAATGCAGGTATTATATAAGAGCACAAGGTCCAACAGTCAACCCATCACCGCTTCTAAGGCCATTCTCCGCGGCTTCCCGGCCGACGGCGGCCTTTACGTGCCCACACAGGTTCCGGTGATCGAAAAGCCGATGTCCGAGCTGGCGCAGATGGATTATCAGGGCGTTGCCTTTGAGGTGATGCGCCTTCTTCTCACGGACTATACGGATGAGGAGCTTCTTGCCTGCATTCGCGGCGCGTATGACGACAAGTTTGACACGCCCCAGATCGCGCCCCTGAAAAAAGTGGGTGATGCCTATTACCTCGAGCTGTTTCACGGGCCGACCATAGCTTTTAAGGATATGGCGCTTTCCATTCTCCCTTATCTGATGACGACCGCCGCCAAAAAGAACGGCTCCGGGAAAGAGATCGTCATCCTCACCGCGACCAGCGGCGACACCGGGAAGGCGGCGCTGGCAGGCTTTGCCGGTGTGCCGGGCACAAAGATCATGGTCTTTTACCCCAAAAACGGCGTGTCCGCGATCCAGGAGCGCCAGATGGTCACAACGGTCGGCGATAACACCAGGGTCATCGGGATCCGCGGCAACTTCGACGACGCCCAGACCAGTGTGAAGCAGCTCTTTAACGACAGGGAGCTTGTGGAGGAGATGGACCGTGCCGGGATGCAGTTCTCCTCGGCCAACTCGATCAATATCGGAAGGCTTACGCCGCAGGTCGTCTATTATTTCTACGCCTATACAAGGC
Organism: uncultured Lachnospiraceae bacterium; assembly: GCA_905235465.1. Lineage (GTDB taxonomy): Bacteria > Bacillota > Clostridia > Lachnospirales > Lachnospiraceae > CAG-791. The sequence continues at coordinate 12,562 of CAJOLP010000019.1, read as the reverse complement.
TTCTGAAGGACGGCGTGATCAGGGAAGGAGAGAAGATCAATTTCACCGTTCCCACCGGGAACTTCGGCAATATCCTGGCTGCCTATTACGCCAAGCGCATGGGCCTGCCCGTGGACAAGCTGATCTGCGCCTCCAATTCCAATAAGGTCCTCTATGACTTTTTCGGAACCGGCACTTATGACAGAAAGAGAGAGTTCATTCTCACCACCTCACCTTCCATGGATATTCTGATCTCCAGCAATCTGGAGCGTCTGATCTACCACATCTGCGGTGATGATCCGGATCAGTGCCGCGCATTTATGCAGGAGCTGAATGAGGGCGGCGAGTATCACATTACGGATGATATGCGGGCACAGCTCAGCGATTTTGTGGGCGGATTCGCGACAGAGGAGGAGACCGCCGCGCAGATCCGCGCCGCCTATGAGGCCTCCGGATACGTGATGGATCCTCATACAGCGGTGGCCGGCAGTGTTTATACAAGATACAGGGAAGCCTCCGGAGACAGCACCGTCACCGTGATCGACTCCACGGCCAGCCCCTTCAAATTTGAGGGCTCTGTCATGAAAGCGCTGGGACAGGATACCTCCCTGCCGGACCTGGAGCTCGCGGAAAAGCTCAGCGAGATCGCCGGCGTACCCGTGCCGAAGGCCGTTTCGGATCTTAAGGACGCGAAGGTCATGCACGACATCGTCTGTGACCGCGATGAGATGAAGGAAGAGGTGCGCAGGTTCCTCGGCCTTTGAGTCCGCGCCAAATTCTTTTTAAAGGAAGCCCATCATGAACAATGTCTGCGAAAAGAGGCTGCAGGAGCTCAGAGCTTACATGAAAGAGAACGGTGTCTATGCCTTTGTGTTTTTGACCGGGGACAGTCACGGTTCCGAATATGTGGCGCCCTATTTTAAGACGAGGGAGTATTTCAGCGGGTTTACAGGATCGGCCGGCACACTGTACGTCGGCCCTGATGAGGCATATCTCTGGACGGACGGTCGGTATTTTATCCAGGCGGAGCGACAGCTCCGGGGAAGCGGCATCGGCCTTATGAAGATGCTGGAGCCGGGCGTCCCCACGCTGTTCGGTTTTCTGTCAGACCACATCCCTGAGGGGAAAGTATTGGGAATCGACGGCCGCTGTATGACAGCAAAGGAGGGCGAGAGATACGAGGCGCTGGCTTTAGAGCACGGCTTTGTGCTGCGCACGGATCTCGATCCTGCCGATTCGATCATGACGGACCGGCCGGCCCTTCCGGACAGCCCCCTTACGATCCACGAGGCGAAGTATGTCGGGGAGACCCCGAAGGAGCGGATCGCAAGGCTCAGGGATAAGATCGCCGCCGCGCAGGGCGCCTCCTATCTTGACAGCAAGCTGGACAGCATTATGTGGCTCCTTTCCCTTCGCGGAAATGATATTGATTACAATCCGGTGGCTCTCTCACACATTATTGTGGATGAGAGAGACGTCCATCTCTTTGTGGATGAGAGCAAAGTCACGGAGCCGGTCGCGCAGTATCTGGACCTTTACGGCATCACGCGGCACCCCTATGACGCGCTGCGCTCTTTCCTCTCAGAATACACATTCCGCGGGGATATGCTGTGCGATTACGGCTGTGTGAGTGACTATTATAAGCGCGCCGCGCAGGATGCCGCCGGCAAGGCAGGATTTGAGGTCAGGCCCTTTGACAGTCCGATTGTATCCATGAAGAGCGTGAAGAACAGGACGGAGATGGAGTGCCTTAGAGAGTGCTATAAGCGCGACAGTGCCAAGGTCTGCAGCTTTATCCGGTGGATTCAGAAGAGAGTCCGAGAGGACTCCCCGATCACAGAGTCCGGGGCCGCCGAATATCTGGACAGCCTGCGGGCGGAGATCGAGGATTTTCGCGGGCTGTCTTTTGGCACGATCTCGGCCTACGGGCCCAACGCCGCCATGATGCATTATCAGGCAGAGCCCGGCGTTTCGGACGCGGTGTTAAAGCCCGAGGGTATGCTCCTTGTGGATTCCGGAGGACAGTATCTGAGCGGGACCACGGATGTGACCCGCACGACTGCGCTGGGCCGCGTGACTGACGCGATGAGGCGGCACTACACGCTGACCGCTGTCTCCAATCTGCAGCTTATGGGCGCCGTCTTTATGGAAGGGTGCAGGGGATCGCAGCTGGATATCCTGGCCAGAATGCCCATGTGGAAGGAGGGGCTCGACTATAAGTGCGGAACGGGGCACGGCATCGGGTATTTTCTGAACGTGCACGAGGCGCCGCCTTCCATTCGCTGGCGCACCGCCCCCGGGGCAATTGAGCCCGCGCTGGAGCCCGGCATGATCGTCTCCGACGAGCCCGGCGTCTACCTGGAAGGGGAGTACGGGATCCGCATCGAGACCATTCTGGAGGTGGTGGATCACCGCCGGACGGCTTCGGATCACTTCCTGGCCTTCAGGCCGCTGACACTGGTGCCGTTAGACAGAAAACTCCTGGATCCGTCTCTTATGACGGAGGAAACGAAAGCGCTTCTGGACGACTATCACGCCCGCGTCTATGATGAGATCGCGCCGCTCCTTCCCGATGAGGACAGGGAGTGGCTGCGCCGTGAGACGCTTCCCTTATCGGATCCGGCGCAGTAAAAAGGTCTTGCATAATGCGTTTAAAGTCTATATAATACAAAAGACGCTTAAAGCGCCGCCGTTCATGTGCGGCCATGCTGGAATAGCGCAGTCGGTAGCGCAACTGATTCGTAATCAGTAGGTCGAGGGTTCGAGTCCCTTTTCCAGCTTAGTGGGTATGCGCGGGGGATCAGATCGATTTCCCGCGCGTTTTTTGTTCCGCAAGGCTGTCATTGTGGTATAAATATCATTGAAAGCGGACAGCGGACCAAGGAGAGGAAATAGGTTATGGCACAGTTATGGGGCGGCCGGTTTACGAAAGGCACGGACGAGGCTGTAAAGGAATTCAATGATTCCCTGCCTTTCGATCAGCGGCTTTACAGGGAAGACATCCGGGGCAGTATCGCGCACGCGCGGATGCTGGGCATACAGGGGATCATCTCCCCTGAGGACTCGGCAAAGATCGAGGAGGGTCTTAACGGGATCCTCGCCGACATAGAGAGCGGCGCGCTCACATTTGAGGGCGGCTATGAGGATATCCACAGCTTTGTGGAGGCACATCTGACAGACAGGATCGGCGAGGCGGGAAAGCGCCTGCACACAGGACGCAGCCGCAATGATCAGGTCGCGCTGGATATGAAGCTTTACACGCGCCGCAAGGCGGAAGAGATTCGGGAAGATGTCCTGGGCCTTCTGGAGGTCCTCGCGGACCTTATGGAAAAGCATATCGGCACCTACATGCCGGGCTTTACCCATCTGCAGAAAGCACAGCCCACGACACTGGCGCATCACCTGGGCGCCTATTTTGAGATGTTCAGGCGCGATGTCACGCGTCTTAACGACACTATCGTTCGCATGAATGAGTGTCCTCTGGGCGCCGGCGCAATGGCAGGCACGACCTATCCTCTGGACAGGGAATATACGGCTGAGGCCCTGTCTTTTGACAGGCCCACCCGCAACAGCATGGATTCCGTCTCGGACAGGGATTATCTGATCGAATTTCTGTCGGACCTGTCCCTGATCATGATGCATTTAAGCCGCTTCAGCGAGGAGCTGATCCTCTGGAACAGCAACGAATATCGCTTTGTGGAGATGGACGACGCCTTTTCCACGGGAAGCAGCATCATGCCGCAAAAAAAGAATCCGGATATCTGCGAGCTGGTGCGGGGCAAGACCGGACGGGTATACGGCGATCTGGTATCGCTCCTTACTACGATGAAGGCGATCCCGCTGGCGTACAATAAGGATATGCAGGAGGACAAGGAGCCCGCGTTTGACGCGATCGACACCGCGCAGTCCTGCGTGCGCCTGTTCGCGCAGATGCTCTCCACCGTCACTTTCCGGGAGGATGTGATGCGGCGCAGCGCCGTACTTGGATTCACCAATGCCACGGACGCAGCCGACTATCTGGTTGGGAAGGGCGTTCCCTTCAGGGACGCACACGGGATCATCGGCCGGATCGTTCTGTACTGCATAGAACGCAATGAGAGCATCGACGATCTCTCCCTTGAGGAGCTGCGGTCCTTCAGCCCGGTCTTTGACGAGGATATTTACGACGCCATCTCTTTGGAGACCTGTGTTGAGAAGAGACTGACGGCGGGCGCGCCCGGCTCTGACGCCATGCGCGATGAGATCAGCGAGAGCCGCAGGTGGCTCGATTCGCAAATAAAAGAGTAAGAGAGCAACATAAAGAGAACGGAGGTAAGTATCAGATCATGAGCAGAAAATTGCGTGTAGGTATTCTCGGCGGAACAGGTATGGTGGGACAGCGCTTCATCGCGCTTTTGGAAGATCACCCCTGGTTTGAGGTGACGACCATCGCGGCCAGTCCCAGAAGTGCCGGCAAGACCTATGAGGAGTGCGTTGCGGGCCGCTGGAAGATGGATACGCCCATCCCGGAGTCCGTCAAAAAGATCGTCGTGCAGAACGTGCAGGATGTGGACAAGGTGTCAAGAGACGTGGATTTCTGTTTCAGTGCCGTGGATATGAGCAAGGACGAGATCCGCGCGATCGAAGAGGCCTACGCGCGCACGGAGACCCCTGTGGTGTCCAACAACAGCGCGCATCGCTGGACGCCGGACGTTCCCATGATCATTCCGGAGATCAATCCCTCCCACAGCGAGATCATTGAGGTGCAGAAGAAGAGACTGGGCACCACCCGCGGTTTCATCGCGGTAAAGCCCAACTGTTCCATTCAGAGCTACACGCCCGCGCTGGCAGCCTGGAAGGAGTTCGATCCCTATCAGGTGATCGTCTCCACCTATCAGGCGATCTCAGGCGCCGGCAAGACCTTCGCGGACTGGCCGGAAATGAACGGCAATATCATCCCCTACATCGGCGGCGAGGAGGAGAAGAGCGAAAAGGAGCCTCTGCGCATCTTCGGTCACATTGAGAACGGCGTCATCGTTCCGGCAGACAATATCGCGATCACGAGTCAGTGCATCCGCGTTCCCGTCCTGTACGGACATACGGCCACTGTATTTGTCAACTTCCGTTCCGATCCCTCCAAGGAGGAGCTGGTGGAGGCGCTGCGTGACTTCAGCGGCGTGCCCCAGGAGATCGGCCTTCCCAGCGCTCCGGAGCACTTCATCCAGTACCTGGAGGAGGACAACCGCCCTCAGGTCTCTCTGGATGTCAATTTCGGCGGCGGCATGGGCGTCAGCATCGGCCGTCTCCGCCGCGACTCTATCTTTGACTGGAAGTTTGTGGGCCTTTCCCACAACACGATCCGCGGCGCGGCAGGCGGCGGCGTTCTCTGCGCGGAGCTTCTCAAGGCGCAGGGATATATCACATCCAAATAATCAAATCATATAAAAGGAGGCAGATGAGCAAAACTGTCTTTATTGCGGAAAAGCCCAGCGTGGCCAGAGAGTTTGCCGGCGCGCTGGGACTCAGATTTAAATCGCGCGACGGCTATTTGGAGGCAGAGGATACAATTGTGACCTGGTGTGTCGGACACCTGGTCACAATGTGCTATCCGGACGCCTACGACCTCAAATACAAGAAGTGGTCGCTGTCGACGATTCCATTCATCCCATCTACTTACCGTTATCAGGTGATCGACGGTGTCCGGAAACAGTATCAAATCGTCCGGAAAATCTTAACCGACAAGGAAGTGGACAAGATCTATATCTGCACCGACGCGGGGCGGGAAGGCGAGTACATCTACCGTCTGGTGGCTCAGGAGGCGGGCGTAAAGAACAAGCAGCAGCTTCGTGTCTGGATCGATTCCCAGACCAAAGAGGAGATCCTGCGCGGCATACGCGAGGCCAAAGACGACAGCGAGTACGACAACCTCGGCGCGGCGGCATATCTGCGGGCCAAAGAGGATTACCTGATGGGCATCAATTTTTCCCGCGCCCTGACGCTCAAATACGGGGACGGCATCAGCAGAGTGACGGGCGCGCGCTACAGCGTGATCGCGGTGGGACGCGTCATGACGTGCGTCCTGGGCATGATCGTAAAAAGAGAGCGGGAGATCCGCTCATTTGTCAAGACGCCCTTCTATCGGATCATCGGGACCTTCTGCCCCGCAGGGGAGACGGAAGGGGAAATGATCACGGCGGAGTGGCATGTCAGTGAGAGGAGCCCCTATTTCGGCTCGCCCCTTCTCTACAGCGAAAAGGGCTGGAAGAGGAGAGAGGACGCGGAAAAACTCATCGAATATCTGCGCGAACGCGCGGCCGCGGGCGACTGCGAAGTGGACTCGGTCTCCCGCCGCAAAGAAAAAAAGAATCCGCCGCTTCTATACAATCTGGCGGAGCTGCAAAACGACTGCTCCAAGTTCTTTAAGATCAATCCGGACCAGACGCTGAACGCAGCTCAGGAGCTGTATGAAAAGAAGCTTACGACCTATCCCAGAACGGACGCGCGTGTGCTCTCATCGGCCGTCGCCAAAGAGATCGGCAAGAACTTAAAGGGCCTGTCGTCCCTGCCGGCCTACCGTCCCTATCTGGAGGACATCTTAAAGAGCGGGTCCTACAAGACCATCGGGAAGACGCGGTATACCAATGACAAAGCGGTGACCGACCACTACGCGATCATCCCCACCGGGCAGGGACTTGGCGCGCTGGCTTCCTTAAGTCCGACCACGGCAAAAGTCTACGAACTTATTGTGCGAAGATTTCTCGCAGTCTTTTATCCGCCCGCGATATTTGATAAAATGACTCTTGAAATCAGACTCGGTACGGAGCTGTTTGGCGCCTCCATGAAAAGGTGCATCGACCCCGGTTACCTCAAGGTCATGACATACTCCTTCAGGTCCGCAAAGAGCGGGAAGGGGGAGAACGCGGAAGGGTCCGGCGACTCCAAAGACGGAGGGCGGGACGCGGAATTCGTCTCCTATGCGGATCAGCTCCGCAAAGGCTTTTTGATGCGGTGCGCGGATCTTTATGTCAAGGAGGGCGAGACATCGCCGCCCAAGCGCTATACGTCCGGCAGCATGATCCTGGCGATGGAAAACGCGGGTCAGCTCATTGAGGAGGAGGAACTGAGGGAACAGATCCGCGGCAGCGGGATCGGCACCAGCGCCACGCGCGCGGAGATCCTCAAAAAGCTGGCGGCGGATGACTATATCTCGCTCAACAAAAAGACACAGGTGCTGACACCGACGCTCATGGGCGAAATGGTCTATGACACCGTCTACTGTTCGATCCGTCCGCTTCTGGATCCCAAACTGACCGCAAGCTGGGAGCTTGGGCTCTCCCGCGTGGAGGAGGGAACCGTCACGGAGGAGGAGTACCTGGAAAAGCTCAACGGCTTTGTGGCGCGGCGGACGCAGGCCGTCAAGGACAGTCAGTACGGCGATGTTCTGGCCCGCTTGTACCGGGAGGACAGCAAGTATTACAGCAAGAATTCCTATAAGGGGAAGCGCGCTTCATCGGGCAAAAAGGGAAGAACATACACCCGCAAAAAGAAATAGTTAAGAGACACGGAGGGCGACATGCAGATCAGTGATTTTACGACAGAGAATATGCTGGATCTTAACGAGACCATCGCGGCGGAACTTTTCCGCGGCGCCGTCTATCCCTGGGAGGCCCTGGACGGTATCAGCGATTTCATAAAGGCGCTGGGACCCACGCTTGACCGGGACCGCTTTGAGCAGCGGGGAGAGTATGTCTGGGTCGCCAGAAGCGCGCACGTATTTGACAGCGCCTATCTCGGCGCCCCCTGCATCATCGACGAGTTTGCGGAGGTGAGGCAGTGCGCTTTTATCCGAGGCAGCGCGATCGTCGGCAGAGGCGCCACCGTGGGCAATTCCACAGAGCTCAAAAATGTCGTGCTCTTCAACAAAGTGGAGGTGCCCCACTACAATTATGTGGGGGACAGTATTTTGGGATTTCACGCGCATATGGGCGCCGGCTCCATCACCTCCAATGTGAAGGCCGACAAAAAGGATGTCCTGATCCACTGCGGCGGCGTGGATTACGAGACCGGCCGTTATAAGGTCGGGGCGGTCCTGGGCGACTGGGTGGATGTGGGATGCAACAGCGTTCTCAATCCCGGTGTTGTCGTCGGAAAGAACACGAATATTTATCCTCTTTCGATGGTGCGCGGCTGTGTGCCTGCCGGGCATATCTACAAGGATAAGGACAACATAGTCAAAAAAGTGTAAGGGGGTCAATATGAACAATTTAGTCAGACAGTGCGTCGAGATTATCCGACAGAAAACAGATTTTGTCCCTTCTATCGCGATCGTTTTGGGAAGCGGTCTTGGGGATTTTGCCATGACTGTTGACAAGGTCGCTGAAGTCTCATACGAAGAGCTTCCTGATTTTTTCCCCATCTCCACGGTGGAAAATCACGAGGGGAAGTTCGTTATGGGATATGTCAGCGGAGTGCCGGTCATTTGTATGCAGGGAAGAGTCCACTACTATGAGGGCTATACACCTGACCAGGTCGTGATGCCGATCCGCGTTATGAGGGAGCTTGGCGCCGAAGTTCTGATCGTGAGCAACGCCGCGGGCGGCATCAAGGATACCTACAGACCGGGAACGCTTGCCCTGATCACAGATCATGTTGCGCTCTTCGTCCCCAACCCTTTACAGGGACCCAATGATCCCGAATACGGCCTCCGCTTCCCCGATATGACTTCGATCTATGACAGGAGGCTCCGCAGGATCATTCAGGACGCGGCCTTTTCCTCCCGCGTCATCCTGGATCAGGGCGTCTACGTCCAGCTTCCCGGGCCTTCCTTCGAGACCCCGGCGGAGATCCGCATGCTGGAACGCCTGGGCATCGACCTTGTGGGCATGAGCACCTGTATGGAGACGATCGTCGCCAACTATCTGGGCATGAAGGTCTGCGGTATTTCTCTTGTCACCAACTACGCCGCCGGCATCAGCGCGTACCCGATCACGCAGGAGGAAGTCGACACGGAGGGCAAAAAGGCGGCGGAAAGCTTTAAACAGCTTATGGTGGAATCTGTCGCGAAGATCTACGAATACATTGAATCAGATAAAAATCTAAGCAGCAACGCGTAGCAGGTCCGGAGGGTTGTTATGAAAATCAGATTTTACAATGCCAGAATACTGACCATGCATAAGGACAGTGACGTCTTTTGGGGAGAGCTGCACACAGAAGAGGACCGCATCACGTATGTGGGAGAGGGCAGTGACCAGGCACCTTCCGACATTGCCTTTGACCGGGAGATCGATTGTGAAGGGAACCTTCTGATGCCCGGTTTCAAGAACGCGCATACACATTCCGCCATGACGTTTCTGCGCTCTCACGCGGACGATCTGCCGCTGCAGGCCTGGCTCAATGAACAGGTCTTCCCCTATGAGGCCAAACTTACGGGGGACGATATCAGTACGCTGACAGAACTGGCGATCCTGGAGTATCTCACCAGCGGCATCACTTCCATCATGGAAATGTATCTGACGCCCGAACCGATCGCGAAGGTCTGTCAGGAGCGCGGCATGCGCTGCGTGCAGGTGGGCGGCGTCAACAATTTCAGCCAGTCCATTGAGGATGTGGAGCGCTGGTACAAGACGCTCAACGGCGTGAGTCCCCTCACTTCCTTCTGTCTTGGCTTTCACGCGGAGTATACCTGCTCGCCCGAACTTCTGGAGAGACTTGCCGCGTTCGCGGACGAGAACAGCGCGCCTGTCTTTACGCACTGCGCGGAGACGGCCTCCGAGCGGGAGTCCTGTGTCAGCCGGTACGGCATGTCACCGGTGAAGTTCATCGCCTCCAAAGGGCTCTGGAAGCACGGCGGCGCGGGCTATCATATGGTGCATGTGACGCCGGAAGACATGGATATCATAGAGCAGTACGGCGTCGGCGTCGTGACCAATCCCGCCTCCAATCTCAAACTTGCCAGCGGTATCGCGCCGATCCGCGGTTATCTGGAGCGGGGCATTCCTGTGGCCATCGGGACGGACGGACCTGCCAGCAACAATGCCCTGGACATGTTCCGGGAGATGTTCCTGACCACGGCCCTTGCAAAAATTAAGGAGAGCGACGCCTCTGTGGTGCCTGCGGCAGAAGTCCTGAAGATGGCGACCAGCTCAGGCGCGCATGTCATGCGCATTCCCGACGCGGATGTGCTGGCGCCCGGCAAGCTTGCCGATGTGATCCTTCTGGATCTTCATGAGCCCAATATGCAGCCGATTCACAATATTGTCTCGAACATCGTGTACAGCGGCAGCAAATCAAATGTCATGCTCACCATGATCGGCGGGCAGATCCTCTACGACACCCTTGAGGGAAGAGGCGTCTTCCATGTGGGGAAGGATCCGGAGGAGATCTATCGCAGATCCCAGGAGATCACCGACAGGATCTGCGGAAAGTGATGGCTGTTTGGGAAAGGAGGCACCTTCATGGGGCAGGGGCTCAGCTTCATACTTTTGATCGCGGCCGCGCTTGCCGTCACCGCGCTGATCGGGCATAGAGACAGGAAGGCCGCCGAGGAGAAGGCTGTGACGGCCCTTAAAGAGGGATTCGGAAAGGCCGGCAGCAAATCCTATCCGGACGGCCGAAAGAGCAAGATCGACCGGTATTTCTTAAAGCATCCGGCCCGCTTCTGCCTGGATGACATCACCTGGAACGATCTGGACATGGACGCGGTCTATGAGAGGATCGACAGGACCTGCAGCGCCGCGGGGGAGGAATATCTGTACCGCATGCTCCGCTGCCCGTCCACGGACGGGACAGGGGTTCCCCACAAAGAGAAGATCGAATGGTGGACCGACCATGAGGATGAGCGGATCCGCGCCCAGCGCGCGCTTCAGAATCTCGGCTCCATGGGCAAATACTCGATCTATGATTATCTGGACGCGCTGGATGACCTTGAAGACAGGCCCCTCTATAAGGACCTTTATGCCCTGATCCTGCCGGCCGCCGCGCTGGTGGTCATGGCATTTTATCCCGGACCCGGTCTGATCCTTTTTCTGCTCGCCCTTGTCTTCAATATCGTGCAGTATTTTCGCGTGAAAGCTAAGATCGATCCGTACCTGCAGTCGTTTCGCTATATTCTGCGCCTTAACCGGTGCGCGAAGGACCTTGGCGGAATTGATATGCCTCTTTGTAAAGAGGAAAAAGAGAGACTGCGGGAGGGGAGCGATGCCATGGCATCCTTTTCGCGGGGCAGCGGGATCCTGATGAGAAGCGGCAGCGGCACAGCCTCCGCCAATCCCTTCGGCCTGATCTGGGACTATCTCTGCATCCTGTTTCACTTCGATCTGATGAAATACGGGAGCATGCTGCGGCAGGTCCGCGGCTGCGGGGATCAGATCGATGCGATGATCACCTCGATCGGCTCCATCGACACACAGATCAGTATTTCTTCCTTTCGTGTGAGTCTCCCCCATCACTGCGCGCCGGACCTGCGGAAGGGCGCTTTTGACGGGCACGGTATGTATCATCCCCTGCTGGAGGATCCGGTGCCCTCGGACATCCACGCGGATCGTCCGGTGCTGATCACCGGCTCCAATGCCTCCGGCAAGTCCACTTTCCTCAAGACGACGGCGCTCTGCGCGCTGCTGGCACAGACCATCGGCGTGGTGCCGGCCGCTCAGTACAGCGCGCCTGCCTATCGAATCTACACCTCCATGGCGCTGCGGGACGACCTGCGCGGCGGGGAGAGCTATTTCCTTGTGGAGATCCGATCGCTCAAGCGCGTTCTGGACGCGGCGCAGGCGGAGGAAGAGAGCCCTGTACTGTGCTGCGTGGATGAGGTGCTCAGGGGCACGAATACGCTGGAGCGCATCAGCGCCTCCACGGAGATCCTGAAGGTCCTCGCGCAGGAGCATGTGCAGGTCTTTGCGGCAACGCACGATCTCGAGCTCACGGACCTCCTTGCGGATTCCTATGACAACTATCACTTCTCAGAGGAGATGGAGGGGGAGGACGTCCGCTTCAGCTATCAGCTTCTTCCCGGGAGCGCGGACAGCCGCAACGCCATCAAGCTCCTCAGGCGCCTTGGATATGACGCCTCCATCGCGGATCGGGCACAGGAGAGAGCCGATCATTTTCTCGAGACAGGAGAGTGGCAATAGATGAGTGATCTTAAAAAAGTGACCCTGTATTCGGACGGCGCGGCCAGGGGAAATCCCGAGGGTCCGGGCGGATACGGAACGATTTTGCAGTATAGGGACGCGGCCGGCGTCCTCCACGAGAAGGAGCTGTCCGAAGGGTATCCGGTCACGAGCAACAACCGCATGGAGCTCATGGGCGTGATCGCGGGTCTTGAGGCGCTGCGCTTTCCCTGTGAGGTGGATGTCTATTCGGATTCCCAGTACGTCGTCAAGGCCTTTAACGATCACTGGATCGACAACTGGATCAAGCGGGGGTGGAAGACCGCCTCGAAGGATCCCGTCAAGAATCAGGATCTGTGGGAGAGGCTTCTGAGCGCGATGGAGCCGCACACCGTCCACTATCACTGGGTGAAGGGACACGCCGGCCATCCGGAGAACGAGCGGTGTGACGAACTGGCCACAAGTGCCGCGGATCAATTTAAAGTGTGATCACA
>CAJOLP010000018.1:13729-39083 GCA_905235465.1 uncultured Lachnospiraceae bacterium | reverse complement strand
AAATATCATTTGAAAATTTATTGATTTTTAAAAAAAATAGGCGTTGATTAAAGTGGAATTTGTGCAGGTTTAATGATAAACTATTTCTATGAAAATTGACCGTCCGCGGGGGGTGACGGCCAATGGACATATAAGCAGCTCTATAGAGGGTTGAATATAAGGAGGTATTATGAGTAAAAGGGTTTATTTGTTCAGCGAAGGCAACGCGAATATGCGTGATCTTCTCGGTGGTAAGGGTGCGAACCTCGCGGAGATGACCAACATCGGGCTCCCGATCCCCAATGGCTTTACGATTTCCACTGAGGCCTGCACGGATTACTACAACGATGGCAAGACGATCAATGAGGACACTCAGAAGCAGATCTTCGACGCACTGGAGTGGCTTGAGGGCGTACAGGGCAAGAAGTTTGGGGACACGGAGAATCCGCTGCTGGTATCGGTTCGTTCCGGCGCGAGAGCTTCCATGCCCGGCATGATGGACACGATCCTGAATCTGGGTCTCAACGACATTTCCGTACAGGGCTTTGCGGCCAAGACCGGGAATCCCAGATTCGCGTATGATTCTTATAGAAGATTTATCCAGATGTTCTCCGACGTCGTCATGGGTATGAGCAAGACCTATTTCGACAGCATTCTCGAGGACGAGAAGAAAAAGCACGGATATGTCTATGACACGGAACTCAAGGCAGAGGATCTTCAGGAAGTGATCGCCAAGTACAAAGCGATCTATGCCGAGAAGATGGGCGAGGAGTTCCCGCAGGATCCCAAGGTGCAGCTGATGGAGGCCATCAAGGCCGTCTTCCGTTCCTGGGACAATCCGAGAGCGAACTACTACAGAATGATGAACGATATCCCTTACGAGTGGGGCACAGCCGTCAACGTGCAGTCCATGGTGTTTGGCAACATGGGCAACACCTCCGGCACCGGCGTCGCGTTCACCCGCAATCCCGCTACGGGCGCGAAGGGCATCTTCGGTGAGTATCTGATCAACGCGCAGGGCGAGGACGTCGTGGCAGGCATCCGCACACCGCAGCCCATCTCCCAGCTTGAGAAGGATCTGCCCGAGTGCTACGAGCAGTTCGTCAACATCGCGAATACGCTTGAGAATCACTACCGCGACATGCAGGATATGGAGTTCACGATCGAGGAAGGCAAGCTCTACTTCCTGCAGACCAGAAACGGAAAGAGAACAGCGCAGGCTGCGATCCAGGTCGCCTGCGACCTTGTGGATGAAGGAAAGATCACGCCGCAGGAGGCGGTTCTCCGCATTGAGGCCAAGAGCCTTGACCAGCTCCTTCACCCTGCGTTCGACGCGGAGGCGCTCAAGAACGGAGAGCAGATCGGTGAGGCGCTTCCCGCTTCTCCCGGCGCTGCGGCAGGCCGTATCTATTTCAACGCGGAAGATGCTGTTGCGGCACACGCGGCCGGCAGCAGAGTCATCCTTGTCCGTCAGGAGACCTCCCCGGAGGATATCGAAGGCATGCACGCGGCAGAGGGCGTTCTGACCATGCGCGGCGGCATGACCTCCCACGCGGCAGTCGTTGCCAGAGGCATGGGCACATGCTGCGTATCCGGCTGCGGCGACCTGAAGGTCCATGAGGATGAGAAGTATATCGAGCTGGGCGGCCACAAGATCAAGGAAGGCGAGTATATCTCCCTTGACGGCTCCACCGGCCGGATCTATCTCGGCGACATCCCGACCGTGGAAGCCAGCATCACCGGCAATTTCCAGAGGATCATGGACTGGGCGGATAAGTTCAGGAAGCTCCAGGTCAGGACCAACGCGGATACGCCTGAGGACGCGGCCAACGCGGTCCGCATGGGCGCGGAAGGCATCGGCCTTACCAGGACAGAGCACATGTTCTTCAATCCCGACAGGATCCCGAAGATCCGCAAGATGATCCTTTCCGATACCGTGGAGGAGAGAGAGGCGGCCCTCAACGAGCTGATTCCTTTCCAGAAGGGCGACTTCAAGGGCATCTACAAGGCGATGGAAGGCAGACCTGTCACCATCCGTTTCCTGGATCCGCCGCTTCATGAATTCGTTCCCACCGAGGAAGATGAGATCAAGGCGCTGGCAGATGAGATGGGCCTTACCGCTGAGGAAGTCAAGGCGCGCTGCGACGCTCTGCACGAGTTCAACCCGATGATGGGTCACCGCGGCTGCCGTCTGGCCGTCACATTCCCTGAGATCGCCAGAATGCAGACCAGAGCTGTCATCGAGGCAGCGATCGAGGTCAACGATGAGTGCGGCTACAACATCGTTCCCGAGATCATGGTTCCGCTGGTAGGCGACAAGAAGGAGCTGGCGTTCGTCAAGAAGACCATCGTGGATACCGCTGAGAAGGTCAAGAAGGAGAAGGGTTCCGATATTACTTACAAGATCGGCACAATGATCGAGATCCCCAGAGCCGCGCTGATGGCAGATGAGATCGCGGAGGAGGCTGAGTTCTTCAGCTTCGGCACGAACGATCTGACACAGATGACCTTCGGCTTCTCCCGTGACGACTCCGGCAAGTTCCTGACCGACTATTACAAGAGCAAGATCTATGAGTCCGATCCTTTCGCGCATCTTGACCAGAACGGCGTGGGCCAGCTGATCCAGATGGCGGCAGAGAAGGGACGCAGTGTCCGCCCCGACATCAAGCTCGGCATCTGCGGCGAGCACGGCGGAGATCCCGCATCCATCGAGTTCTGCAACAAGGTCGGCCTGACCTATGTGTCCTGCTCGCCTTTCCGCGTACCGATCGCAAGACTGGCCGCGGCGCAGGCAGCGATCACTCAGGGCGAGGACTGATCGGGTACGACCGGGGCGCCTCAAGACATGTTCCGCAAAAAGGAACTGTTCAGATGAGTGGTTTATGGTAAAATGACAGAGAGGGCGTTATATCCCCCGCGGGATATAGCGCCCTTTTATTAAGGATGTCAGGAGCCGGCGCGCGTGCCGGCTATTGAATGAAAACGGAGATAAGGATGGCTTCTTTCGGCAAAAAACAGCGGGGGCAGGACTTTGCCGCCCGGCAGAGACAATTTAACGAGGCCCTGAAAGAAAAGGATCTTCGCCGCGTCTATCTGATCAGCGGGGAGCAGGCATATTTACGGCTCCAGAACAGGGAGCGCCTTGTGAAGGCGCTCATGGGGGACGGCGATGAGATGAACCTTCACCGTTTCAGCGGGATGGAGATCGACGCCTCAGAAGTGATCGATCTGGCGGAAACGCTCCCTTTCTTTGCGGACAGAAGAGTCATCGTCCTGGAGGGAACAAATCTCCTTCAGCCGAGGTCCGGCGGGCGCATGTCGTCCTCCCTCTCCCAGACCGCGGAAAAGCTCGCCGACTACATTTCAGAGGTTCCCGAGACCACTTCCATTGTCTTTGTGGAGGAGAATGTGGACAAGCGCGGAAAGCTCTATAAGGTGATTGCCAGCGCTGTCAAAGGGGGAAGCGGCTGTATTTTGGAGTGCACAACGCCCGACGAGGCGACGCTCCGCACCTGGGCCGGCAGTCTTTTCAAAAGGTCGGGCCTTGCGATCTCCGGCGCCGCCCTGGCCATGTTTTTGGAGTACACCGGGGAGGACATGCAGTATATCGCGGGGGAGGCGGAGAAGCTTAGCTGCTACTGCATGGGCAAAAAAGAGGTCACGCGGCAGGACATTGCGGACGTCTGCAGCCCGCGCATACGGGACAGGATCTTTGATATGATCAGCGCCATCGCGGCGCACGACACGAAGACGGCGCTCACCATCTATATGGATCTGGTCTCCTTAAAGACATCGCCGCAGATCGTGCTGTCTCTGATGAGGCGCCAGTTCCATCAGCTTCTGCAGGTGCAGGAGCTGACCGGCAGGATGTCCGACGCGGAGATCGCCGGGGAAGTGGGGGTGCCCGCTTTTGTGGTCACCAAGAGGTACCGGCCCGCCCTTCGCATGTATCAGCGCGGCACGCTGGAGGACGCGCTGGAGGACTGCGTGCGGGCGGATTATGAGAGTAAGAGCGGCAGGATCGACGCCGGCGTGGCGGTGGAGATGATCATTATCAAGTATTCCGCAAGGCAGGCGGATATCCGGGAATGGACTGTATGAGTATGGAAATGGAGGACAGAGAGTTTGGGGACGCGCTCCTTACATGGTACGCGGACAACAGGAGGAGTCTGCCCTGGAGGGAGGATCCGACACCGTATCATGTATGGCTGTCCGAGATCATGCTGCAGCAGACCAGAGTGGAGGCGGTCATCGGTTACTACGAGAGGTTTCTGGCAGCGCTCCCCTCTGTGGAGGATCTGGCGGCGGCGCCGGAGGACGTCTGTCTGAAGCTTTGGGAGGGACTGGGCTATTACAGTCGGGTGAGGAACCTCCACAAGGCGGCGGTCATGGTGGTCAGCGAATATGGCGGGAAGCTCCCGCGCAGCGTAAAGGACCTGCGGCGGCTCCCGGGGATCGGCGGCTACACGGCGGCGGCCATCGCCTCCATCGCTTACGGGGAGCCGGAGCCGGCCATCGACGGAAATCTACTGCGCATTTTTTCCCGGTATACGGGATATGCGGGGAATATAAAGCTCCCGGCCGCAGCCGGGGAGGCCGACCTGTTTTACAGGGGGAGAATGCCTGAAGGCAAGGCAGGGGATTTTAATCAGGCGCTCATGGATCTGGGCGCGGCGGTCTGTATGCCGACAGCGCAGCCCCGCTGCGGGGCGTGTCCCCTTCGGGACCGGTGCGATGTGCACGGCGCGCGGCCCGGGGAAGAACTGTCCCTTCCCGTTATGCCTGCCAAAAAAGAGAGAAGGATCGACGAACTCACAGTCTTTGTCGTGCGCGACGGGGACAGGACGGTCGTCAGAAAGAGGCCGGCGCATGGTCTTTTGGCAGGACTCTATGAACTGCCCAACGCGCAGGGCCGGCTGACAGCGGAGGAGGCCGACGCCTGGCTCAGAGGGCAGGGGCTGGAGGCGCTGCGGATCACGCCCCTTCCGGAGGCGAGGCATATCTTTACGCACCGCGAGTGGCGCATGCAGGGATACCTGGTCAGGATCGCTTCCCCCTCGGGCGCTCCGAAGCCGTATATTCTTGCCGACGCGGATCAGATACGGGGTCAGTACGCGGTGCCGTCCGCCTTTTCCGCCTACATGGAATATATATGAGCAGTATTTTTACTGAAATGCTGTACTAAAAGAAGCCCCACAACAAAAGAGAACTTGTGCTATAATGGACTGATTGAGTATAGACGCGCAAATGGAAACGGAGATTAGGCATGAAATTATTGACCATTGCGGTTCCCTGTTATAATTCCCAGGATTATATGGAAAACTGTATCGATTCGCTTCTGGTGGGAGGCGAAGAGGTGGAGATCCTGATCATAGATGACGGCTCGAAAGATGACACGGCTAAGATCGCCGACCGCCTGCAGCAGGAGCACCCGACCATCGTGCGGGCGATCCATCAGGAAAACAAGGGACACGGAGGCGCGGTCAACACAGGGATCGAAAACGCGCAGGGGCTTTATTTTAAGGTCGTGGACAGCGATGACAAGGTCAAGGCGGGCGCCTATAAGATTGTGCTGGACACACTGCGCAATTTCAAGGATAATATCGGAAGGGCACAGGAGCTGGATCTTCTGATCAGCAACTTCGTTTACAACAAGGAGGAAGAGGGCCGGACGAAGGTCATGTCATACCGACGGGCCCTGCCTCAGGGGAAGCTTTTCTCCTGGGAGGAGACCCGCCGTTTCAGGAAGGGACAGTATATTCTGATGCACTCCGTCATCTACCGGACGGAGCTCCTTAGAGAGAACAATATACAGCTTCCGGAGCATTGCTTCTACGTGGATAATATCTATGTCTTCGCGCCTATGCCTTTTGTGAAGAACATTTATTATCTTGATGTGAATTTCTATTATTACTATATCGGCAGGGAGGATCAGTCCGTCAACGAGAAGGTTATGATCAGCCGCCTGGATCAGCAGGCCAGAGTCAACCGCATCATGACCGATTACTTTACGGATCCGAAGATCAAAGGACGGCTGAAGGAATCCCCGAAGTTGTACAAGTATATGTACAACTATCTGGAGATCATCACGGTGATCACCTCTGTGATGGCGATCTGTTCGGGCGAAAAGGATAAGCTCGCGCTTATGAAAGACGTCTGGGATCACATCCAAAAGAGGGACAATTCGCTCTTTTTAAAGATGCGTCTGGGGTGGTTTGGCCTCGGGGTGCATCTGCCGGGCCGGAGCGGCCGCGCGACGGTGAGATCCGTATACAGGGTCGCCAGAAGATTGTTTAACTTTAACTGATACAGGGCTCCTTAGAGGAAAGAGAATGGGAAAGTATTTTGGCACAGACGGATTCAGAGGGGAAGCGAACGTGGGCCTCAGGGCGGATCATGCCTACAGGATCGGGCGGTTTCTCGGCTGGTATTATACGGAGATCAGGAGACTGAAGGGAGAAGAGGGCCCTGCCCGCATCGTCATCGGCAAGGATACCAGGCGCAGCAGCTATATGTTTGAGTACAGCATCGTCGGCGGTCTGGTGGCTTCCGGCGCGGACGCCTATCTTTTGCACGTCACCACTACGCCCTCCGTCAGCTATGTGGTGCGCGTGGACGGATTTGACTGCGGCGTCATGATCAGCGCCAGCCACAATCCTTATTACGATAACGGGATCAAGCTCATCAACGCCGATGGCGAGAAGATGGATGAGACGACCATCAGCTATATCGAGGCCTACCTGGACGGCAGGCTCGAGGTGTTCGGAAAGATATGGGAGGATGTGCCCTACGCCCACAGGGACGCGATCGGCCGGACGGTGGACTACGTGGCGGGGCGCAACCGGTACATCGGTTATCTGATCTCCCAGGGCATGTTCAGCTTTAAGGGCATGAAGGTCGGTCTGGACTGCGCCAACGGCAGCGCCTGGAACATCGCCAAAAATGTGTTTGACACGCTGGGCGCGACGACCTATGTCATGGGTGATCAGCCGGACGGCTTCAACCGGGGCGTCGGCTCTACGCACTTGGAGGGACTTCAGAAAATGGTCCTGGAGAAGGGCCTTGACGTGGGATTTGCTTACGACGGGGACGCGGACCGGTGTCTTTGCGTGGACGACCGGGGACAGATCGTGACGGGCGACCACATTCTGTATGTCTACGGGCGCTACATGAAGGAGCGCGGAAAACTCAATGAGAATACAGTCGTCACCACAGTGATGTCCAATTTCGGCCTTTACAAGGCGTTTGACCGGATCGGCATCGACTACGCCAAAACGGATGTGGGCGACAAGTATGTATATGAGTATATGGTGAATAACGGCTGCAATCTCGGCGGGGAGCAGTCGGGCCATATCATCTTCAGGAAATACGCGACCACTGGGGATGGCATTCTGACGTCCCTCAAGGTCATGCAGGTCATCATGGACCGCAAGGCCAAACTGAGCGAGCTGACGGCACCGCTCACGATCTACCCGCAGGTGCTGGAGAACGTGCGCGTGACCGACAAGCGAGAGGCCATGGGCGATCCGGGCCGTGGAAAGGGCGGCCGTGGCGCTCGGCGATTCGGGAAGGATCCTGGTTCGGGAATCCGGAACGGAACCGGTCGTGCGCGTCATGGTGGAAGCCCCCGACAGGGAGACCTGCAGCAAATATGTGAATGAAGTGGTGCACACGCTGCGCGCGGGCGGATATACGCTCTGACGCGGCAGCGGGACAGGTTTCTGTGCTTATACAAGGGAAAGGATATTGTTATGTGTGGAATAGTTGGATTTGTTGGTAGACATAAGGCCGCGCCGATCCTGCTGGAGGGCCTCTCCAAACTGGAGTACAGAGGCTATGACAGCGCAGGTCTTGCTGTGCGCGACGGCGCCGCGGATCCCGAACTGGTCAAGGCCAAGGGGCGCCTTAAGACGCTCAAGGAGATGACCGATGACGGTGAGGCGCTCAAGGGAAGCTGCGGCATCGGCCACACACGGTGGGCCACCCACGGGGAGCCTTCCGTCAATAACAGCCACCCGCATTACAGTGACGACATGAATGTGGTGGGCGTCCACAACGGGATCATCGAGAATTATCAGGAACTCAAGGAAAAGCTGACCAATAAAGGCTATACCTTCTATTCCGATACCGACACAGAGGTCGTGATAAAGCTCGTGGATTACTACTACAAGAAATACAAGATGGGCCCCATCGACGCGCTGGCCAAGACAATGGTGCGCGTGCGCGGATCCTACTCACTGGCGATCATGTTCAAGGAATATCCCGAGGAGATCTATGTGGCCAGGAAGGACAGCCCTCTTGTCATCGGCGTAGAAGACGGAGAGACATATCTCGCCTCGGATGTCCCCGCCATTCTTTCCTATACAAGAAGCATCTACTATATCGACAACCTTGAGATGGCAAGACTCACGGCGGGCGAAGTCACTTTTTATGACCTGAACGGCGACGCAGTGCCCAAGACTCCCGTGGAGATCGACTGGGACGCGGAATCCGCGGAGAAAGGCGGCTACGAGCACTTCATGCTCAAGGAGATCCACGAGCAGCCCAAGGCTGTGGAGGACACCATAAATTCCGTCGTGGAAAACGGAAAGATCAACTTCAGGGATATCAATCTCACGCCTGAGGAGATCAAGGGGATCAGGGAGGTCACAGTCGTGGCCTGCGGCAGCGCCTATCACGCGGGGCTGGTGATCCAGTATGTCTTTGAAGAGCTGGCCAGGATCCCCGTCCGCGTGGAGCTGGCCTCGGAATTCAGATACAGAAAGCCCCTGGTAGGTTCGGATACGCTCGTTATTTTGATCAGTCAGTCCGGTGAGACGGCGGATACGCTTGCAGCGCTCCGCGAGGCGAAGGAACTGGGCGCGCGCACACTGGCCGTGGTCAATGTGATCGGCTCCTCCATAGCCCGTGAGGCGGACAATGTATTTTACACACTGGCGGGACCGGAGATCGCGGTGGCGACGACCAAGGGCTACTCCACACAGCTGATCGCCGGGTATCTTCTGGCCATCGAGTTCGCCAGGGTCAGAGGGACGATTACTCAGGAGCGCAGTGATGAGCTGGTCAAGGCGGTCCAGAAGCTCCCCGAAAAGATCCGGAGCGTGATCGAGGACAAGGAGAGGATCCAGTGGTTCGCCTCCAAATACAGCAATGCCAGAGATATGTTCTTTATCGGAAGAGGGATCGACTACGCGATCTGCATGGAGGGGAGCCTGAAGGTCAAAGAGATCAGCTACATCCACTCGGAGGCCTATGCGGCCGGCGAGCTCAAGCACGGCACGATCTCTCTGGTGGAGGACAATACGCTGGTGATCGGCGTCCTGATGCAGTCAGGGCTGTATGAGAAGACGCTGAGCAATATGGTGGAGACCAAGAGCCGCGGCGCCTATCTCATGGGGCTGACGAGCTATGGAAACTACAACATAGAGGACACGGCCGACTTTACGGTCTATGTGCCCAGGACTGAAGAACTTTTCGCCTCAAGCCTTGCCATTGTGCCGCTTCAGCTGATGGCGTATTATATCAGCGTGGCGAAGGGCCTTGATGTGGACAAACCCAGGAACCTTGCAAAGAGTGTGACCGTGGAGTAATTTGGCGCTATGCATAAAAAACAGACGACCGGCTGGCTCAAGCATCTGGACTTTCTGGTCATAGACTTGATAGTGCTCCAGATCTGCTTCGTGCTCAGTTACTGGATATGGATGGGGTTTGAAAATCCCTATTCGGTATATATATATCGCTTTCAGGCCATTCTGCTTGCGTTCTGCGAGCTTTTGGTCGCTCTCTTTATGGACAGCTACAAAAATATCTTAAGGAGATCGCCGGGCGCTGAATTTGTGGCCACTTTCCGGTTTGAGGTGTCCTTCTTACTGCTGGATATCGTGTTCCTGTTCATGGTGCACCAGATCTATCTGATCTCCCGTATGATGACGGGTATCATGGCGGTCATGTTTCTGTTTTTGTCCTTTGCGTGCAGGTGCCTCAACAAACAGAGGATATACCGCTCGGCAAGGCTAAGGCAGGGCAAAAAATCCCTGATGCTCATCACTTCCAGCGGTCTGGCGGAGGAAGTGGTAAAGAGCCTTCAGGATCACAGCTTTCACGATTATCAGGTGACGGGCGTCATTTTAATGGACCGTGCCTCTGCTGACGGGGATATCTGCGGGATCCCGACCATGGGCCGCGGGGATGATATTCTCAAGCAGATCGGAAGGGACTGGGTCGACGAGGTCCTTGTCTACCAGCCGGAGAATATGGCCTACCCCAGCAGGCTGATCGACTCGATCCTGGAGATGGGCATCACGGTCCACTATTGCCTGCAGGCGCTGAACGCGCACAGCGACGGCATGCAGCAGGTCTCCAAGGTGGGCGAGTACCGCGTGCTGACCAACAGTCTCAAGATCGTTTCCGCGCAGCAGACCTTCTATAAGCGCGTCGGGGACATTGTCGGCGGGACCATCGGCTGTCTCTTTACGGGCGTTATCTTTGTTTTCATCGCCCCGATCATATACATTCAGTCCCCGGGCCCCATCTTCTTTAAACAGAAGCGGGTGGGACAGAACGGAAAAGTCTTCTACATGTACAAGTTCAGGAGCATGTATATGGACGCCGAGGAGCGCAAGAAAGCGCTCATGGAACAAAATAAGATGTCGGACGGCATGATGTTCAAGATGGATGACGATCCCCGCATCATCGGCTCGGAGAAAAAGGACAATCCCAGAGGGATCGGCAACTTTATCAGGCGCACATCCATCGATGAATTCCCGCAGTTCTGGAATGTGCTTAAGGGCGATATGTCCCTGGTGGGCACGCGCCCGCCGACGCTGGACGAGTGGGAAAAATATGACCTTCATCACCGCGTGCGCATGAGCATTAAGCCCGGGATCACGGGCCTTTGGCAGATCAGCGGGCGAAGTGATATTACGGATTTCGAGGAGGTCGTGCAGCTGGATCGGGAGTACATCCAGAACTGGAGCGTATGGCTGGACGCCAAGATCATTTTCAAGACGGTAGGTGTTGTGATCCGGCACGAGGGTGCCGAGTGATCGGGTAACGAAAGGACAAAGAGAAGCGCGGATGTTTAAAAAACTATTGAAATTCCTGTTTCGTCTCATATTGCTCGCCGCCATCATCGGCATTCCCTGCTGGTGGATGATCCAGAGATCCTATCACGATCCGGAGGCGCATTACTACAGCACCGAGGAAACAATGGGGGATGAGGCGCTGCGTTTTGTGGTGCTCTCAGACCTGAACGGCTATGTTTTTGACGGCGGGGGAAGTCAGATCGTGGAGACGGTGGCCAGTGTCAGCCCCGACGCGATCCTGATGAACGGCAATATGGTAAAGGGATCCGCGGGAAGCGTGTCCTCCCTGATCGGCATGGTGGAGAGGCTCTCCCAGATCGCGCCGGTCTATTACGCGTACGGTGATCAGGAGTATCTGTATGTGAGCGACGGGGCGTACAACCGCTCGACCCGCGCGAGGACAGAGACGGAGAAGGAGCAGGAATTTGACCGGCAGCTCAGTGAGGCCGGGGCGGCCGTGCTCAAAAATTCCTACGAAGACGTGAGGCTCTATGGGATCCGCGTCCGCATCGGCGGCACGGACGGCGCGCCCAATGACGTGATCATGGGCAACGGCAATGTCAATCCTGTCCAGGAGCGCTTCTACGGGTTCCTGAAGGATTTTGAGGACACGAAAAGTTACAAGATCCTTCTGGACAATAATGTGGAACACGTTCTGGGCGATACGGACGGGACGCTGTCCGGAACGAATCTGGTGGTCTGCGGACATCTGATCGGGGGAAGGGTCGTGATCCCTCATTTCGGCGGCGTATTCGGAGGTTCCCAGGGATATTTCCCCCCGTACACACGCGGGATAAAAGAAGTGGATGGCTGTAAGATCCTGCTTACGACAGGACTCAGCGTTCCGGATGACGGGGATCTTCCCCGGTTCAACAACCCGCCGGAGATCGCGATACTGGATGTGAGCGGGCTCAAGAGGTGAACGAAATAAAAACGGCCAAGGGAGTTAGACCTTGGCCGCTTTTTCATGGAGAACGGATGCAAATGCACTCTGTTCGTATAGAAGAGGGCGCGTTTCACAACACATATAAAACATACCACAGGAATCTTACACAAAACTTAAATTTTAAAAATATCACGATTTTGATTGTTCATTTTAGCCGGTACTGATTTAGTGCTATAATAAAAACAGGGTTACAGCATCACAGACGTCTCGTACTGCAGAGGAGGCCGGATAAATGAAAGATGCCTATGAAGACGCCAGAAAGCTTGGCGAAAAAGAATACAGAAAAGCACAGGCGGAAGGGCAGTATCCGTATCTGCCCGCGCTGGGCTCCCTGGTAAAGGATGCGGATAAGTACGCGGTACAAAATATCGGGTTACAGGATATTCCCCTTGAGATGATCGTCGGCACCAGGACAGAGGGCAGACAGAACGCGTTTGCCCGCAACTTCATGCCGCTTCTGGAGGCGGACTCGGAATTCGGGCAAAAATGGATCAATCTGTGCGACTCGGCTCAGACAGAGGGGATCCGGGAACCGATCAAAGTCTACGAATATATGAACCGGTACTATGTGCAGGAGGGCAACAAGCGGGTCTCCGTCTCAAGATATCTTGAGCTTTACTCGATCTACGGGGATGTGTACCGTATTTTGCCTCCCAGGACCGATGACCCCGCCGTCCGCACATATTATGAGTTTGTGGAGTTCCACCGCGCGAGCGGGCTCTACACCATCATCCTGTCTCACGAGGGAGATTACAGAGAGCTGGCATCCCTTGCGGGGCAGACACTGGATCAGAAGTGGCCCGAAGATGTGTCTATGTCCCTGAAGGCGGCCTACTCGGCCTTTATCGAACAGTACCGCCTTCGGAATGTGGATACCGATAAGGTGCCGGAGGGAGACGCATTTCTGACATATGCGGGTATATTCGGCCTCGACAGCCTGCTTCGGGACACGCCGGTGCAGATCAATGTGCGTCTGGTAAAGGTCTGGAATGAGATCATCGCGAATTCGCGCAGAGGCAATGTCGATCTTGTGAAGGAGCCCGATGACATTGAGAAAAAGCCGACCGTACTGTTTCCCTTTAAGATCGCCAAAACCCGGACCCTCAGCAAAGAATTGAAAGTCGCGATCATTCACGAGCGCAATGCGGAAAATTCGAGCTGGGCATATCAGCATGATCTGGGCATCAACGCGCTGAAGGACAAATTCGGAGACGCCATCGACGTGATCCGGTTCAACAACTGCGATACGGACGAAAAGGCCGACAAGGCTTTTGAGGCCTGCGGGGCGGACCAGACATCGCTGGTGTTCGCCGATTCCGCGGCCCTGATGAACAGCTGCGTCAGGGCGGCCCTGGATTATCCGATGATGGACGTCATGAACTGTTCGATCAACTTAAAACACAGTGTGGTCCCGTCCTACTACATCCGAAAATATGAGGCAAAATTCCTGATGGGATGTCTGGCCGCCTCTCTTGCCAAGAATCATATGATCGGCTACAGGGCGGATTTTCCGGTGCACGGCGTGATCGCGGACATCAACGCGTTTGCGCTTGGCGCTCTGTGGATGGACCCTTACGCGAAGGTAAAGCTCGTGTGGGCCACCAGAAAGGACCGGGACTGGGAGCAGGAGCTGCGGGATGCAGGCTGCCATATCATATCCGGCATCGACCTGAAGAAAGCGAATGAGCCCACCCGCAAATACGGGCTCTATCAGGTCTTTGAACCGGGGAGCCAAAATCCGGACGGGAGCGTCTGTAATGAGGAGACGATCGTAAATCTGGCGGTACCCGTAAGCAACTGGGGCAAGTTCTATGAACAGCTGGTCCTGAAGGAAATGGACGGCTCTCTGGACGCCAGAAAAGCGGCCTCCAAAGATAAAGCGGTCAACTACTGGTGGGGCATGTCCTCCGGCATAGTGGATGTTGTGACGCCCGATTACCTTCCCTATGCCTCCAAGAAAGCGATCTCAAAATTCAGGACACTGCTCATAGAAGAGGAGATCTCACCCTTTGAGGGGGAGATACACACGCAGGACGGGATCCTCAAAGGCCCCGGGACACCCAGACTTACAGATAATGAGATCATTACAATGGACTGGCTCTGTGATAATATCATTGGGGAGATTCCGGAAACCAGTGAGCTGTTTGACGGGACGCAGAAGGTCGTAAAAGCTTCGGGCGTTAAGGAGGAACGGGTTGAAAATACTGGCGGTCGCTGACGAGCCTTCCAAGTCCCTTTGGGATTATTATCATCCGGGCACGTTCGACGAGATCGATCTCATCATTTCGTGCGGAGATCTGAGCGCAAGTTATCTTGAATTTCTGGTGACGATGAGCAGATGCCCTCTCTTGTATGTGCGCGGCAATCACGACAGCAGATATGAGAAACACCCTCCGGAAGGCTGTATTTGCATTGAGGACAGCATTTATAATTATAAGGGGCTTCGGATCCTGGGCCTTGGCGGCAGCATGAGATATAAGCCCGGCCCGTTTATGTACACCGAAGAGGAGATGGCCCGCAGGATCAGTCATTTGGGCCCGAAGATCCGCTTTACGGGCGGCTTCGATATCCTGGTGACCCACGCGCCGGCGAGAGGGTTCGGTGATCTGAACGATCTGCCCCATCTGGGGTTTGCGTGCTTCAATGAGCTTCTTGAAAAGCAGCGCCCGATGTATATGCTTCACGGGCATGTGCATAAGACGTACAGCGCTCATTTTAAACGCGCGATCGAACTTCCGTCCGGGACAAAGAGCATCAATTGTTTTGAAAAAACAGTATTGGATATTCCGGAGAATAAATTTCATCCCTTCGGCAGTACCGGTTCCTATCTGTATGACCAGTACTGCATCCTCAAGGGAAAAAAGACGGACTCTGTGAAAGTTTAGAGTTCAGGGAGAAAGAGGAAAGTTATGAAAAGAGTGAATCAAGTGATTATGGGTAAAACAGCGGCGGCTGTTCTTGCCGCGGCGGCACTGACGCTGTCCGGATGCGGCGGCGCGTCCGGTCAGGCGCCCGTTTCGGAAGAGCCGGCTCAGGAGAGCGCAGCCGCGGAGACACCGGTCAAAGAGGAAGAAGCGCAGGCTGAGGCTCCCGTGGAGGCGGACACAGTCCAGGAGGCGCAGGCAGGCACAGAGGCCAACACGCAGGAGCAAATGCCGGTAAGGCCCCAGCCCTCCGACGAGACGCCTTCCGATCACGCGCAGACGGGAGCGTCACAGGAACAGACCGCGGATGAGCAGGCGAAGGACGCGCCGGACGCGGCGCCCGCCGCAGGCAGCGAATGGCTGGACGGCGCATTTGTTTTTGACGGCATGGAGCTCCAGCTCCCCATCCAGATGACGGATTACAAGCTGGGCGGCTGGACGATCACATTTGAGGATATCGATGATCTGACTCAGGTGATCGTAAAGCCGGACGAGATCTATACGGCCGTTATGACAAGCAAGGATTTCACCGAGGACGACATCAAGGCCACGGCGGAATTTGGCAATTACGGCGAGGAGCCCGTGGCGCTCTCAGACCTGCCCATGACGGGGATCTATCTCCAGCGCGGCAAGGGAAAGGTCAAGGAGGACGGCGAAGTGGAGGAGCCCAAGCTCCCCGAGGTCGTTCTGCCCGAAGACTTCACCTGGGGCAAGAGCGCGGAAGATATGTGGGCGGCATTCGGAGAGCCGAGTTTCTCGGGCATCACGCGCGAGGACTTCGACGGCATGTATGAGAACGGCCGATACTACATGGAACTTGCGGGCATGACGGATATTGGAATTGACCACATCATCTATTGTGTGGAATAATAGATAATAATAGTATCTGACAGGGAGATGATTCGACCTGAAAGAGCGGATGATCACGGCGTTATGCTGTCCTGACGGTCTCCGGTACGCCGGAGTCAGAAGGAGGACAACGAATATGACAGAGCGTTCTTTCACGGTTTGAACCGCGAAGGGGCGCTTTTTTTGCAGTAAGCTAAGGAGACACGAAGATATGATCAGAATCGCGATCTACGGAAAAGGGGGCATCGGAAAGTCCACAATGACTTCCCATCTGGCGGCGGCATTTGCCTGTCTCGGCAAGCGGGTCATCCAGATCGGGTGCGATCCCAAGGCGGACTCCACGATCAACCTTCTTGGCGGAAAGCCCCTCACGCCTGTCATGGATTATCTGAGGGATCACGATGAGGAGCCGGATGAGATCAGTGAGATCGCGGGTGTCGGCTATAAGGACATCCTGTGCATTGAGACCGGCGGTCCGACACCGGGCCTTGGCTGCGCGGGCAGAGGGATCATCGCGACCTTCCGTCTGCTGGAGGATATGAGGCTGTTTGAGACCTACAGGCCGGATGTCGTGCTCTATGACGTGCTGGGGGACGTTGTCTGCGGAGGATTCGCGGCGCCGATCCGGGAGGGCTACGCGCGGAAGGTCCTGATCGTCACGTCCGGCGAAAAAATGGCGCTGTACGCGGCGGACAATATCTGCAAGGCCGTCCGCAACTTTGAGGACAGAAGCTATGCCGAAGTGGGCGGCATCATTTTAAACAGCCGCAATGTGCCCGGAGAGGAGGCCAAGGTGGAGGCCTTCGCCAAAGAGAGGGGACTGTCCATCGCGGCAAGGATCCCCAGAAGCGACGATATCCTTCGGTGCGAGGAGGAGGGCATGACGACCATTGAGGCCGATCCTGAACTGCCTGTCAGTCAGTGCTTTCTCGACCTCGCGCGCAAGCTGATCAAAGAGGAAGAGGCATGATGAGCGCAATCAGTTACACAGTCGGGGAACTGTGGGAGAGGGGAAAAGACAATATACCGACGGACTTTATTTCCTCCTGTCACCTGATCTACAGCTCGCCCGCGACGCTTTCCTTCAATTCGCCGGGCGCGGAGGGCTTCGGCGTCAAGCGCGCGGGGCTGGCTGTGCCGGGGTCCGTCATGCTGATCGTATCCCCCGGCTGCTGCGGACGAAATACATCCTCCATCAGTACGATGCCGGGATATGAGGGGCGGTTTTTTTACCTGACCATGAACGAGACGGACCTGATCACCGGGCGCCACTTAAAGCGCATTCCGGAGGCGGTCTGCCATATGGCGAGGTCGCTTGATGAAATGCCCTCTGTGATCATGATCTGCATCACCTGTGTGGACGCGCTGCTGGGTACCGACATGGAGCGTGTGTGCCGGCAGGCTGAGGAGCGGCTGGCCGCAGAGGTGCCGGAAGCGGCGGATGTGAAAGTACGGCCCTGCTATATGTACGCGCTCACCAGAGAGGGGAGAAGGCCGCCCATGGTGCATGTGCGCCAGTCCATCTACTCCCTCCTTCCGCCCATGAAAAAGAGGGCTTCCTCCGTCAATATTATGGGGTATTTTGCCCCTCTTTCCGGAAACAGTGAGCTGATCGGGCTCCTGCGGCAGGCGGGCGTCCGCAAAGTGAGGCAGATCTCGACCTGTGAGAGCTTTGAGGAGTTTTGCGGGATGGGAGAGGCCAATTTCAACCTGATCCTGAATCCGGAGGCAAGGCCCGCGGCGCAGGATCTTGAGGAGCGGCTGGGGATCCCGTCCATCGAGATGACAAGGCTTTACCGCGCGGACAGAATCGCGGCCCAGTACGACGCGTTGGGCGCCGTGCTCGATGTGACCTTTGACTACGCGGGGGAGAGGTCAGCCGCGGAAGATTCTGTGGATCGCTTCAGGCGGCGCTTCCCTGACGCGGTCTTTTCCGTCGGCGAGGCGCTGAACGCGGATCCCTTCGAGATGGCGCTGTCCCTTGTGACAGCGGGATTCGCCGTTAAGGAGATCTTCGGCACGGTGACTTCGGAGTCTTTCCGCTATCTGCGGCAGCTGGCTGCGCTCAGTCCGGACACGAAAGTATACAGCAACCTCTCGCCGTCCATGATGGCTTACAGTGAGAGCCATAAGGACGCCGGGGAGGACGAAAATCTGATCGCCCTGGGGCGGGACGCCGGATGGTATCATCCGGACCGGCCGTGCCTGAACTGGGCGGACGACGTGCAGCCCTTTGGGTTTGCGGCGGTCCGGGATCTGTTCGACGCGCTCTGTGAGACTGCGGAAGGCGGCAGGCAGGACCTCAACAATGACGGGATAAGGCTCGCCGCCGGCGAGGTGAGACCTGTCGGGACAGACCGGACGCAAACGGATTTGGATCCGGAGGGGAAAAATACAAAGGGATACCGCAGTGTTTTGACGCCCTTCGCCCCGGATCAGTCCGGCGCCGTATCCGTTCTGTACGAACTGGGCGGCATGACCGTGATCTGCGACGCGGGCGGCTGCACGGGCAATATCTGCGGATTTGACGAGCCGCGGTGGTTTGCGCATCAGAGCGCAGTGTTCAGCGCGGGACTGCGGGATATGGACGCGATCCTTGGACGCGACAGGGAGCTGGTGGATAAGGTGGCCGATGCGGCCTCCGGCCTTGATGTGAATATGATCGCTATTGTCGGGACGCCGGTTCCGGCGGTCATCGGCACGGATTTTCTGGCGCTCTCCCGCATGGCGGAGAAAGCCTCAGGGCTTCCGGCCATAGGCATCCCCTGCGACGGAATGCACAACTACGACCGCGGCATGGAGAGGACTTATATGGAGCTTCTGCGCAGATTCTGCTCCATGGACCGGCCGCAAAATACGGCTGAAGGATCGGCGAAAGGGCCGGTCGGCGTGTGGGGCTTTGGCCCGATGGACGCGGACGGGCTGTATGACGCGGCGGATCTAAGGCGCGCGCTTTACCGCGATCTCGGCGTGGAAGAGGCGGTCATTTACGGGGAGGCGCAGGACGGCCCTAAGGCATTTGCACGCGCATCTGACGTCATAGAAAATATCGTGGTCGGCGTGTCGGGCCTTAAGGCCGCCCGGGAGCTGGAGAAGCGCTGTGGAATTCCCTATCGCTGCGGCAATCCGGCTGTGGAGGAGAAGGCGCGCCGGATCCTGAAAGAGCTGAAAGAGGAGGGCGGGGACAGCCGCACCCTTAAAGAGACGGAAGGCGTGGGCCGCCGTATTTTGATCGTACATGAACAGATCACCGCCAACGCTGTGCGCCGTGTCCTGCGGGAAGAGGGCGATGCGCAGGTTGATGCCGCGACATTTTTTGACCTGGACAGTGAACTGGCGGAGCCGGGCGACCTCGCCCTGAAGGAGGAGAGCGATTTCACCGCCGCCGTTTCCAAAGGGCAGTACGATGAGATCTGGGCGGATCCTGTGCTCAAGGCACTGATGCCCGGGGACAGCCGCGCGAGGTTCGTGCCGCTCCCGCATTTTGCGGTTTCCGGTTCGCCTGTATAAAGAGGAGAGACAAGTTTGCGGACTTTATCCGATGAGAAGATCATCACCAAACGCTTAAAAGTATATGGCATCGTGCAGGGCGTCGGCTTTCGCCCCAGCGTCGCGAGGCACGCGGCGCAGGCGGGGATCACGGGTTACGTCTGCAACAAGGGACCTTACGTGGAGATCATCGCCCAGGGAAAACCTGTGGATATTGAGACCTTTGCGGGCCTTTTAGAGCACAAAGCGCCGCGCAGATCCGTCATCCTCAAGATCGACAGCGCGGAGCGCCCCTCCGACACACGGTATGAATCCTTTGAGATCGCGGAGAGCGAGAAGACCACCGGCGAGATCTTCATTCCGCCGGACATCGCGATATGCGAGGACTGCGCGCGGGAACTGTTCGATCCCGGCGACAGGCGGTATCTCCATCCGTTTATCAACTGCACTTCCTGCGGGCCGCGTCTCACGATCCTGGACGCGCTGCCCTATGACAGGGAGCGCACCAGCATGAAGATGTTTCCCATGTGCCGGAAGTGCGCGGACGAATATTACAGTCCCGGAAACCGGCGCTATGACGCGCAGCCCGTCTGCTGTCACGACTGCGGTCCGCGGGTCTATCTTTTGACGGGCTCCGAGGAGCCGGCAGCGTGGGATAAAGACGCGATCCGGGAGGCGAGGAAGGTGATCAGAGGCGGCGGCATCGTCGCGGTCAAGGGGATCGGCGGCTTTCACCTGTGCTGTGACGCGGGGAATGCCGAGGCGGTGCGGCTTCTGAGAGAGAGAAAGAGGAGGCCGCGCAAGCCCTTCGCGGTGATGATGCGGGAGGTGGAGACGGTCCGGCAGTGCTGTGAGATCAGTGAGGCGCAGGAGGAAATACTGACAGGACACCAGAAGCCTATCCTGCTCCTTAAAAAACGCGGGGACGGCAGAGGCGAAGGGATCCTGTGTGAGGAGATCGCGCCGGGAAATCCCACCGTCGGCGTCATGCTTCCCTACGCGCCCGTACAGCTCCTTTTATTTGGCAGCGAGATCGAACCGGGGACCGATATGCCCGGAGCCC
This sequence comes from uncultured Lachnospiraceae bacterium, assembly GCA_905235465.1. Lineage (GTDB taxonomy): Bacteria > Bacillota > Clostridia > Lachnospirales > Lachnospiraceae > CAG-791. Next base: position 18,749 of record CAJOLP010000018.1, on the reverse strand, counting down.
TTGTCATGACGAGCGGCAATATTTCGGGCGCGCCGATCTGCCGGGGGGACAGCGAGGCACTGTCACAGCTTGGCAGTTTTTGTGACTGTATTCTCAGCCATGACCGCCGGATCCGCATCCGCGCGGATGATTCCGTCATGGATTTTTATAAGGGGGAGCCCTATATGATAAGACGCTCCCGCGGCTACGCGCCGCTCCCGTTCATGCTGTCCGAGCCGGATACATGTCCGCCGGTCATCGCGGTGGGCGGGGAGCTTAAGAATACATTCTGCATCGGCACGAACGCGCTGTATTATCCGTCCTCCTATATCGGGGATCTGGCAGATCCAAGGAGCGTGGAAGTACTGCGGGAGACGGCGGACAGATACAGTTCGCTCCTTGAGGTGACGCCGGAAGCGGTGGCCTGTGACCTGCATCCGGGCTATCACTCCACGGAGTTTGCTCAGGAGCTGACGGACAGGCTTTCCGAGGCGGCGGGGCACAGGATCCCGCTGATCAGGGTGCAGCATCACTACGCGCACATCCTAAGCTGCATGGCGGAAAACGACTGCGGCGGCCGGGTGATCGGCGTGGCCATGGACGGCACCGGATACGGCACGGACGGCACCATCTGGGGCGGAGAGATCCTTTTAAGTGACCGCGCGGGCTTTACGCGCAGTGCCAGCATCTGTCCGTTTCCGCAGGCGGGCGGCGACGCCGCCTCCCGGGAGGGATGGCGCATTGCGGCGGGCATGCTTTACCGGCTTTTCGGCGATAAGGAAAGGACAAAACAGACAGCGCCGGCGCTGGGCATTTCCTCCGTGCAGGAGACCGCGGCGGTCATGGCGATGATCGATCACGGCATCAATGCGGTGACGTCCACGAGCGCGGGCCGGCTTTTCGACGCGGTCAGCTGTATTCTCGGGATCTGCCGCGCCTCCTCTTTTGAGGGGGAGGCCTCCATGGACCTGGAGTTCGCGGCTGAACGCTTTGAGGGAGATCCCCGTCACGGCAAAGAGATCCCGCCGGACCTTATGCCCGTGAAGCGCGAGGGAAGATGGATCATGCCCACCGACAGGATCGTGGAGGAGATGGTGTCCTGCGCGCTGCAGCTGCGCGGTGCCGCAGGGGAAGGCGGACAGGAGGCTCCGGCCTCATCCGCGGATCCGGTCTCACGCGCGGCAGCAGTCTCATCCGTGGAGGAGGCCGCCTATCGGTTCCACCGCATGCTGGCGGACACCGTGATCGGCTGTGTCATGCAGATCGCGGACGAGACCGGCGTCAGGGCAGCCGCGCTCAGCGGCGGCTGTTTCCAGAATCGTCTTCTCCTTGAGATGATCGAGGAGGGGCTGACCGACAGGGGCATAGTGGTTTACAGGCACCGCATGGTGCCCCCCAACGACGGCGGCATCGCGCTGGGGCAGGCGGTCGCGGCGGCTGCCATCCTCAGGGCGGAAGCGGCGGACAACGCGTCAGACAACGCGGCGGACAACGCGGCCGGAAAATGAGAAAAGACATGGTGAAATGAAGACATAAAGGAGTGAGCAATCATGTGTGTTGGATTATCAGCGAGAGTAGTCAAACTTAATCAGAACGGAATGGCGCTTGTGGACGCCGGCGGCGCAAGGCGGGAGGTCTCCGCGCAGCTCCTGGAGGAGCTGGAGCCCGGCGACTACGTCATGGTTCACGCGGGTGCCGCCATCGCTAAGATCACAGAGGACGACGAGGAGGAGGCTGACGCGCTCCTGGAGGAGTACTTATGAGTAATCTTGAAGCAGCACGCCGGGTCCTGGAAACTTATGACGGGCCGCCGATCCGGATCATGGAGGTCTGCGGCACGCACACGCACGAGATATTCCGCCTGGGTATACGCGGGATTTTGTCCCCGCAGATCCGCCTGATCTCCGGACCGGGATGTCCGGTCTGCGTGACGCCGGCGGGGTTTATCGACGAGGCGGTGATGCTGGCGCTGGATCACGGCTGCACGATCTGCACCTTCGGCGACCTGGTCCGCGTTCCCGGAAGCGCAAGCGTGCCGGGCGCCCTGGTCCCGGAAGAGGAAGAGAGTGACGCGCAGCAGCCGCCCGCAGCCAGTCTGTCCGCAGCCCGGGGAATGGGCGCGAAGGTCCAGGTCGTCTACGCGCCTATGGACGCCGTGGAGTACGCGGAGGCGCATCCCGAAGAACAGGTGGTGTTTTTGTCTGTCGGCTTTGAGACGACAACGCCGTCCGTATGCCTGGCGGTAAAGAGCGCGCGGGACAAAAACCTGGACAATTTCTCTGTTTTGACAGCCAACAAAACGATGCCCGGCGCATACGAGGCCATGAAGGACAGCACGGACCTGTTCCTGTATCCGGGGCACGTGCACGCGATCACAGGGACCGGGATCTGCAGGGATCTGGCCTCCCGCGGCGTGAGCGGTGTGTGCGCCGGCTTTACCGCGTCCGAGCTCCTTTCGGCGCTCGCCATCGGGGTGCGCAAATATGAGGATGGGGAGCCGTTTTTTGTCAACTGTTATCCCCGCGTCGTGCGCGATGAGGGCCAGCCGGCCGCCATGAGGACGGTGGACGAAGTGATGAGGCCCTGCGACAGTCACTGGAGGGGGATCGGCATGATCGAAAACTCCGGTATGGAGCTTCGGGAGAGCTATGCCGCCTATGACGCGCGGCGCAGGTTTGCGCTGCCGCCCGTGCCGTCCAGGAGCAATCCGCTGTGCCGGTGCGGCGAAGTCCTGCAGGGGAAATGTCTCCCCTCCGACTGCCGCGTCTTTGGCAGGGGCTGCACGCCCGAGCACCCCATCGGCGCCTGCATGGTATCGGGAGAGGGCGCCTGTTCCGCGTTCTATCTTTACGGGGGCGCGTGAAGGTTTTGCACTATATGTCTGTGGAGGAGAAAGGATTATCTATGAATAACGCAGTGAATACATCCGGTACCGGAAACCGGGAGACCGTCACAATGGCCCACGGCGCGGGCGGAAGGCAGACGTCCGCGCTGATCGACCGGATCTTTCGGACCTATCTGGGCAATGACCTTCTGACCGCGGACGACGCGGCCGTGCTGCCCATGCCCGCGGGGCGGATCGCCATGTCCACGGACGGCTTTATCGTCTCCCCCTACCGCTTTCCCGGCGGCAATATCGGCAAACTGTCGATCTGCGGGACCGTCAATGACCTGGCCTGCATGGGCGCTGTGCCCCGGTACCTGACCTGCGGCTTTGTCATCGAGGAGGGCTTTCCCGTTGACGATCTGGAGGAGATCGTACGCGCTATGGGCGAGACGGCGGCAAAGGCCGGCGTCCGCATTGTGGCCGGCGACACGAAGGTCGCGGGAAAAGGACAGGTGGACGGCGTCTTTATCAACACTACCGGCATCGGTGTGATCCCGGAGGGGGTCGCCACGTCCGGCGCCTTCGCAAAGCCAGGCGACAAGATCCTGGTGACGGGCGATGTGGGCCGCCACGGCTGCGCGATCCTGCTGGCCAGAGATCTGTACGGCATTGAGGCGGACGTCACCAGCGACTGCGCGCCCCTGGCCGAAGCGGTGCAGAAGGCCGTAAATCAGGTGGAGGGGATCCATGTCATCCGGGACGCCACCAGAGGCGGCGTCGGCACGGTCCTCTATGAGATCGCGGAGCAGAGCGATGTCGGGATCAGACTGGACAGCGACGCTGTTCCGGTGGATGAGACCGTGCGCGGCGTCTGCGGACTGCTGGGGCTGGAGCCCCTGTATCTCGCCTGCGAGGGGCGTCTGGTCATGATCTGCGCGCCCGAAGAGGCGGACAGGCTCGTGGAGATCCTGCGGTCGTGTCCCGACACGGAGGGCACCGCGGTGATCGGGGAAGTTACACAGGATCATAAGGGCCGCGTGGTCATGACGACGCAGATCGGGACGCAGACTTACCTGCCGCAGCCCGGCAACGAACTGCTCCCCAGGATCTGCTGACCCGGCTTTTTAAAGAAAGGAACAGTGCGAATGGACAAGAGAGTGGCAGTGATCTCCATTATTGTGGAAAACGAAGGGATGACCGGACAGATCAATGATATCCTGCACGAGTACCGGGAACACATCATAGGCAGGATGGGTATCCCCTACAGGGAGAAGGGCATCAGCATCATCAGCGTCGCCATCGACGCGCCGCAGGATGTGATCAGCGCGATGTCCGGCCGGATCGGCCGGCTCTCCGGCATTACGGCCAAGACGGCCTATTCAAATGTGATCACGAAGGCGTAAGAAGAGCGAATAGATGGGAGAAGCGGGATGAAACTGGCTTTTTACGGAAAGGGCGGCATAGGAAAATCGACGACCGTGTCCAATCTGTCTGTGTACTGGGCGGAGCGGGGACTCACGGTCCTGCAGATCGGGTGCGACCCCAAGGCGGATTCCACGCTGGCGCTGAGGCGAGGCGCCGCGATCCCCACCGTGATGGAAAAAGTGCGGGAAGGCGGGGCGTTTTCGCTGGAGGACGTCACCGTGGTGCGTGAGATCGGGGAGAAGGGCGGACGCGTCATCTGCGCGGAGGCGGGCGGTCCGCTTCCGGGCATGGGCTGCGCGGGGAGAGGCATCATCACCGCGCTGGACAGGCTGGAGGCGCTGGGCGTCTATGAGCGCTACGCCCCCGACGCGGTGTTGTACGATGTGCTGGGCGACGTGGTCTGCGGCGGGTTCGCCATGCCGATGCGCGGCGGCTATGCACAGAAAGTCTATATCCTCACCTCCGGGGAGAATATGTCCGTCTACGCGGCGGCCAATATAGCGATGGCGCTGGACCGCTTTAAGGACAGGGGCTACGCGTCGCTGGGAGGGCTCATCTTAAACCGCCGGAATGTGCCCGATGAGGACAGGAAAGTTTCAGAACTGGCGCAGGACGTGCACACGAAGATCGTCGGGGACCTTCCCTTCTCGGAGGATGTGCGGCGGGCGGACAGCGAGGGGATCGTGCTCATGGAGGCCTTCCCGGAAACGGCCGTGGCGCAGTCTTTTCGCGAACTTGCCGACCGGATCGCCCGGGAGGCCGGCATAAGCTATGAAAAGGATCAAAAAA
>CAJOLP010000018.1:0-13671 GCA_905235465.1 uncultured Lachnospiraceae bacterium | reverse complement strand
CCCTTTCCCTCCCGGCTGGAATTCAATCCGCCGGTCCACGGGACATGGAATATCGTGCACATCGGCATGCTGGTGCCGCAGTCCCATCAGATCTATGTCTGCTCGGAGAACTGCATGCGCGGCGTCGTGATGACGGCGGCGGAGATGGGTCTGCAGGACAGATTTTCATGCGTCACGCTGGAGGAAAAGGATCTCTACAGCGGCAATCTCGAGGAGATCACGCTGGAGGGCGTGACGGACGTGCTTCACAAACTGGCGCGAAGACGCGCGCCGGAAGACATGCCCAAGGCAGTTCTTATCTTTCCTGTCTGTCTCCATCACTTCATGGGGTGCGACCTCAAATACGTGTACGGAGAGCTGGAGGAGAGGTTTCCCTCCATCCGCTTCGTGCGGTGCTGGATGGATCCCATCATGCGCGCGAGCGGGCCGTCGCCGGATCAAAAGCTCCGGCGGGCCATGATGGATCTGACAGAGCCCGGAGAGGGCGGGGCGCCTCTGTCGTTTCTGGGGGATCTCCTCCCGCTGGATCAAGAGAGCGAACCGGCGCGGCTCATCAGGGCAGCTGAAAGCCAAAAAGACGGACAAGTATTTGATGCGGGTCCGAAACAGGGTGTCCGCCCGGCCCGCGCGTATCAGATCCAGGACTGCCATACTTTGGAAGAGTATATGGCACTGGGGAGCGCGGAAAGGGTCGCATGCCGTACTTCGACAGCGCTGCCCGCGCTGCGCGCTGCAGCGCGGAGGCTCCGAAAGGAACCGCTCTATCTGCCGTTTCTTTTTGGTTACGAAGGGATACGGTCCCAGATCCGCGAGTTGTCGGAAGCGCTTCATGTTTCCCCTGCGGAGGCAGGCATTGATCCGGAGGCGGAAGAGGCTGCCTGCGAGGAGGCGCTTCGCCGCGCGCGTCAGACGCTCAGCTCTGTGCCCATCGCCATCGACAATGTGGCGGTGGAGCATCCCCTCGGTCTGTGCAGGCTTTTGGCGGAGCACGGCTTTAACGTGCGGGAGGTCTATCTCGACGCCTTCAATCCCGAGGAGAGGGAGGACTATGAGTGGCTCACCGTCCACACACCGGAGCTCCTGATCTGCGGCACGATCCAGGTGGAGGGGCGCGTGCTGCACGGTGAGGGACGGGGATCCGGGAGAGGTCAGTATCTCGCCATCGGGCCCAAGGCGGCCTGGTACAACGAGACGCCGCACTTTGTCAACATGGTGTACGACGGCGGGCTCTGGGGTTACAGCGGGATCCGCACGCTCTGCGCGTGGATCGAGGACGCTTTCCTGACGGAGAAGGATACCCGGGAACTGGTACCGCGCAAGGGACTGGGGTGCGCCTGCATTCTTTAGGCGCGCATTAGGCGCACACAAAAGAGGGAAGAGAAAATGAGACAGTCTTACAGAATTCTGCCGGTCTATACAGGCGACGTCTCCGGCGTGTGTTCGGCGCTGTATGAGCTGGGCGGCATGGTGGTCATGCACGATCCCTCCGGCTGCAATTCCACCTACAATACACATGATGAGATCCGCTGGTATGACCGCGACAGCCTGATCTTTCTCTCGGGCCTGACGGAGGCCGACGCGGTCATGGGAGGGGACGACAAATTCATCGCGGATGTGGCGGACGCCGCGGACCGGTATCAGCCCGCCTTTATCGCCCTCTGCAATTCGCCGATCCCGTTTCTGAACGGCACGGATTTTGACGGGATCGCGAGGCAGATACACAGGGCCGCACGGGCATCCCGACCTTCAGCGTCCCATCCAACGGCATGTACGACTACGTGCGGGGCGCGGGACTTGCGCTGGAAGCGCTGGCCGAATCGCTGTTTGAGAGCGGGAGCGGATGGGCCGGTTCCCTTTGCGGGGGCTCCGCCGGCGGCCGCTCTGACGGGAGCGGGCCTTCCCCAGGCAGATCCGCAAAGGGGAAGGTAAATATTCTGGGCGTGACGCCGCTGGATTTCGCGGCCGATACATGCGCGGAGTCCCTGAGGTCTTTCGCCGCCGGTGAGGGATGGGAGGTGACTTCCGTCTGGGCCATGGGGGACCCGCTGAAGCGCCTTGCCGCGGCGCCGGAAGCGGACCTTAATCTTGTGGTCTCCTCTGTGGGCCTTCCCGCAGCTGAATATCTTCACAGGCGCTTCGGCATTCCCTGGACGGCCGGCGTCCCGGTGGGGGCGTTCAGACCGGTCCTGGCCGCCGCGATGGAGGAAGTCAAAGCCAGCGGAAACTGCAGGGCCGCTTATCTGGAGGCGCTCGGGGCGGACCCCTCACCCGCAGGAGAAAGATTTGAGACGCTGGCCGTGGGAGAGGCAGTTCTTTGCGGAAGTATTGCCGCCGCTCTTCGCCTTAAAGGAGAGGAGGCGTATGCGGCCGCGGCCGCGGGCACACATCTTCCGGATCAGATCGCGCCGCTGACAGGGGCGGATCAATTTGCCGTGTGTCTGGGAGAAGAGGAGGTCGAGGACCTGTTCAGGCGGCGCGCGGCGATCGCAGAGAGCCGCGGCAGGGCACTCAGGATCGCGGCAGATCCCATGTATGAGTGGATCGCGCCGGAAGGCGCACGGATGGTCAGAATACCGCAGCTGGCCTTCTCGGGAAGGGTATACAGAAATCAGTTCCCGGATCTTATGAATGCGGAGATATGGAGGACGCTATGGGAATGAACAGCACACCGTCTGCAGAGAGAACGCATATCGGCTTTTTCGGGCGCAGAAACGCCGGCAAATCCAGCATCGTCAACGCGGTGACCGGACAGGAGATGTCCGTTGTCTCCACCAGAAAGGGGACGACGACCGATCCCGTGACCAAGACAATGGAGCTGCTCCCGCTGGGACCGGTGGTCATCATCGACACGCCGGGCTTTGACGACGACGAGAAGGAGCTGGGTGAGAAGAGAGTCGCGCGCACCAAACGCACGCTCAACCGGACGGACATCGCCGTTCTGGTGGTGGACGCGCAGATCGGCCTGGGTTCAGAAGACAAAGAGCTCGTCCGGCTTTTTAAGGAGAAGGAGATCCCCTTTGTCATCGTGTACAACAAGGCGGACCTTTTCACCGAATGTCCCGCGCAGGACGGCGATATGAAGAGCATATGGGTGAGCGCGAAAACGGGGGAAGGGATCAACCTTCTCAAAGAGCGCCTGGCGGCCATGAAGCCGGAGGAACACGCTTCGCCCCTGATCGGGGATCTCATAGAGCCGGGGGAAACAGTACTTTTGGTGATCCCCATCGACAAGGCGGCGCCGAAAGGAAGACTGATCCTGCCCCAGCAGATGATGATCCGCGGGATCCTGGACGCGGACGGCATCGCTGTGTGCGCCAAGGAGGACCGGCTGCAGGACGTCCTTAACAGTTACGGCGCGTACGGAAACGATGCGGACGGGAGCGGCGCGGACAAAAACGGTGCGGATGCGGACAAAGGCATCGCCATGGTGATCACGGACAGCCAGGTCTTTGAGCGCGTGGCAGCCACGGTTCCGGAACAGATACCGCTCACTTCCTTCTCGATCCTGATGGCAAGATATAAGGGGTTTCTGGAAGAGGCGGTGCGCGGCGCGCGGCAGATCGACCGGCTTAGGGACGGCGACACCGTTCTGGTGGCGGAGGGCTGCACGCACCACAGACAATGCGATGATATCGGCACATTCAAGATACCGAAGTGGCTGCGGGAGTACACCGGCAAAGACATTCAGATCGAGACCTCTTCGGGTATGGGCTTTCCGGATGATCTGAGCAGGTATGCCATGGTCATTCACTGCGGCGGCTGTATGCTGGGGGACCGGGAAGTGCGGTTCAGAATGAAGTGCGCGGCGGACCAGAACGTGCCCATCACAAATTACGGGACGGCGATCGCGCACATGAAGGGGATCCTTGACAGAAGCACGAGCATATTTGACATCTGATATATGAACGTGCAGCAGGAGAAACGGGCATGTTCGACGTATCATAAGTGAACGGGCAGCGGGAGAAAAGTATGGAAAGAGGGACATCCGTCCTTTCACAATACGGGACAGAAGAGGTCCTGTTAAAGGACAATGCAAACAGAATAGAGAGACTTGCAAAGGACGGCACACTCCCGCCCGGCGACCTGATCGAACTGCTGCGGACTGTGGGGCATGAGGGTGAGAAACAGACCCACCGCGTGCCGTGGATGAAGTGTACGGAGGATGAGGCGGCGCTGTACGAGGCGGCCCTGTCCGTGAGAGAAAAGATCTACGGCCGGGAAGTCTATCTGCGGGGGCTGATCGAATTTACAAACTACTGCAGAAATGACTGCAGATACTGCGGGATCCGAAGGAGCAATCGGGAGCTGGACCGCTACCGCCTTTCCGAAGAGGAGATCCTCGCCTGCTGCCGGCAGGGACATGCGCTGGGCTTTCGGACGTTCGTCCTGCAGGGCGGAGAGGATATGCACTATACGACAGAGGACATCTGCCGGCTCCTGAGTCAGATCAAGGGGAAGTTCCCGGACTGCGCGGTCACACTTTCCATCGGCGAGCGGAGCCGCAGCGATTACGCGGCTTTTCATGAAGCCGGCGCGGAACGCTATCTGCTCAGGCAGGAGACTTCGGATCCGTCCCATTACCGGTATCTTCATCCGGAACCGCTCACCATCGAAAACCGGAAGAGATGTCTTGACGACTTAAAGGATCTCGGATACCAGGTCGGGTGCGGGATCATGATCGGCTCCCCCGGACAGACATGGGCGAATATAGCGGAGGATCTGTATTACATGCGCGCGTTCGGACCGCAGATGATCGGGATCGGACCGTTCATCCCCCACAGGGACACGCCCTTTAAGGACGCGCCGGCCGGGACGCTGGAGGACACGCTCCATCTTCTTGCCGTGATCCGTCTCATGGTCCCTCATGTGCTTTTGCCGGCCACCACAGCTCTGGGGACGATCCATCCCTTTGGAAGGGAGATGGGTATTTTGGCAGGGGCCAATGTGGTCATGCCCAATCTCTCCCCGACGGGCGTGCGGGACAAGTATCTTCTGTACGACGGGAAGATCTGCACCGGCGATGAGGCGGCGGAGTGCCGCGGCTGCATGGAGCGCCGGATCGCCCTGACGGGCTATGAAGTGATGATGTCCAGAGGCGATCCCAGGTGAAAGAAGATTTTGTCTGGTTCGAAACTCAAAGTTGTTATATAATCTATTGTATATGCGTCAGAAACAGGTAGTTGAATATCCGCGCTTGAAAGGCACGTGAAGTATGGAATACAGGATCGAACACGACTCGATGGGAGAGGTCAAAGTGCCCGCCGACGCTTACTGGGGGGCGCAGACACAGAGAAGCTTTGAGAATTTTGTCATAGGCTGGGAGAAGATGCCCTTAGACATCATCCGCGCGTTTTCCGTCCTCAAGAAGGCGGCCGCCATTGCCAACCTGCGCCTGGGGAAGCTGGATCAGGAAAGGTGTGATCTGATCGGGCAGGTCTGCGATGAGATCAGTGAGGGCAAGCTTGACGATCAGTTTCCGCTGGCCGTCTGGCAGACCGGAAGCGGCACCCAGTCCAATATGAACGTCAATGAGGTCATCGCGAACCGCGGCAATGAGATCGCGGGGCAGAAGCTCCTTCATCCCAACGACACGGTGAACATGTCCCAGAGTTCCAACGATACCTTTCCCACGGCGATGAACATTGCGGCAGTGAACGCGCTGGAGAAAAGACTCCGGCCCGCCCTGATGGCGATGATCGTCGAACTGCGGAGACTGGAGAGGGAAAATGAGGGCGTCGTAAAGAGCGGCCGCACCCATCTTCAGGACGCGGTCCCCATCGCTTTTTCCCAGGAGATCAGCGGATGGCGCTGCATGCTGGAAAAGTGCGACATCATGATCGCCCGGTCGGAGAGAGGACTTCGCGAGCTGGCGCTGGGCGGCACAGCGGTGGGCACCGGACTCAACGCCCCGGAGGGCTTCGGGGAGGAAGTCGCGAAGGTGATCTCCGAGATCACCATGGAGGAATTTGTCTCCGAGAGCAACAAATTCCATGCGCTCAGCGCAAAGGACGCCATCGTCTATTCCCACGGCGCGCTCAAGGCTCTGGCCGCCGATATGATGAAGATCGCCAATGACGTCCGCTGGCTGGCCAGCGGTCCCAGATGCGGTCTGGGGGAGATCACGATCCCCGCCAATGAGCCCGGCAGCTCTATCATGCCCGGAAAGGTCAACCCCACGCAGTGCGAGGCGGTGACCATGGTCGCCGTGCAGGTCATGGGAAATGACGCGGCGATCGGCTTTGCGGCCTCCCAGGGCAACTTTGAGCTCAACGTGTTCATGCCGGTCATCATCTACAATTATCTGCAGTCCGTGCAGCTCCTGGCGGATTCACTGGAGTCCTTCAGAAAGAACTGTATCAGCGGGCTGACCGCGAACAGGGAGAAGATGGAGCACAATCTGCACAATTCTCTCATGCTGGTGACGGCGCTCAATCCCTATATCGGCTATGAGAACGCCGCCAAGACGGCGAAGCTGGCCTATGAGGAGAATATTTCGCTCCGGGAAGCCTGCGTGAGGCTCGGGTTTTTGTCAAAAGAGAAGTTTGACGAGGTCTTTCACCCGGAGAATATGGTATAGAAGGAGGAGACATCCGGTATGTCATGGGAAGAGTATGTCCGGCGCGTGGTACCGTATACGGCAGGGGAGCAGCCCTCGGACCCGGATATCATAAAACTGAACACAAATGAGTGTCCCTATCCGCCCGCCCCGGGCGTGCGGGCAGCCATGGAGTCCCTCGCGAAGGAAGCTGACCGCTTCCGCCTGTATCCCGATCCGGACGCGTCGGTCCTTGCGGACGCCATCGCGGCGCAGTACGGACTTTCTGAGGACGAGGTCTTTGTGGGCGTGGGTTCGGACGATGTGCTCGCGCTGTCGTTTCTGACGTTCTTTGGCGGAGGAAAAGAGCTCCTTTTTCCGGACATCACATACAGCTTTTACCCCGTCTGGGCGGATCTTTTCGGCATCCCTTACCGGCAGATCCCGCTGACGGATTCCTTTGAGATCGATCCTGCGGCCTATATTCCCGCACTCTCCAAAAAAGAGAACGGGGGCGTCATATTCCCCAATCCCAACGCGCCCACAGGGCTTGAAGCGTCTCAGGACACCGTGGAACGGATCGTCCGCGGCAACCCGGACAGTGTTGTGATCGTGGACGAGGCCTATATCGATTTCGGCGGGACCACGGCGCTGCCGCTGATCCGCAAATACGACAACCTGCTGGTGGTTCAGACATTCTCGAAGTCCCGCGCCATGGCAGGCGCAAGGATCGGATTTGCCATGGGTGATCCGAAGCTGATCGGATATCTCAAGGACGTGAAGTTTTCCTTTAATTCGTATACGATGAATCTCCCGTCTCTGATGGCCGGCAAAGCGGCCGTGGAGGACAGGCAGTATTTTGACGATATACGCCAAAAAGTCATCGACACCAGAGAGCGGTTTAAGAGGGATCTTAAGCAGCTTGGGTTTGTATTTCCGGATTCCGGCGCCAATTTTGTCTTTGCGGCGCACCCGGATGTGCCCGGCCCCGAGCTGTTCGCGCAGCTGAGGGCCCGCGGCATTCTCGTGCGGCATTGGGATAAGCCGGGGATCTCGGAGTATCTGAGAATCACGATCGGGACCGACGACCAGATGAAAAAAGTGACCGAAGCGCTCAGGGATATCCTTGGGAGCCGCTGATACGGTCTCAGGGCGCGGATACATATACCCGTCTGTCACGATAATTGGAGTTTTTATTTTACTATGGAAAGTATTGCAGCCTGGTTTGCTTCAACGCTGGGACAGTATGTCTCGGCCAAAACTGTTGTTTTCATCGTCTCGCTCATGCCCCTTCTGGAATGCAGGGGCGGACTCATCGTCGCCTCCCTTCTGGACGTGGATATCCTGGAGGCCATCCCGATCTGTATAATCGGCAATTTCCTTCCGATTCCCTTCATCCTTCTGTTTATCCGGAAGATCTTTGAATTGCTCAGAAAGTGGAAGGTCACCGCGGGCCTGGTGGACAGGATCGAGACAAGGACGATGAATAAGAGCGACAAGCTGGAGAAGGGCGAGTTTTTGGGCCTGATGCTCTTTGTGGGCATCCCTCTCCCGGGGACCGGGGGATGGACCGGGTCGCTTCTGGCCGCGCTTTTGGACATTGACTTTAAGAAGGCGCTTGCCGCCATTTTTATCGGCATTCTGATCGCGACAGTGATCATGTCTGTATTTTCCTATGGACTGCTGGCCAGATTGGTATGATCGGAGTGAACAACATGAACGAAAGCTATAAGTCATTCGCATCGGTTTATGATACATTTATGGATGAGGAGGATCATGAGCATCTGGCGGATCAGATCCAGTCGCTCATCACCCGGTACGGCATCTCCAAGCCGGTGCAGGATCGGACGGGGACAAGTGAGTCCATCGACGTTCTTCTGGCCGCCGAGAAAAACCTTGTGGTGGATCTGGGGTGCGGTACGGGAAAGCTCACGGAGATCCTGGCGGACCGGGGCTACGACGTGATGGGGATCGACCTGTCGGAGGAAATGCTCAGCGTCGCCATCGAGCGCAGGGACAGGCTCGGCCACAAGACGATGTATCTGTGCCAGGATATGCGCTCCTTTGAACTCTACGGGACAGCGGGCACCTTCATCAGCGTCGGGGACAGCGTGAATTACCTGCTCACCAAGGAGGACCTGGGGAAGCTCTTTGAGCGGGTCAGGCTTTTCCTGTTCCCCAGGGGGATCTTTGTGTTTGATTTTAAGACCAATCACTTCTTCAGGGATGTGATCGGCGACAGGACTATCGCGGAGGACCGGGAGGACTGCTCGTTTATCTGGAACAACTGGTACGACAGGAAGACCGGCATAAATGAATACGATCTGTCCCTCTTTATCCGGGATGACGAGGAGGGAACGGGAGATAATCAGTTCCACAAGTTCGAGGAAGTGCACCGGCAGCGGGGTTATACGCTGAGACAGATGAGGGAGATCGCGGAGTCGGCAGGCCTTAAATTTGTCGCTGCCATCGACCGCGACACCGGAAAGAAAGCTTCCCCCATCAGTGAGCGGATCCTCTGTGTCGTGCAGGAAAAGGACAAAAAGCCCCCGTTTCGGGGAGGATCAAAGTCAGGACGGTAAGGGCGTATGAATTTACAGTTTACCAAGATGGAGGGCTGCGGGAACGACTATGTCTATGTGGACGGCATGCGTTACGATATCAGGGATGAGGACAAGCCGGATCTTGTGAGGAGACTGAGCGACAGGCATTTCGGTGTCGGCGGGGACGGCGTGATCTTTATCAACCGCTCCCCGATCGCGGATTTTGAGATGGAAATGTACAACGCGGACGGAAGCCGGGCCGAAATGTGCGGCAACGGGATCCGCTGTGTTGGCAAGTATGTGTACGACCACGGCTATACGGACAGGACCAAGATCACCGTGGAGAGTTTTGGGAGCGTGAAGGACCTCACTCTCTTTGTGAGAGAGGGGAAAGTTAAGAGCGTCGAGGTGGATATGGGACCCGCCATTTTGGAGGCGGACCGGATCCCGGTCATCATCTCCGGTGAGGAGACGGAGCCGATCTCCCTTGCGTCCGGCCGGATCGAAAAGCCGGTGATCAGCCTGCCCGTCACGGTGGGCGGGAAAGAATGGCCCGTGACCTGTGTTTCTATGGGAAATCCCCACGCCGTCGTCTTTGTGGACGACACGGACGCGCTGGATCTGACCTCGATCGGCCCGGAATTTGAGCATCATCCGCGGTTCCCCAAGCGGATCAATACGGAGTTCGTGGAGGTCATTGACCGCGGGCACGTGAAGATGCGCGTGTGGGAGAGGGGTACCGGCGAGACGCTGGCCTGCGGCACCGGATGCTGCGCGATCTGCGCGGCCTGCGTGCTGCTTGACAGGACGGAAAATGACATTCTCGTCGATGTGCTCGGCGGACAGCTCAGGATCCGCTGGGATCAGGAAAACAACCGGATCCGGATGACCGGACCCGCTGTGGAAGTCTTTGAAGGAACCATCGAGATTTAATGGAGGAGGACAAATGTTCATTGCCAATCAGGACTACTTAAAACTGCCGGGAAGTTATCTCTTCTCGACCATCGCGAAGAAAACGAATGCTTACGCCGAGGCACATCCGGACGCGAAGATCATACGCCTTGGCATCGGCGATGTGACGCAGCCCCTTCCGCCCGCGGTCATCGAGGCTCTGCACAAGGCGGTGGATGAGCAGGCCCACGCGGAGACTTTCCGGGGCTACGCGCCGGATCTCGGGTACAGTTTCCTCAGGGAAGCGATCGCGGAGAATGACTTTAAGGCCCGCGGGTGCGACATCAGCGCCGACGAGATCTTTGTTTCCGACGGCGCCAAGAGCGACAGCGCCAACATTCAGGAGATCTTTGAGAAAAAGTGCAGGATCGCTGTCTGTGATCCCGTATATCCCGTCTATGTGGACTCCAATGTCATGGCCGGACGGGCCGGAGACTATGACGCTAAGACGCAGTTCTGGAGCAATGTGATCTATATGCCCTGCCTTGAGGAGAACGGCTTTGCGCCGCAGATTCCCCAACAGACGCCGGATCTGATCTACCTGTGCTTCCCCAACAATCCGACCGGGGCGACCGTTACAAAGGATGAGCTGCAGAAATGGGTGGATTATGCCAACAAGGTGGGGGCGGTCATCCTCTATGACGCCGCCTACGAGGCGTATATTTCCGAGGAGAATGTGCCGCACAGTATTTACGAGTGCGACGGCGCCAGGACCTGCGCCATAGAGCTCCGTTCCTTCTCCAAAAACGCCGGCTTTACGGGCCTGCGCCTGGGGGCAACCGTGATCCCCAAAGACCTTAAGGACAAGAACGGGCCCTGCATTCTCTGTGGGCGCGCAGACACGGCACAAAGTACAACGGCGCTCCCTATATCGTGCAGCGCGCGGGCGAGGCCTGCTATACGCCTGAGGGCAAGGCGCAGATCGCCGGAATGGTGGATCGATATATGGAGAACGCGCACTTCATTCACGACAGCTTAAAGAGCTTCGGGTACGATGTGTCCGGCGGCGTCAACAGCCCGTATATCTGGCTCAAAGCGCCGAACAACATGACGAGCTGGGAATTCTTTGACATGCTGCTTGAAAAGGCAAATGTCGTGGGGACGCCCGGCAGCGGATTCGGGCCCAGCGGCGAGCACTATTTCAGACTGACCGCTTTCGGCACCTATGAAAATTCGGTGGAAGCGATGCGCAGGATCAGGGAAATGTAATAGAAAGGTGGTTTACATAAAATGGCTTTATTAAAACAGTGGAGAGATATTGCATACAACGAGAAGGCCAATAAAGGCGATCTGCAGAGGCTCTGGAAAGAGTATTTTGCCAAGGAGAAGGACATCTACGCGGAGCTCTTAAAGAACCCCGAAGAGGTGGTGACCGGTACGGTGGCAGAGCTCGCGGACAGGTTCCATGTGGATCTGATGACCATGACAGGATTTCTGGACGGCATCAATGATTCCTTAAAGGAGAGCAATCCCATCGAGGAGATGGAAGCGGATACAGTGGTCAATCTCGGGTATGACCTCAAGACCCTCTACAAGAACATGGTCGCCGCCGGCGCGGACTGGCTCTACGGCCTTGAGGAGTGGGACAAGATCTTTGACGAACAGACCCGTCAGGAGCTCTACAGAGAGCAGAAGGCCAGCGGGACCGTGCGCAAGGAGACGAAGATCTATCCCAACGATCCCTGCCCCTGCGGATCCGGCAAAAAGTATAAGAAGTGCCACGGAAGAAATAAATAACAGGTAAATAACAGATCATAAAAATAAGACCCGGCGGGGAAAAGATGCAAAGCGTATCTTTCTTTCCGCAGGGTCTTTTTTGATCCGTAAATATAATTTAATAGGGATGATAAGTGCCGCAGCAGGCGCCGCCGCCTCCGCAGCAGAGGTTGAGCGCGATGTTGAGAAGGCACAGGCGCAGGCACCAGCGGGAGGCGTCGTAAGTCTGCACATAGCCCTGCTGCTGGTTCTGATACCAGCGGCTGCCGGACTGCAGCTGTGTCACAAGATTCTGATAGGTATAATTGTCAGGCTCCATGCTGGCGGCCGTCCTGGCGTGATCGAGGGCCTGTGCCTGATTGCCGAGTCCGGCGTTCGCGACAGCGCTGTAATAATACCAGACAGCACTGCGGTCCTTCATATTGTTCAGGACGTTGAGCGCCTCTTTGTACTGGCGGGCATTAATATAATTGGCGGCGGCGCGCAGGTACATGTCCTCCTCGGAATCGGGCGCCTGCCCGCGGCTCTGCCGGTACTGGTACTGACCGGTGTACGCGCCCCCGAAGAAATCGTTGAAGAAGTCATCCCAGCTGCCGTAAAACTGGCCGCCGGTGCCGCTCCCGGGATTGCGGTACTGATAGCCTCCCTGGCTGTAGCCGGAGCCGGAACCGGAAGAACCGTACCCGTCGCGAGAAGCGTAGGGGTGCTGGCGCTCGTATATGATCTGCTGGTAGGCCTCCTGCACGAGCTTGAACATCTCCTCCGCTTTGTCCTTGTTGGGATTGTTCACATTCGCGTCGGGATGATACTTCTTGCTGAGCTCGCGATATGCCTTTTTGACTTCTTCGTCCGTAGCATCCCGGGAGATGCCCAGAACTTTGTAGGGATCACTCATGGACGGGGTCCTCTTTCACTGGATTATCGGCAGGGTCTTCATGTGCGCCCGGGGAGGCGCCGCCGTCCGCGCTCTCTTTGGCCTGTGTGCGCTCCCGGTAACGCTTCTCAAACCCTGACCATACTCCACAATACAGTATATTGCGCAATAATTCAACATTTTCCACGATGGGAAGAGCCTCAAATGCCGCGGAACATTCGGCCATGACCATGGTCAGGATATCCCGCACATATTCGTCCAGATCCGGCCGGTCACGCATGCCGGCCAGCGGATTAAAGGACCCGGAAAGGATGTCCTTATCCAGATCGTCGTAGGCATCCAGTATGTAGATGTATTTGCCCAGATAAAAGCCCATGCGCCTTAGGGGCTCGCTCCACATATCCCCGCGCACGTCAAAGATCTCCGCCATGAGATCGCCGAAGAGCCCGCCCGCCTGATCCAGGAGCGCGGCGCCGGAGGTGTCCGGGGAGGTATCCCGCATGCTTTCCGTCTCCAGTGTGTGGAGGTCGTTAAGGCAGCGGACGATGACGTCCGCCTTCTGCTCATGCTTCCCGGCGGCGCGTCTGCTGGGACCCGACAAAAGGGCGGCCATCACTCTTTTCTTTATTTTCCGCTCGTCCTGCCAGTCGTCCATGCAGGCGTAATAGGAGAGAAGGACGCCCATATCCGCCGCGTAGCGCGTGTATTCATTGCGCCGCGTGGGATGTATTTCCAAAGGGTGCGCCGCGCACCGGATGTCCCGCTTTACATCCTCCGGCTCGTAAAGGCTCGTCAGAACAAGTGCCAGAAAGGTGGTGTCATAGCTCAGCGTAAGGCGCGGGATCTGTCCGTAATTGTCCTTCAGCTCCATGCACAGCCCGCAGTAGTAGGAGCGGTACAGCTGAAATTCGCGGATGCGCAGATCCGGCTCATAGGCGGTCACATATCCAAACATAAGTCGATTTCCTTTAAAATACTCAGATGACGTCAGTGATGATTATAACATACAAAAAAAGCGCCGGCTCAAAGCCGGCGGAATCTTTGACGCAGGG
>CAJOLP010000017.1 GCA_905235465.1 uncultured Lachnospiraceae bacterium | reverse complement strand
TACTGGGCTAGAAGGATTCGAACCTTCAAAATGACGGAGTCAGAGTCCGCTGCCTTACCGTTTGGCTATAGCCCATCGCTTATATGTAAACGGCCGGAGCCGGTTACAAGGCAAGATTATAGACTAAACTTTTTGATTTGGCAAGCACTTTTCCAAAATTATTCCGGGACGTTTTGCCGCCCCGGAACCCTTTCGTTTTCGGATCACCCTTTTCTCTTCCAGATCGCGGGCGAGATCAGGATCAGCATCGGATACAGCTCCAGGCGCCCCGCCAGCATATCAAAGATCAGCACATATTTGCCGAAAGCTGACAGCTGCCCGAAATTGCAGGTCGGGCCCACCTTGCCAAGGCCCGGGCCGATGTTGTTAAAAGTACAGGCCACCGCGGTGAAGGTGCTCTCCAGATCCATATTTTCCGCCCCTGCCAGGACCAGGACCGAAAGGGAAAAGATCAGCATATAGGTGGACAGATAGACGCTGACGCTGTGGAGCGTGCTCTTGTCGATGGCCGCCCCGTCCATCGTCACGTTGGTGACGCTGCGGGGATGGATGTACTTGAGGAGCTCTCGCTTGACCGTCTTGACCATGATCATAATGCGCGAGACCTTCATGCCGCCGCCCGTGCTGCCGGCGCAGGCGCCGATGAACATGATCAGCACCAGAAGGCAGCGGGAATACTGCGGCCACTTGTCAAAGTCCTGTGTGGCAAATCCGGTCGTCGTGATGATGGAGGCCACCTGAAACGCCGCGTGATGCAGCGCCGAGAAAAAGCTTTCCATCCTGTCGTGCAGGTTGATCGTGATCGTGATGATGCAGAACGCGACAATGAGAAAATACCCCTTCACCTCACTCATTTTTTTGAGACTCTTTTTGTCCCTGTGAAGGATGTAATAGTAGGCGTTGAAGTTCACGCCGAACATCAGGATAAATACTGTGATAATATCCTGCATGAGCGGTGTGTAGCTGGCGCAGCTGTCGTTGCGCACGCCGAATCCGCCGGTGCCCGCGCTGCCAAAGGATATGCACATCGCGTCAAACAGAGGCATCCGCGCGAGAAAGAGCATGATCATCTCCGCCACAGTCAGGCCAAAGTAGATCATGTACAGTATTTTGGCCGTATCCTTCATGCGCGGCACAAGCTTGCCCACCGAGTACCCCGGGCTCTCCGCCCGCATCAGGCTCATGTTGTAGCCGCCCGCCATGGGCATGACGGCAAGGATGAATACGATGACGCCCATGCCGCCGATCCAGTGGGTAAAGCTTCTCCAGAAAAGGCTGGTGTGGCTGAGCGCCTCCACGTCCGACAGGATGCTCGATCCCGTCGTCGTAAACCCGGAAGCCGTCTCAAAGATCGCGTCCGTCACGCCCGGAATGTCCCCGGTCACGACAAAGGGCAGCGCCCCCAGAATGCTCAGGACGATCCAGCTAAGTCCCACGATCGCGAAGCCCTCCTTGACATAGAAGACCTCGTTTTCTACCTTTTGGCCGGAAAGAAAGCTCCCGAGCGCGATGTAGGCGACAGAAAATCCGAGATAGATCAGGCACTCCTTCTCCTGATAGATCACTCCGCAAAGAACCGGCAGGATCATAAGCACGCCGAGAAGTTTGATCACGATCCCCAGGATCTTACGAATAATTGAGTAATTCATAGATGCTCATCTCCCCCGCATCAGTTTATCTTACTTGGCTCAAGGATATCCTCAATGCTCCTGAATCCGACATTGTTGGTCACGATCACTACGCTGTCGCCCGGCCGGATCACGGTTCGTCCGTTGGGGATAAAGATCTCACCCTGACGGCTGACGCAGGCCATCAGGACCCCTTTCTTGATCTTGAGCTGCGAAATGGGAACGCCGGACACAGGGGAATCCTCTTTGATCAGAAAGTCCAGCGCCTCCACCTTGTCGTCGATCACTTTGTAGACCGTCTCGACATTGCTGCCGATGGAGTTCTGTCTGGCGCGCACATAACTGATGATATGATCGGCCGCTATGTCCTTGGGGTGGATGAGCGTCCCCAGATCCATTTTCTTGATGATCTGGTCAAAGTCGATCCGGTCGACTTTGGTGATCAGCTTCGCCTTGCTGCAGCTCTTGGCGAACATCGAGAGGAACAGATTTTCCTCGTCCATGCCGGTCAGCGTGACAAAGGCATCCGCCGTCTCGATCCCCTCTTCCCTGAGTATATTCTGATTGGCGGCGTCCGCGTGGATGATCACCGCGCGCGGAAGCAGATCGCACAGCTCCTCGCACCGTTCGCGTTTGCGCTCCAGTATTTTGACATCGATCCCCAGATCCAGCAGCATGGTCGACAGATAAAAGGCGATCTTGCCGCCGCCGATGATCATGACGTCACGCACAGGCTTGCTGTTAAGACCGATCCGGTTTACGAAATTCCTCGTGTTCTTGCTGGAGGAAACAATGCTGATCACATCCCCCGCATGCAGGACGAAGTCGCCGTCGGGGATAAAAACGTCGTCTCCCCGCTCCACGCTGCAGACCAGCACGTCCGTATTCGTCCTCTGGTGGATCTTGAAGAGCTCCAGGCCGTCGATGATGGAGTCCTTGGGGACCTGTATGATGACCAGTTCCACCTTGCCCTTCGCAAAGGGTTCGATCTGTACGGCGGAAGGGAAAAGGAGCACTCTCGCCGCCTCCTCGGCCGCCGCGTATTCGGGATTCACGGTCATGGAAAGGCCCAGCTCTCCCTTGATTATGTCGATTTCGTTGGTGTATTCGGGATTGCGCACCCTGGCGATCGTCTTGCAGCCGCCAAGCTTTCTGCCGATCAGGCAGCAAAGGAGGTTGAGCTCGTCGGAATCCGTGACCGCGATCAGCAGATCCGAATGTTCCACGCCCGCCTGTTTGAGTACTTCAGAGCTCGCGCCGTTGCCCGCCACACCCATAACGTCATAGTTCATGGTGATGTCCGAAAGGGCCATGCTGTCCATATCCACAACAGAAATGTCATGCCCCTCTTCGCTCAGTTCTTCGACCAGCGCGCTGCCGACTTTGCCGCAGCCAACTACTATGATCTTCATCTTCCCCTCCGTCCAGGTACGATTACAAATGCGCTCATTACAAAGGTGTTATTGCTTACCAGCATTATAATACTTTTTGTGTTTTTTTGTTCACTTCACTGCGGTTTTTCCGCCGATTCCCCGGGGGTCCTCAGCAGATCTCCCGGCTCTGCCGCGTGATCCAGCTCCAGGTCGATGATCTGCCCCGGATGCGGCGCGCTCTCCACCGGCTGGCCGTCCTCTGTGTACATGCCCAGCACCGTCGCCGTCACGTCACCGCCGCCCGGCTTCATGATCTCGATCCTGTCTCCCCTGCAAAACTTATTGCGCTGCCGTATCCTCGCGCGCGGGATGCGCCCGCCGGAGCCCGCCCCTAAGGGGCTTTCCTCCACGATGCCCAGAAAGACCGACTCATTGACATATGTATTGCTCCCGTACACCATGGACTTCTCGTCCGGTCTCCCGTAATAGAATCCCGTGTTGAAGGGCCTGTACGTACATTTGCGGATCTGCGACAGATAGTCCGGGATCCTCGATCTGTAGAGCTCCTCGCTCTCCATATAGTCGTCGATGGCCTGCCGGTACGCGCGCCCCACCGACGCCACGTACAGCGCCGTCTTCATGCGCCCCTCGATCTTGAAGCTGTCGATCCCGGCCCCGATCAGATCGGGGATGTGGTCCACCATGCACAGATCCCCGGCGTTAAACACAAAGGTCCCCCGCTCATTTTCCTCCACGGGCAGATAGACGCCGGGCCTTGACTCCTCCATGACCGCGTACTTCCAGCGGCAGGGATGGGTGCACTCCCCGTGATTGGCGTCGCGCCCCGTCATGTAATTGGACATAAGACAGCGCCCCGAATACGAGATGCACATGGCGCCGTGCACAAAGGCCTCGATCTCCCTCTCTTTGGGGATCCCCCGCCTGATCTGCGCGATCTCATCAAGACTAAGCTCCCTCGCGCAGACCACGCGCTCCGCGCCCAGGCCGTACCAGAAATTAAATGTTCCGACATTTGTGTTGTTGGCCTGCGTCGAGATGTGGATCGGAATATCCGGGCACCTCTCCCGCGCCAGCGTGAACATCCCCGGGTCCGCCACCAGGATGGCGTCGGGGCCGATCTCAGCCAGCTCGTCAAAATACTGCCCGGCCCCCTCCAGGTCACGGTTATGCGCCAGAATATTGGCCGTCACAAAGACGCGCACATCGTGCGCGTGCGCGTATCGGATCCCTTCCGCCATCTGATCCGGCGTAAAATTTCTTGCCTTGGCCCTAAGACCGTAGGCCTCCCCGCCGATATACACGGCGTCCGCACCGAAATTCACGGCCGTCCTGAGGACCTCCAAGTCCTTGGCCGGCAGCAGCAGCTCGGGCGCCCTGCGGTTCTCCCCTCGGCTTTCCCTGCGGCTTACTCCGCCGTCCTCTTTGCGGTTATGTATGTCGCTCTCTAAAATATTCAAGTCCTTACTCCAACCCGGGCTCTGCCCCCTGTCTCCGCGCGCCTTTACCTGCGCACAGAAAGCGCGATGCCGTCGCCCGCCTCCAGCAGAACGCTGACCAGCGAGGGCTCCGCAAACAGCGCCTCCAGATACTCTCTCATCCGCTTGTGGATCGTGCGGTCCCTTCTTCGCACCGCGAAGCGGGATTCCAGGATCTCCCCGTCCTGCAGACAGTTGTCCGACACAATGACGCCGCCCGGCGCCAAAAGCCGCAGTATCTCAGGCAAAAACCGCACATACTGCCCCTTCGCCGCGTCCATAAGGATCAGGTCGTACGGACCCTCCAGCGTCGGCAGGATCTGCGCCGCGTCCCCGATCAGGAGCGAAATATCCTCCCCGGCGTCCGCCTGCGCGAAATGTTCGGCGGCCTTCGCCGCCCTGTCCGGGTCGATCTCGATCGTCGTGATGCGGCACCCCTCCCCGGCATACGCGTGCATATACAGGGCGGAATAGCCGACCGCCGTCCCGATCTCCAGGATCGCCGCGGGCTTTTTAATTTCCATCAGAAAATGAAGAAGGCTCCGGGTCTGCGGCCGAATGATCGGTACCCCAGCATCCAGTGCCTCTCTTTCCAGTTCTCTAAGGGCCGGCGGGTCGTCCGTGTGCAGCGACTGCGCAAATACTGCCGCCCGCAAAGGATCGACCTCTGCCTGCTCCTTCCACTCATTCACCATTGCTCTTTTCTTCGGCCTTCTCAGCACCTTCCGCGCTCTCGGTTCCTGTGGCGCCCTCCGCGCCCTCTTCAGGCACGGCGTAAGGAGACGGCACCGTTCCGGAAATGACCTGCATCATCTCCTCGGTGGTCATCTCCGAGGACAGGATGTACGTGCCCGGCATATACATGCCGGAATAATCGGAAACCTTTTCCTGCAAAAGGAACGTGCGGGTGGACTCGATCAGCCCCGCATCCTCCAGCTCATCCGCCAGCTCCGTCGCCGTCATCCCCTCGGTGATGACGATGGGCGCGGTGATCCCGGTGCCCTTGGCGTCCTTGGATACCTGCGAAAAGACGCCGTACCCCACGTCATAGTAGTGCTTGACCTGTCCCGCGAAGAACAGGACCAGGACCGCGATCAGCCCGTAGATCGCGAAGCTCGCCGCCGTATCAATGATTATTCCGATCGTTTTTCGTACTTTTTTGAATGTCATGCTCCTCACATGCTCCTTATGAATCGATCTCCAGTATCATGGGCAGCACCATGGGGCGGCGCTGCGTCTTTTTCCAAAAATAGTCGCTGAGCCCGTCTTTGATAAGGTTTCTGACCCTGTTTCGGTCCACGGTGCCGTCCTCCGCGCACTGCTCGAGGATGTCCTCGGCCACAGTCTGCGCGCCGTTCATGAGCTCCTCCGCCTCCTTATTGTACACGAAACCTCTCGAGGCGATCTCGGGTCCCGCCACCGTAAGGGGTGAGCCCTGCGCCATCGCGAAGGAGACGATCACGATGCCGTCTTCCGCCAGGTGCTGGCGGTCCCTCAGGACAATGTTGCCGACGTCGCCGACGCCGAGCCCGTCCACTAAAATATTGCCGACCGGCACATCCCCCACGATCTCCGCCTTGTCTTTAGTGATCTGCAGGACATTGCCGGACTGCAGGACGAAGATGTGATCATCGTCAAAGCCCAGCTCCTTTAGAAGCTTTACCTGCGCGATCAGATGGCGGTACTCCCCGTGTACGGGAATGGCGTATTTGGGCTGCACCAGCGTGTAGATCAGCTTGATGTCCTCCTGACAGGGGTGCCCGGATACGTGCACATCCTCAAAGATCACGTCCGCCCCCTTCATCTGGAGCTTGTTGATGACATTCGTCACCGCCTTCTCATTGCCCGGGATCGGACTCGAGGAGAAAATGACCGTGTCATTGGGACCTATGGAGATCTTCCGGTGAATATTTTCGGCCATGCGGCTCAGGGCCGCCATGCTCTCACCCTGACTGCCCGTCGTGATGATCGCCGTCTTCTCGTCCGGATAGTTCTTGAGCTGATCCACATCGATCAGTGTTTTATCGGGAATATTCAGGCACCCCAGCTCCGAGGCGGTCTTGATGATATTGACCATGCTGCGGCCTTCCACCACGACCTTCCTGCCGTACTTGTAGGCCGAATTGATGATCTGCTGCACCCTGTCCACGTTGGAGGCAAACGTCGCGATGATGATGCGCGTGTCGCTGTGCTCCTGGAAAAGCTGGTCGATGGTCTTGCCCACCGTGCGCTCCGAGGGCGTGTAGCCCGGGCGCTCCGCGTTGGTCGAATCGCACATCAGGGCCAGGACGCCCTTGCGGCCCAGCTCGGCGAAGCGCTGCAGATCGATGGCGTCGCCAAAGACCGGCGTGTAGTCCACCTTAAAATCGCCCGTGTGGATGACGATCCCCTCCGGCGTGTAAATAGCCAGCGCCGCCGCGTCCACGATGCTGTGATTGGTCTTGATAAACTCTATGCGGAAACATCCCAGATTGACCGACGTGCCGAACTTGACCACCTTGCGCTGCGTCGTCTCCAGCATGCCCCGCTCCGCGAGCTTGTTCTCAATGATGCCCATGGTCAGACGGGTGGCAAATACAGGGACATTGATCCTCTGCAGCACATACGGCAGAGCGCCGATGTGATCCTCATGTCCGTGCGTGATGACAAACCCCTTGACCTTGTCAATGTTCTCTTCCAAAAATGTGGTGTCCGGAATCACCAGATCGATCCCGAACATATCATCCTCGGGAAAGGCCAGACCGCAGTCCACCACAACTATACTGTCTCCGTACTCGAAGGCAGTAATATTCATGCCGATCTGCTCCAGCCCGCCCAGCGGGATGATCCGGAGCCCTTCCGGCGACTTTTCTTTTGCTGTTTTTTTACTCAAACTCTTCTTCTCACTCCTCTTCCTCTATGAGGATTCCCATCTCTTCCAATTCGTCTTCCAGAAGCAGCAGAACAGCGGAGAGCTCCTGCTCGTCCTCCACCGGGACATAGACACTCTCCTCATCTTCAGGGTTCGATTCGTCACGCAGGATCATGGCCGTGCCGTCGCCTTCCTCATCATCCGAAACGAGCAGATACGAGTGCCCGCCCAGCTTTACTTCCTCTATGATCCAAAACGATTCGACCTCGCCGGTCTCCGTCACAAAATCGATCTTGCTCATCGCTTTTCCTTAACTTTAAGCTCTTCCAGCTTTTCGGGATGATTCTCCATATAATCCTGAAGGATCACATTCGCGGCGATCATATCCACATAAAGGGGGCGGTCGCTCACTGCGATCCCCATTTTGTCCATGATCTCATACGCCTCCACAGTTGTAAGGCGCTCGTCCATAAATTCCACCGGCACGCCGGTGCGGCGCTCGACATCATCCGCGAACGCCCTCGTCGCGCGCACGCGTTCTCCTGCCGAGTCATCCATGTTGAGGGGAAGCCCGATCACGATCAGCCGGACATCGCCCTCCCCCACGAGCTCCTCAATGCGCGACAGCGTTTTGCGGAGCTTGGCGGGACGGTCCCTCCGGATGATCTCCACCGGCTGCGCAGTCATAAGGAGCGCGTCGCTCATGGCGACTCCGCAGGTCTTGGATCCGAAATCCAGTCCCATGATCTTCATGCCGCGTCAGCTCTCCCAGTTATTGGACTCAATATAATACCGCATGATCTCCTCGACCAGCTCATCGCGCTCTACCTTCATGATCAGACTTCTCGCGCCCATGTAGTTCGTGATGTAGGTCGGATCGCCGGACATAATATATCCCACGATCTGATTGACCGGGTCATAACCCTTCTCGGAAAGCGCCTCATAGACGACCCTGAGGATCTTCTTGACGCCCGTTTCCTGATCCGGCTGCACACTGAAAAACTGCGTATTTTCCAAATTCACATTGGTTGATTTCTTATCTTTATTCTGATCCATGATATCCCTCATTCTGTGAACATCTGTTTCCATTAGATTTTATATTACCCTATTTTACTGTTTTGTTCAACACCGCCGCTTTCCGGCCTCTTTATGTCCGATCAGCAATCACCGCCCGACGGGCAAAACAGCATTTTCCCCTCCTCCGGCGCTCTGCCGGTGAATTCGCCCCGCACGAGCTGTCTGCGGGCGAGGGTCATCCCCTCGGGGATGTCCGCCGGCGGGATGAGGCCCTCCACGTAGCGCATGGTGTGTCCGCGCCAGCAGGGGCCCAGGGCGGTCTCCGTGACCTCCTCGAGGTAGAGTTCCTCCTTCTGTCCCACGAATGTCTGCCGGTAGCGGTCCGAGGCCTCGCGGGTCATGGCAAGCAGTCTTTCGCTCCGCACTGTTTTGGCCGCCTCCGGGATCTGTCCCGGCATGCCCGCCGCCACGGTCCCCTGTCTTGCGGAATATTTAAAGACATGCATCTCGTAAAAGTCGACCTCTTTAAGGAACCGTTCCGTCGCCTCAAACTCCGCGACGGTCTCCCCCGGAAAGCCGACGATGACGTCGGTGGTGACGGCCGGGCGGTCCCAGTATTTGCGCAGTATTTTCACGCTGTCCAAATACTGCTCGGTGGTGTAGTGCCGATTCATTCTACGAAGCGTCTCATCGCACCCGCTCTGGAGAGATAAGTGAAAGTGCGGGCAGACCTGCGGGATCTCCGACAGGCTCCGCGCAAAAGTTTCCGTGACGATCCGCGGCTCCAGCGATCCCAGGCGGATCCGCACGATGCCCGGAACGGCAGCGATCTCCCGGATCAGGGAAATGAGGTTTTGTCCCGCCTTTTCAGCGTCGAAGGGGATCCTGTCGCTTTCGGCGCCCCAGTCCAACCCGTAGGAACTCAGATGAATGCCCGTCAGGACAACTTCGCCGGTCCCTCCCGCGGCAAGCCGGCGGATCTCCTCGAGGACCTCCTCAGGCCTGCGGCTCCTTATCCTGCCCCTGGCATAAGGGATGATGCAATAGGTGCAGAACTGGTTGCAGCCGTCCTGGATCTTGCAAAATACTCTGGTATGCCCCGGATCGGTGAGCTGCATATCCTCATAGCGCGGGCGGTGCGTCAGATCCTCCATTGTCCTGCCATGAAGCGTCCTGGGGGAAGCGTCCGCGGCTGCATCCCCAGCGGCATCCCCGCTCCCGGTTGCATCCCCGCTCCCGGCAGCAGCCTCGCCGCCGCGCTGCCGCAAAAACTCCTCCACGATCTCGGCGATCTCCGCCTTCTTGTTGTTTCCGATGGCCAGATCGATGGCCGGGTCCGTCTCCACCCGCCCGGGATCCGTCTCCACATAACATCCCACCGCGATCACGACCGCGTCCGGGTTCTTCTTTTTGGCCCGGTGGATCATCTGCCGGCTCTTGCGGTCCGCGATGTTGGTGACCGTACAGGTATTGATCACGTAGATGTCCGCCTCTTCCTGAAAGGGAACCGTCTCGTATCCGTATTCTGTCATTTTCTGGCGCATGACGTCCAGCTCATAGCTGTTCACTTTGCAGCCGAGATTGTGAAAAGCCACTCTCATAGGCGCGTGCTCTCCTTCGTGTTCCCATCAGATTAACGATTATGCGGGCAGATTGGCCGGTAAAATTATTGAAAGTCCTCCATTGACTTTTCCGGGCGCAAAACTTACTATAATCACATATAGAGGAGGTGTTTTTATGGAAACCGTTAAGATCTCATTAAACTCTATTGATAAGGTAAAGTCCTTCGTCAATGATGTCACTCGCTTCGACTCGGATTTCGATCTCGTTTCCGGCCGCTATGTCATCGATGCCAAATCCATCATGGGAATCTTCTCCCTGGATCTGAGCAAGCCGATCGACCTCAACATCCACGATACCGATAAGATGGCAGAGATCATGAAGACGCTCAAGTCTTACATTGTCGACTAAAGCCGGTATAAGATCCGAATAATCTTCGAATGAGCGATTTCCCGAAGCCGCAGCGGTTTCGGGATTTTTTTGGCGCGCCGCGGGTCACACCTGCAGCGTGCCCTCTCTTTCTTTGATGATCCTGGCGCCGTTCTTGTCGACGATCATGATCTCGTCCGTGGCGATCGCGCGCTCCACCATCTCGTCGATCTTTTCCTCCAGATTCCGCTCGTGCCGCTTGATAACGTCGAGCTTCGGCTTTGTCACCGGGTGCTTGGCCACAAAAATAGTGCAGCAATCCTCGTACGGAAGGATCGACGTCTCATAAGTGCCGATCTTCTTGGAGACCTTGATGATCTCCTCCTTGTCAAAGCCGATGAGCGGTCTGAATACAGGGAGCGTACACACTTCATTCGTCACCCCCAGCGCTGTCAGCGTCTGGGAAGCGACCTGTCCGATGCTCTCGCCTGTGATCAGGCCCAGGCACTCCGCCTCCTTGGCCAGCCGCTCCGCGATCCGCATCATGAAGCGGCGCATGATGATCGTCAGCTCGTCGTGCGGGCACTTCTCATAAATGTAGAGCTGTATTTCCGTAAAATTGATATTGTGGAGCCAGATCGGCCCCGTGTAGGCGGCGACCTGTGAGGCCAGATCCACGACCTTCTGCAGCGCCCGCTCGCTGGTATAGGGCGGCGCGTTGTAATAGACCGCGTCCAGCTTTACGCCGCGCTTGGCGATCATGTAGCCGGCCACGGGGGAATCGATCCCGCCGGACAAAAGGAGCATCGCCTTGCCGCCGACGCCCACCGGGAGCCCGCCGGGGCCGGGGAGGATGATCGAGTAGAGATAGATCTTCTCCCGGATCTCCACATTGACCATGATGTCGGGATCATGGACGTCCACCGACAGATTCGGGCAGGCCTCCAGGATCGCGTTGCCCAGCTCCGCGTTCACTTCCATGGATTCCACCGGATATTCCTTGTTCATCCTGCGCGCGTGCACCTTGAAGGTCTGCTTTTCATAAGGGTAGGCCTCCTTCATGTAGCGCGCGGTCTCCTCCCTCAGCTCGTCGATGGGGATCACCGGCAGTTCCACCACCGGGCAGATGCCCGAGATGCCGAACACATGCTGCAGCGCGTCGGTCACCTCTTCGTAATCGTAGTCCGAAAGACACTCCACGAAGACGCGCCCGTAGGTCCTGTGAATCGCGAAATCTCCCTCACAGGGCTTCAGCGCTATTTTCATCTGCCGCACCAGCGCCTCCTCAAAGAGATGCCGGTTCTTGCCCTTGATTCCGATTTCCGCGTATTTGATCAAAAAAGCCTGATACTTCATATAAGTTAAGTCTCCATATTCTGCGGGGCCCCGGCCGGCGGCCGCTCCGCGTTCCGGTCAAAATACCGCTTAGTGTCTGGTGTATCTCCTCAGGAAAGGAACGATCTCCCGCAGCGCCGCTGCCGTCTCCGCGATGTCCTCCTTCGTATTGAGGCCGGACAGGCTGATGCGGATCGTGTTGTCCCAGTACGGGCGGGGGAGGCCTATGGCCTGCAGCGTCTGGGAGGGGTGCGGTCTGTTGGAGGAGCAGGCGCTCCCGGAAGAGACATAGATCCCCTTGTCCTCCAGCGCGTGCAGCAGCACTTCCGCCCGGACGCCCGGCACGGTAAGGCTGATGATATGCGGCGCGCTGTCGTCCCCGGTCCTTCCGTTCACGATCAGCGGCTCCTCTCCTTTAGAGGTCAGCTCCTCATTGAAGCGCTCCACCTCCTCCAGGAAGGCGTTCTTGAGACCCCGTATCTTAGCGGTCTCACCGTCAAAATCTCTGTACAGCATGTCCGCTGCCATCGCCATGCCGGCGATGCCGGCCACGTTTTCGGTGCCGGAGCGCAGCCCGTTTTGCTGGCCGCCGCCGTAGATCAGGTTGACCAGGCGCACCTTCTGGGATTTATAAAGGAACCCCATGCCCTTGGGTCCGTGGATCTTGTGCGCGCTGACCGCCAGCAGGTCGATGCCCATTTTGGCCGGATAGATGCGCGCCTTGCCAAATCCCTGCACCGCGTCCACGTGAAACAGTGTGTTGGGATTTTTGGCCTTGATCCGTCTGCCGATCTCCGCGACGGGCTCCACCGCGCCGATCTCATTATTTGTGTGCATGATGCTGACCAGGATCGTGTCCCCGCGCACCGCTTCCTCCACCGCGGCGGGCTCCACCAGCCCGTCTTTGTCCACCGGAAGGTAGGTCACCTCATAGCCCTGACTCTCCAGATATTTCATGGACTCCAAAACGGCCGGATGCTCAATGCGCGTGGTGATCAGGTGCTTTCCCCTGCGGCAGGACGCCAGCGCGCCGCCGATGATCGCCAGGTTGTCGGATTCTGTCCCGCAGGAGGTAAATATGATCTCACTGTCCTTCACCTTCAGGATCTGCGCGAGGGTATGCCTGGACGCAGAGACGATCTTTTCCGCTTCCACCCCTTTGTGATGCATGCTGGAGGGGTTTCCGTATTCTTCTGTCAGGACCCGGCGCATGCGCTCCGCCACTTCGGGAAAACACTGCGTCGTCGCCGAATTGTCAAGGTAAATTTCTCTCATATTTTTATCCAATCTCAAACACCCAGATCAGCCAGGACAGCACGACCATCGCGGCCGTCTCTGTCCGCAGGATCCGCCGCCCCAGCGAGATCGGCCGGATTCCGGCCTCCGCGGCCATATCGATCTCTTCCGGCTCAAAACCGCCTTCGGGCCCGATGAAAAACCCCAGCGCCTCCCCGGGCTTCATGTTCTCCAGCACTTCCTTGGTGCCTTTCGCGCCGGCCTCATCTAAGGCCTGCAGCTCGTAGGGAATGAGGCGGACATCCGTATTTTGACGGGCGTATTCCACCGCCTCCCGCATCGTCATCGGCTTTTGCACCTGGGGAATGACCGCGCGCCTGCTCTGCTTGGCCGCGGACTCCGCAATGGACTGCCAGCGCGCGACGCGCTTTGCCGCTTTGGCGTCGTCCAGCTTGACGACGCTGCGGCGGGTCCTGACGGGGACGATCTCCGTCACGCCCAGCTCCACCGACTTCTGAACGATCATATCCATCTTGTCTGCCTTGGGCAGTCCCTGGAACAGGATCACCCGGATCGGGAGCTCCACGTCCGCTTCCTTTACAAAGCGGAGGCGGCACAGCACCTCCTCGCCGGAAAGCGTCTCGATCCCATAGCGGTATTCGCGCTGATCCTCGCCGGTGTGCACGCAGATCTCATCGCCGGGTTTAAGGCGCATGACATTGCGGATATGATTGACGTCGCTTCCGGTCACATGCAAAAGATCGCCGTCCATCTGCCCCGGGTCAACAAATATGTGCAGCATTCTCTCCTCCCGCAGTCGTATCCTGCAGCGGTTTTACGCCCACCACGCAGCGCCACTCGCCCTGCTCCGTGATGCTGACGATCTCAAGTCCCTCGCGCTTCATGGCGTCCGCCACGCTCTGCTCGCGTCCCTCCAGGATCCCGGACGTGATATAGACGGCGCCGGGCTTCATCGCGCGCACCGCCTGGGGCGTCAGCGGGATCAGGACATCGGGAAGGATATTGGCAACTACAATGTCATAGCGCTCCTCCCCGACCTTTTCCTGCACGGCCTCATCGTCGATGAGATTCCCCAGGATCACCTCGAAGCGGGACGGATCCACGCCGTTGGTGCGCAGGTTATCCTCGATCGCCGGCGGGGCGCAGGGATCAAGATCGGTCCCCACCGCGTGCCGTATGCCGAGCATCAGCGCGAGGATCGAAAGGATGCCGCTCCCGGTTCCCACATCCAGCATCTCCGTCTCAGGCGTCAGATACTTGCGGATCTGACGGATGCAGAGCTGCGTCGTCTCGTGCATTCCGGTGCCGAAAGCCGTTCCCGGATCGATGTGAAAGACCAGCGCGGGCTTTCTGTCCACATCCTCCGGCTTCTCCCATGAGGGGATCGCCAGGATGTCGTCGATCCAGAACTGGTGAAAATACTGCTTCCAGTTATTGATCCAGTCCAGATCCTCCGTCTCCTCGATGGTGACGACGCCCTCGCCAATGTCGGAGTATTGCCTGAGCATGGACAGCTCCTCCTCGATGGCGCGCACGACTTCCTCCGCCGTCTTGGGCTCATCGTCCACCAGGACTTTGCCGTCCTCTGTCTCCTCCAAAAAGAAGCTCAGCACGGCCGAACCGTCATCCTCCTGCCCTTCCGGCAGGATGTCGACGAACATCTGCTCCTTTTCCGCTGCTGTCAGGGGCACGTGATCCTCGATCTGCGCCCCGTACAGTCCGATGTCCTGCATGGAACTGATGAGGATATCCTCCGCGTCCGCCTTTGTGCGCACCTTGAAACGCATCCACTTCATAGGTCAGATACTCCTTTTCAAACACTAATCGTATCAACCACTAATCATATAATATTTTTCCGCGTATGACAAATAAAAGGGCGCAAAAAAACCCGGCGCCCCTCACAGGAGGGTTGCCGGGTCAGTGATCACTTCCA
>CAJOLP010000016.1 GCA_905235465.1 uncultured Lachnospiraceae bacterium | reverse complement strand
TTTTGCGCCAGTTCGATGGCACCCTTCCGCTTATACTTGTTTGCCAGAATGCCGTTGTCCTTCTTTCCATCCTCTTCCCCTTCCGGGGCGGACAGGCTCTTGTTCACGACCGCCGCCTTCAGCCCTTTAAAAAACAGCACTTGTAAACACTGCAGCGCGCTTCCGAAGATATAGCACACCAGACAGATGATGATCGCTTTTTCAAGATCCTTTTGCAGGCCGAGCTGCGAATAAAATATGCCGGGCACATACAGGCCCAGGATCGGAGAGAATCCGTACAGGAGCACAGCCCCGGAAATAATGATGTTAAAAAAGCCAGTAATACTAAGTTTGTCAAAAATACTCTCGTCGATTTTATCCATGGGTGTCCTCGTTATGTAGTTAGATTCAGTATATCATGATGATCATCACGATCGTGATGGCAGCCAGGTAGAACGGAAACACGCCCAGCGAGAGCGCGTCGCTTATAAGCCCGAACACCTTGGGCCCAAACATAGAGCCGATGTAGGCGGACGCCATCTGGATCCCGACCAGAGACTGTGAATTCTCCGGCCCGAACCGATCCGGCGTGGAGTGAATGACGCTGGGATAGATCGGCGCGCAGCCGATCCCGATCGTGACAAGTCCCGCGCGAGCGAGCATTACGCTGCCCGGAACGAGAAGCATCGCGATGCCCAGCAGGACGATCCCCTGTCCGAGCCTGATCATCTTCGTGTCGCCCAGCCTCTCCGAAATAAAGCCGCTGACCGCCCTTCCGCCGGTGATGCCCAGATAGAACAGCGCCGCATAGCCGGCCGCCGCATTGGGGCTGACGCCCCTGGTCTCCACGAGCCAGCTGGCAGCCCACAGGCCGGCAGAACTCTCCAGCGCGCAGTAGCACAGAAATGCGATCAGGATCCTCTTTGCCCCCGGCAGCCGCACCGCTTCCCCAAGAGACAGTACATTGCGCGTGGACTCGTCGACGGAACTGTTCCGGCTCTCCCGCGTCCAGAGAGGGAGCGAGAGCACCAGCAAAGCGGTCAGCACCATCTGGATCGTTCCGATGGTCCGGTAGCCGCCCCGCCAGCCAAATCCGCCGGTCAGGCACTGCGCCATGATGATCGGGCCGATGCTGGCGCCGACGCCCCACATGCAGTGGAGCCACGACATGTGCCGCGCCTTGAGATGCAGCGCCACATAATTGTTGAGGGCCGAGTCCACCGAACCGGCGCCCAGGCCGTAAGGGATGCACCATAGCACCAGATGCCAGTAGGCGCCCGACATGGAAAACCCGAACAGGGCCAGTGCCGTCATCGCCACCGAGACCGTGGTGACTTTCCCCGTCCCGAATCTGTGGATCACGCGGTCCGCCATCAGGCTCGAGACGACCGTACAGGCGCTGATGATCATCGCGAGCGTTCCCGCGCCGGTGATCGTCGAGCCCATCTCGCTGTACATGGTCGGCCATGCGCTCCCCAGCAGGGAGTCCGGAAGCCCGAGACTGATAAATGAGAGATAAATAATGCCGATCAGCAGTGTTGTCATGCGTGCCTTTCTGCGTACTGTATTAAAAATTCCCGTCTACGGCAACTATTATACCTGATTTCCCGCTCCGGCGCTCCTGTTTTTGTCCCAGATGATGTACGCGATGATGCACACCCAGGCAACGGCCAGTGTCACCAAAAGCGCCTTGGACTCCGCCGGCATGGGACCAAGATCCGTCCCCGGCGTGCCGGCCTGGGGCGTGATCTGATCGAGCCTGTAGAGGGACGTCACTCTCTCAAACAGGTCATCCAGATACGCGTCGTCCACCGTCTTTTTGCGGCGCACCGCCTTCGTCACATCCTCGATCAGCTCGCCCGCCGCGTCGCGCAGCGATGTGGATCCGTTGAACACGGGCGTGACAAAAGTGTGCTCCGTATTGGCCATGAGCATTTTCGCCGCATCGATCTTGACCGAATAGTGCGTGAGGTCGTCGCTTCCGGCCTGCGCCAGATATTCCTGATACTGATCCGACTCCTGCGCCTTGATCGTCACCGGCACATAGCCCTCCGTCCCGGCGTAGGCATTCTGCACATCGTTGGTCAGAAGATACTGCGCGAACAGCCAGGAGGCCAGCACTTCCTGCGGGTCGTCCTTATTAAAAATACAGACCGACGGCCCCTGTGAGATCATCTTCGGATCCTGCGGGTCATACTGCGGGATCGGCCGCACGACCGTCTCGAAGTCCGCGATCTTGTCCTTGGCGATGTCGCAGTTGGGCGCGTGGGTGCCCATCCAGGTGGCGCCTGCCGTGGAGTCGATGGCAAAAAGGCACTGCCCGGCATTGAGGAAATTTCCCGGATAGCTGGAGATCTTGAACGTCGAGAACGCGCCCGTTTTGGCGTGCTCCGCGATCTGGAGCAGGATCTCCCGCGTGGTGTCGTTAAAGATCTCCACTTCGCCCGCGTCGGTGGAATATCCGGCGTTTTTCTGCTTCAGCATGGAGATCATCATGTTGTCCGTGGACTTATAGATCATGGGGATCATGACCTTCTGTCCGTTCAGCTTATAGTTTCCGTCGGCGTCCTTCTCGGTGGCGGCCTCGGAGACTTCAAATACATAGTCCCACGTCAGGATATCCGGCACCTCGTATCCCAGCTTTTCCACCAGCGTCTTGTTGATATAGACCGCCTCTGTTGAGCGCATGAACGGGATCGCGTAAGTATACCCGCCGATCCGGCACTCCTCCAAAAACTCCGGCACGATCTCGTCCTTCGCCGGACTGTCGTAGAGCAGCTCGCTCCCGCCCAGGCCGTATTTTTCGTCCTCGAACAGATCGTCCAGAGGCACGACGACATTTTCGCCGGTCATATACGTGGCGATGTGGTCCGGGTACGTGACGCAGACATTCGGCGTCGTTCCGGTGGAAATATTGGTGATGACGTCGTTGTAGATCTTCCCGTAGTCCGTGTACAGGCGGATATTCACCTTGATGTTCGGATAGAGCTTCTCAAATTCCGCGACGGCGTTCTCGTAGATCCTCACCTGCGTCTTGTTGGTGTCATTTTTGGCCCAGAAAGTGATCTCATGCCGGACGGAAGTATCAAATTCCTCCGGCGGGGCAAACGCCGCGGAGGCGTTTTTGCTGCCGTGACAGCCGCACAAAAGACTGGCTGCAAGGAGGACGGATAAAAGGATCGACGCGGAGCGCTTTCGTATTTTCATCCCTTCGTCCCTCCTCTCGAAACGCCGGCCATGATCTTCTTGCGGCTGCAGAGGAAGAGCACGATCAGCGGCACGGACACGACGACGACAGCGGCCATCATCGCGGGGACATTCTCCCGTCCGAAGCCGTTCTCGCGGATCTCCTGAATGCCGTTCGATACGAGGAAATACGCCTGATCGTCGGTGATAAGGCGAGGCCAGATGTAGGAATTCCAGCACTCGATGACCTTCAGGATCACGATGGTGACGATCGTCGGACGGCAGATCGGTATCATGACCTTAAAGAGATACATCAGGTCCGACGTCCCGTCCACCTTCGCCGCCTTGTAAAGCTCGTCCGGAACCTGCTCGAAGTTCTCCTTGAGCAGGTATATGTAAAATACGGATGTCACCGAAGGCAGGATAAGTCCCAAAAACGTATTCCTCAGACCCCAGTTGGTGATCGTCACGAAGTTCGTGATGATGACCAGCTCGTTGGGGATCATCATCAGCGCGAGGTACATCGTAAAGGTGAGCTGCCTCCCGGCAAATCTCAGGCGCGCGAAAGCATACGCCGCGAGCACGATGACCGCCAGCATCAGCGCCGTCGTTCCCACCGCAAAGATCACGGTGTTCATAAAGTACTTCGCCAGCGGCACCTCCGTAAAGGCGGAGACATAGTTCTCCGTAGTCGGCGCGGTCGTATAGAGCTGCGGCACATATTCCGAATTGTACGCGCTGTAGCTCTTAAATGACGTCAGCACCATCCAGTAGAACGGAAACAGGACGATCAC
The DNA here is from genome assembly GCA_905235465.1 of uncultured Lachnospiraceae bacterium. Classification (GTDB taxonomy): domain Bacteria; phylum Bacillota; class Clostridia; order Lachnospirales; family Lachnospiraceae; genus CAG-791. The sequence continues at coordinate 11,167 of CAJOLP010000016.1, read as the reverse complement.
CGCCCATATGGCCAGCAGAATATAAGTGACCGTCGTCCGGACCCGGTTCGCGGCACGAGCTGATTGTTCGATTTTTGCATATGTCTGTTCCATAAATGCCTCCACTCTCAGCTGTATGTCACGGTTTTCCTGCTGATGAGCAGGTTGATGCAGGTGATCGTCAGCACGATCGCGAACAGCAGCAGCGCCGCCGCCGAAGCGTAGGACGGATATCCTCCGCTGTCACCGTAGAGCATGTCGTAGACATAGCCCACGATCGTATTCATTCCGGCCGCGTTCAGATTCGTTCCGAAAAGCGCGACCTCATCGCTGTATGCCTTGAACGCCCCGATAAATCCGGTGATGACCAGATAGAAGATCATGGGCGAGATCATCGGCAGGGTGATCCTGGTAAAAATACGCCATCGCGGCGTCCCATCGACACGCGCGGCCTTGTAATAATCCGGATTCACGCTGGCCAGCGCGCTGGTGAGGATCAGGATCTTGAAAGGCATGACGATCCAGATCGTATAAAAGCAGGTGACGAACATCTTGGCCCAGTACGGACCCTCAATGAAGTCCACCGGCCCCATGCCGAACCAGTGCAGGATCATGTTGATAAACCCGTCCGTATAGGGCGTCTTCTTGAACAGGAGCATGAACACCAGGCCCACGGCCAGCGTGTTCGTCACATACGGAAGGAAAAAGATCGTCTGAAACATATCTCTCAGACGGGTGATCGAATTGAGCAGCACCGAGATCAGGAGCGCCAGGCCCGTGGAGATCGGCACTGTTATGATGACCAGCAAAAACGTATTCTTGAGCGCCTGCAAAAAATACGGATCCCGCAGCACATACGAGAAGTTGTATGTACCGTACCCGAAGAAAGACTGGGACGCGAAATTATACCCCTCCTCGACCGAGTAGATCATGACGTCAAAGAGCGGGTAGATCATGAAGATCCCCAGAAAGATGAGCGATGGCAGCAGATAGAGCCATGCCTTATTGTTGTTTTTTTCCATAGTCATGTCCTCACAAGGATGCTCTGCGCCGTCAGTACCGGATGCGTTTGCCCGTCTCCGGGTCAAAGAGAAATACTTTGCTGGGGCGGATCCGGAAGCGCACCTCTTTGCTGTTCTCATCGGGACGTTTCTCCGAGTCGATGATCGCGCGGAGCTGATCGCCCACATAGGCGTCATGGTTGGCCACCACACTGGTGTCGCGCCCCATGACCTCGATCGAACGGAGCGCGCAGGTCAGAACGCCCTTCTCCTTATCGATATCGAACCCCTCCGGCCGAATGCCGACGGTGACGGGCCCGTCCCCGACGGAGGGCGTATCCAGGATCTTCTCCTCCCCCAGATAGAGAGAGCCGTCCTTTACCCGGCCGTTAAAGACATTGATGGGCGGTGTGCCGAGGAACTTCGCGACAAAGAGATTATCCGGATCGTCATAGACGTCCTGCGGCTTTCCGATCTGCTGCACGACGCCCGCGTCCATGACGACGATCATATCGGAAATGCTCATGGCCTCGTCCTGATCGTGGGTCACAAACACCATCGTGATCCCGGTTTCCCTCTGGATCCGCCGGATCTCCTCCCTGGTCTGCAGGCGCAGCCGCGCGTCCAGATTTGAGAGAGGCTCGTCCAACAGCAGCACTTTCGGGCGCTTGACCAGCGCGCGGGCTATGGCAACGCGCTGCTGCTGGCCGCCGGACATCTCCCCCGGCTTTCGGTCCATCAGCTGCTCGATCTGCACGAGCTCCGCGGCCTCTTTCGCCATGCGCTCCATCTCCTCTTTGGAGAGCCTGTCCGCTCCCCTGCGATTCTCCAGCGGGAACTTGATATTCTGCCGGACCGTCATATGGGGATACAGCGCATAGCTCTGAAACACCATGCCGACGCCCCGGTTCTCCGGAGGAAGATCCGTCACATCGTCTTCGCCAAACAGGATCCTCCCCTCCGTGGGCTGCTCCAGACCGCAGATCATATTGAGCGTGGTGCTCTTGCCGCAGCCGGAGGGCCCCAGCAGGCCGATCAGCTTTCCGTCCGGTATCTCAAAATCAAAGTTGCTGACGGCCACCACATCTTCCTTGATCTTTTTGTTGCGGTTAGGGAATCTCTTTGTAACGTTCTGCAGTACGATCTTCATTCTGTCTCTCCTCTATACCCCTGTTCAAAAACTACACCCCTGTTCAAAACTGCAAAAAAGGGCACCTGCCAACGCCCATTCGCAAATGATTCTTTACAAATGTTCATCAGCAGATGCCTTAATCACACATACTTTAGTATGTCCTCCCGCAGGTGTTAATGTTCAATTATTTCTTCTGGACAAACTTCAGGCTGTCGATCGTAACAGCTGCAAGGATGATCAGACCGGAGAATACAAACTGAAGGTTTGTATCAACACCGAGGATAGTCAGGGAGTATGTCAGAGCGGTGAAGATCAGAACACCGACGACGATGCCGCGGATTCTACCAATACCACCACTGAAGGAGATACCACCGACTACGCAAGCCGCGATAGCGTCTGTCTCCCAGCCCTGCCCGTAAGAGGCGGAACCGGAACCCAGCATACGGATACACTCGAGCCATGCGCCGAAGCCGTACAGAATACCGGCCATAGCGAACGCTGTAAGAGTAACCTTGAAGACGGAAATACCGGAAGCGGTAGCTGCTTCAGAGTTTCCGCCGACCGCGTACATGTTCTTACCCAGAACCGTCTTGTTCCAGATAAAGGTCATCAGCGCAACGACTGCGATCGCCCAGAGAATAATGGTCGGGAATACGCCGCCGATCTTAGGCATGATGTATTTCTGAATGTCATTCTCAATAGCACCGAAGGAAACACCCTTTGTGGCATAGGTCATCAGACCGAACATGATCAGCATGTTTGCCATCGTCGTGATGAAGGGATGGATCTTGAACCGTGCTGTGAAGAAGCCTGCAAAGCAGGTGAATGTTGTAGTCACGCAGCAGCAGACTACAAGTGCCAGAATGACACGCAGGGCTACCGGGATTCCTGTGAAGTCAAAAATGTGACCGAAGAAGGAACCGGTGTTGATGCCCTTGTGCATGATCATCGTCGATAATACCGCGCTGGTACCGACCATACGGCCAACCGAAAGGTCTGTGCCGCCCAGCAGGATCAGGCCGCCGACGCCCAGTGCAAGGAACATACGGGGTGATGCTGCCTGGAGAATATTCAGGACGTTTGTCAGTGTCAGCAGTTTCGTATTCTTGATGATAGGTGCCAGAGAACACAGAAGGATAAAGATGATAATGATAACAATATACAGTCCGTTCTCAAGAAGGAAGGATCTGATATTGAATGTGTACACGTAGTTCTCCCAGTTCTGTTTCATCTTCTCAGAGAAGGTGAACTTGGACAGACGGAGCAGGTCGATCAGGTGGTACCTGTGTGAAAAAGCTTCATGCTGGCGATCCTTGATCTCCTGCAGTGCTGTCTGGTGCTTTAACTTGGCGTCGAACTGGCGGTTTTTGTAAACATAGTTCTCATCCTTGATCTCGTCACTGTCCTTGAGAGTGGCAAGCTTCGCCTCGTGCTCCTTCTTGAGCTGCTCGACATCCGCGCTGTAGCGCTGATCCTCAACTTCTTTCTGGGCCTTGCAGCTTTCAACGACTACATTATAGTAGTCCTTGTCATAGTGCTCATCGAGGTATTTGGTCGCATCGCTGACAAGACTATCGATCTGGGCCTTGTTTGCGTCCTCGACAGCTTTTGCTTTGGCAAGTTCCTTCTCATCTTTGGCGAGAAGCTCGCTTTTCTCTTTCTTGCTGTAGTTCGCGTTCTCCTTGACGACAGCCATGTGGTTCGTAATAGAGAGAACCTTGTCTGTTCCGTCTTTACGGAGTGCATCGATCTGTTTCTGAATTCCCCCTACATACTCATCGATCGGAGCAAGCAGAGCCTGTTCCGCTTCGACAGTAAGGATTTTACTTTCATCTGCCATGTTATTTCTCTCCCAATCACAAATATTTCGCGCTTAATCTCAGGAGTTCCTCCTGATTTGTTTCCTTGGTATTGACAACGCCGGCCAGACGACCGTTGGACATAACGCCGATCCTGTTTGTTATACCCAGGATCTCCGGCATTTCGGATGAGACGACGATAACCGTCTTCCCTTCCTTGGCCATTTGGACAATCAACTCGTAAATTTCATACTTAGCGCCGACGTCGATGCCTCGTGTGGGCTCATCCATCATGAAGACTTCCGGATCACGTTCCATCCACTTACCGAAAATAACCTTCTGCTGGTTGCCGCCGGACAGTGATGTGATCGCGTCAGAGGGTCCAAGACACTTAATGTGCATGACGTTGATCGAATTCGCGGTGGCTTTGACCATCTCATTGGTATCCAGTGCGGGTCCGTTGAGATAGTAACCCAGCTTTGTGATTGTCGTATTAAATGTCAGATCGCCTTCCAGGAATAGTCCGGTCGCTTTGCGTTCCTCTGTGATCATGGCAAAGCCATGGTTCATGGCGTCCTTCGCATTCTCAAAATTCATCATGCGGCCGTTGAATAAAACTCGTCCTGCCGCTCTGGTGCGCATACCGAACATCGTTTCCAGCAGCTCGGTACGGCCTGCGCCTACCAGCCCATACAATCCGAAGATCTCGCCCTTTCGGACATCAAAGGAGATGTCATCCAGATAGGGCTCATATTTTGTAGACAAACTCTGGACGGAAAGAACCACCTCGCCGGGCACGTTGTCCACCGGAGGGAACCGGTTTCCGAGTGCGCGTCCGACCATCGCGGTGATCAGCTCGTCCATGTTTGTATCCTTAGTTTCCTTAGTCATGACCAAATGGCCGTCTCGAAGAACAGAGACCTCGTCGCAGATCTCAAAGATCTCATCCATCTTGTGAGAGATATAGATCAGAGAAATTCCCTGCGCTTTGAGGTTCCGCATCATCTCGAACAGCTTATCGACCTCGCGAACCGTCAGAGATGATGTGGGCTCGTCGAGAACGATCAGTTTGGCATTGTACGAGATCGCCTTCGCGATCTCAACCATCTGCCGGGCAGAAACCGACATGGTCTTCATGGGGGCATCCAGCTTGACTGTCATATCCAGTCTGCGGAACAGATCGGCTGCCTCCCTCTTCATACGGGCTTCATCGACTGCGCCCGTTCTGGTTGTGTAATATCTGCCCAGATACAAGTTATCAATAACGTTTCTCTCCAGGCACTGGTTCAATTCCTGATGGACCATGGCGACGCCGTTTTCCAGCGCGTCCTTGGGGCCAAAAAAGTTGACCTCTTTGCCATCCAGCAGAATTGTTCCCTCGTCCTTCTGATACGTACCGAAAAGGCACTTCATCATCGTGGACTTGCCGGCGCCGTTCTCGCCCATCAGTCCCATGATCGAGCCTTCCTTTACGTCCAGATCAATATGATCAAGGACGCGGTTGCGGCCGAAAGACTTACTCATGCCCTTTATAGACAATATGGTCTTTGTCTCGGTCTTTGCTTCCTTTTCTGCCATTCTTGCACTCCTCGTGTCTAATCGACTGCAAACCGCCGCGGCCGTATCATGGCGTCGGCGGTGCTGCTTTGTTCAAAAAATGGCCGTCAGGAAGGTCTTCTCTTCCTGACGGCCTGTCCTCCAAAATACTATCAGCGCAACTGGGCGCTTAAGCTCCGCAATAAATTACTGAAGCTTGGATGTATAGGATGCCGCGTTGTCGGTCTTCACCATGTTGATAGCGAAGCCTTCGTATTCATCAGGGTTAGCAAGACGGTCTGTGATGTTAGCCTCGGTCTGGCCATCACCCTTGATGTACTCAACATCGAGATTGAGAATCTTGTCATAGTTCTCAAGCTGAGGAAGATATGTTGCATTCAGGAAGTTATCAGTGGAATTGAAGATGTCGAGCCATACGCGCTTAACGGGGGCATCATCTTCGCTGAGCTGGTTGTTGAACAGCGGGTTGGGAGCTGTTGCATCCAGGAAATTCTGATAGTTGTCAGCTGTAACTGCGCCGTTCAGAGCATAGAAGCAGCGAGTAGCCTCATCATAGTAGTACAGGTCATCATTCAGAGTGTTGCCTGCAGCATCGGGAGTAGCGATACCGGTCATGATATCAACACCGTCCAGAGCGTTGCGCAGTGTACGAAGAGTCAGATAAGCCTGAACGTCAGCATTCTGAGTGATTGTTCCGCAGTAACCATCTTCGATAGCGGCAACAGCGTCGCTGTTTGCATCGTAACCGAATGTAGGAACGCCCTGCTCCTTGGACCAAGCGTTAAATACAGCCATGCCCATGCCGTCGTTGTTGGAAACGACTACGTCGATCTGATCGCCGAAGGAAGCGGACCATGTGCCGATGGTGTTACCGGCTGTAGGAGCATCCCATGTAGCACCGGCGTTGTTCTTCATTTCCTGAGAAGCGAGCTCACGAACTACAAAGTCCTTGCCGTCGATGGTGATGGAACCATCCTGAACCTTGTCGGAAGAACCATCAGTGTTGGTGCCGACGGGTGAAGGATCAACATCATCAATAGTAGCGATCTCGGTCTTGCCCTGAGCTGCATCCGGAACAGCCGTGCCAAGAGCCTTACGAGCGCCACGAGTACGAGCGATAGAATCGTTGTGGCCGATATCACCGATGCAAAGAACATAACCGATGATGCCGTCGCCATTGCGGTCAAGCTCAGCACCGTGAGAGGTGAGGTAATCAGCAATCATCTGGCCCTGAAGCTCAGCACCCTGCTTAGCATCGAAACCAACATAGTAGGTCTTGTCGTTGAATGTCAGAGCATCCATATCCAGCTCACCGGTCGTGCTGTTTGAAGGCTGACGGTTGAACCAGATAACAGGCTTCTCGTTATTCGCAACGGGGCCTGCGGGAGCAGCTTCCTCAGCGGGAGCCTCTGCATCTGCCTGAGCGTCCTCAGCCGGAGCAGCTTCATCCTGAGCCGGAGCAGCTTCGTCTTCAACATTCTCGGTTTCAGCCGCATCATTTGTGCTTGCCGGAGCGCTTGAGCCGCCGCAAGCGACGAGGCTGATGGTCATTGCTGATGCAATGATCATTGCAATAACTTTTTTCATTCCTTTCTTTCTCCTTTCAAGAAATGTCCTCCCTTCAGAAGTGGCTTCTGCTTTTGCATGACTAATGCCGCTGCGTCCGCATTCGGCCGGCACGAAGGGTCTGCCGTTTTGTGTTCCTGATTTGCTCAACTTACTGAGCAACATATCAAGTACTACTATACCCTTAAATTTTTAATTTGTACAGATAAATGAACAAAAAATAAACCAATTTTTTTATTTTCGGTTTATTGTTGAATTATGACAAACGATTGTGGGCCTTTATGGTCAATATGCGCAAAAGGAATGTTTGCCCGCCCGGGCCGTCAGCTCAGCTGTCTGCGGATATCGGCGTTGAATTCCTTGAGAACGCCCTTCGGACTGACCTCGTCTAAAAGCGCAAGGATCTGCTCTACCTGGGCGTCGGAAAGCTCATGATCGCCGGTAATGCTCCTGAATTTGGCGCCGGCCACATAGGTGGCGATCTCCTCCTCGGTCTTGTGCTCTTCGATCATTTCCCTGACCACCTTGCTGGAATGCGCGGTCTGGATCATATCCTTATTAAGAAGGTCGTAGGAGAGCTTGCCGTTCTTGTCGGTGTAATGGTCGACGATCTTCTGATAATCCTTGCTGTCGACGATCACTTCCTCCTCATGCAGTTCTTCCGCCTCGGCCTCCACGGCGGGCTCTTCCGCGGCCGCCGCATTTTCATATTTTACCTTGCCGAGCTTCTTGTAAGGCATGCCCGCCGTGAGCTCCATGGCCTCCTTAAACGCTTCCTGCGGGATGTCCTTCGGGCTGTTGGCTGCCGGAACGGCCTCCCCGGTCTTCTTGCTGATGGAAGCGATGCCGGGCTGCTGACTGCCCTCAAGGATGATGACGACCGCCGAACCGCCGGACGGAAGCTTCTCCCTGTACGCAACTGCCTTTACTGTGCCAAGTGTGACAACTCCTGTTCTGATCATGGTGACTCCTCTCTTCCTCTCTTATTACTTGTCTGTTTAAGCCTAAAGTTATGTTTGTTATATCGTATATCTTACCCCATTTCTTTCCCGTTGACAATCGTCGCATCCTACGATATAATAATCGTACCCCGGATGTTTTGTATTTGGTAAGGAGGTATCTAATGGGAAAAGTTATCACAGTAATCACCGGCGCGGAACGAGGCATGGGGCTCGTCACCGCCAAGGCTCTTGGCAAGGCCGGTCAGAAGATCATCATCGGCGCTTATAACATGGATCTTGGCGCCGAGGCGATCAAGGAACTCGAGGCAATGGGCGTGGACGCGGATCTGTACAAGTGCGACGTGACGAACAGACAGAACGTCAAGGATTTCGCCAAGGCAATTGATGAGAAGTACGGCTACATCAACATTCTGATCAACAACGCGGGCATCGCGGGGCCGATGACGTCTCCGTCGGAGACCTCCGAGAAGGATCTTCGCGCGACTATGGAGACCAACTTCTTCGGCGCGGCCGCAATGGTTCAGGAATTCCTTCCTCTCCTTAAGAAGGCGGATTACGGCAAGGTCATCAACATCACCAGCGATCTCGGCTCCCTGACGCTTGCCGGCGACAAGAGCAACCCGCTCTATTCCTTCAACGCGTTTGCGTATTCCGCATCCAAAGCCGCAACGAACTTCATCACCGTCGCTTTCGCGAAGGAATTTGATGGAACCAACATCACATTTAACTCCGTCAACCCCGGCATGACCGCGACAGACCTCATCAACAAGAAGGCCTTCGAGGAGAACGGCGCAAAGACGCCCGAGCAGGGCGCTGCCCGCACGATCGAACTCGCACTGGATCCGGACAACACACTCAACGGCACATTTACCCAGGATTCCGGGCCTATCCCGTGGTAATAACGTATTAGACACCATTAGAGCTGCAGACAAAACCCCCGGCTTGCCTCTCTTTTTTTAAGGAGCGCATGCCGGGGGCTTTTACTTTCCTATGGAAGTCTTTTTACCTTATTTACATAAACTGAACCTTTACACCTGCGGGATCTGTGACGAAAAAGAACTTCACCATCGGAGAGGGCTTGATCAGCCCGGATGTCCTGATTCCCTTTTCCTCCAGCTCTTCCATCTTCCGCACAAGGTCATCTGACTTGAACCCGATCGAAATATTGTCGTTGCCGGCGTCTTTGGCCTCTTCGTCCTTTATGATCTCGATCTCCGTCGCGTGTTCGTTGTTCGCCAAAAAGACAATATCTCTTCCCATCGGCCGCATATCCCTTGTGATCTGCAGTCCCGCAACTTCCTTATAAAAGTTGACCTCTTCCTCAAACTTGTCTGTTCTGATTGTGACGTGCATCAACTTCATGATCGCCTTCCTCCTCCGGATGATTATGGATAACTCTGATGTCATTATACCATATTTTTCTCCCGTTCACCTCATAGCAGTCATAGCAGTACAGGATTCATCCGAATACGCGGCACGCGCTCACCCAAATGCGCAGTATACGACCAGCACCAGCGCCGCGTAGACCAGGCAGGGAAGGATATTCATCGAAATGATCTTTCCTTCATTCCCCACCGCATTGGTCGTGGAGGACACCGCGACCACGTTGTGTATGCAGATCATATTGCCGATCGCGCCGCCCGCCATCTGCAGCGCTATGATCGACGCGGCGTTAAAACCGAGGATCATAGCGGTCTGGAATTCAAGCGGTCCGAACATGACGCCGGACACCGTGCAGGAGCCGGACACAAAGGCGCCGAACACACCCAGAAGCGGAACGATGAACGGGAACGCATTGCCAAAGCTCGCCACAAGCGTCTCGCTGATCTGCGTGATCATTCCCGGAAGGCCGGAATGGTTGTTCCCGGAACCGAGCATGATCTGCACCATGGCAATGCCGCTCACCAGCGCGATCGCGATGGTCAGCACCTGCTTGCCCGTCGCGCCGAAAATATGCGCGACATCCTCCTTAGTCAGACTCTTGCGATAGGCAAACATTGTGCCGAGCGCCACGATGATGAACGGGATCAGCCCCGGATTGTAGATCAGCGCGAAGTCATAATTGAGCCCCTCCACCCCGAGAATATTCTCGATGTGGATCGTCGCGGAATTGAGCAGCCCCCGCAGCCCGAATGCCGGGACACGCGTGAGCAGAAGCGCCGCCGCGATGATCAGGTAAGGGAGCCACGCCTTGAGCAGCTTTTTGCGGCCGACGGAGCCCAGGATCTCTTTGGGCATGATCACTTCATCATGTTCAATATCGTAAAAATACCACACATGCTTCGGCACGAAGATCTTGTGCCGTGCCGCCATGATCGTGACGGCCAGGCCGATGCACGCGCTGATGATGGACGCGAATTCCGGCCCCAGATATGTGCCCAGAAGGTAGTAGGGGATCACAAAGGAGCAAGATGCCAAAAGACAGAACGGGATCATCTCGACAATACTCTTAAGCCTCCTGCCCGTGGAGTAGAACATGACGAGCGTGACCACCAGCAGGATCGGAACGATGAAGCCCGCAAGGCCCAGATACAGAACCGTCTTCTGCGTCACCTCTGCGGTGAACAGATCCAGCGGAATGCCGAGCTGTTCAGCGACCGCGCTGGACAGATTTGTCATGTTCGTCAGCATAGGTGTGCCGACCGCCGCGAAGGGGACCGGTGTGCTGTTAGAGATCAGCGCCACCGAACAGGCCGCCACCGGCGGGAACCCAAGGCCCACCAGGAGCGGTGCCGCAAGCGCGGCAGGCGTGCCGTATCCGGCCGCGCCCTCAATAAAGGCGCCGAACATATACGCGATGATGATCGCCTGAATGCGGGGGTCGGGCGTGATCTTCTGAAAGCCCTCGTTGATGGTCTGCATGAGCCGGTCTGCTTGAGCGTGTTCAGAAGCAGGATCGCGCCGGTGATGATAAGCAGCAGATCCAGCGATTTGAGCACACCATAGATAAAATAGGCCAGCACTGTGTGAAAGTCCATTTGCCACACAGCCAGACAAAGCACTACAGATATGGCCAGCGCGATGGACAGCGACTTGCCCGATGAAAAATGGAACCCCACCATCAGGATAAGTGCCACCAAAAACGGCAATGTTGCAAGTAAAGCGTAAACCATGATCTTTCCTCCCGGTTGATGAAACGCGGTCGGCGCGCCGGCCGGCATTTCATTTTTA
>CAJOLP010000015.1 GCA_905235465.1 uncultured Lachnospiraceae bacterium | reverse complement strand
CCCGTGGGCACGGCAAAGTTTCTGGTGACAAAGCCGGTCAGAAGGTTGATCGCAAGGCAAAGACAGGCAGTGCCCAAAGAGAGGATGATGAGAAGGTATTTTTCCTGACTGTTCTTTGCCGCCGCTGAGGATCCGCGGTGCGCCTCCACGCGCGCCACTTCCCGCTGCCCCTCCCTGAAGACGGGCATCAGGCCTGCCGCCACGGAAAGGGCCAGGATCAGCATTTCCGCGGGCTGTGACCAGTTCGCGTAGTAAGCCGTCATATCTGCCCGGAGCGCAATGAGGACCGACTCAACAAGTCTGTACAGGACCGCCTGGACGCTGATAAACAATATGGAGTAGATTATGACCGGCCGCACGGCATACCATAAGGCCTCGATCTTCTCTCTGTTCATTCGTTTCTCTCATACCCAACAAGAGAGCACCGCCATTTCGCGGTGCTCTCCGTGTGTCTTATCTCGTACAAATACTGCGTGCTTTCCGGCACCCGATCATCTGAGCATTGCGCCGCCGATGACCATCATCTGAACTTCGCTCGTGCCTTCATAGATCTCTGTGATCTTGGCATCTCTCATCATGCGCTCGATCGGATAATCACGGGTGTAGCCATATCCGCCGTACAGCTGCAGGCAGCGGCGTGTGACATCACTTGCGTTCTGTGCCGCGACGAGCTTCGCCTCAGCGGCCAGTACTGTGTAGTTCATGCCCTGATCGCATGCGTTTGCAGCCTGATAGACCAGAAGCCTTGCTGCGTCTGTCTGCGCCTGCATCTTGGCCAGCTCGAACTGCGTGTTCTGGAACTTGGCGATAGGTCTGCCGAACTGAGATCTCTCTTTGACATACTGTGTTGTCACATTGATCGCGCCCTCAGCAATGCCCAGTGCCTGCGCGGCGATACCGATGCGGCCGCCGTCCAGTGTCTGCATAGCGACTCTGAAGCCCTTGCCGACCTCGCCCAGAAGGTTTTCCTTCGGGACCTTAACGTTCTCGAATACCAGCTCGCATGTGCTGGATCCGCGGATACCCATCTTCTTCTCGTGCTTGCCGACGCTGAAGCCTTCCATGCCCTTTTCCATGATCAGGCAGGAGATGCCCTTGTTGCCCAGGGTCTTGTCGGTCATGCCGAAGATCACGAATACATCCGCATAGCCCGCGTTGGTGATGAAGATCTTGCTGCCGTTGACAAGATAGTAGTCGCCCTTATCCTCGAAGACGGTCTTCTGTCCGGCTGCGTCTGTGCCCGCATTGGGCTCGGTCAGACCGAAAGCGCCGAGCTTGTTGCCCGTCAGCAGATCGGGAAGATATTTCGCCTTCTGCTCATCCGTGCCGAAGTGATAGATCGGCCAGCAGCAAAGGGAAGTGTGCGCGGAAATGCCTACCGCTGTGGAAGCGCATACCTTGGAGACCTCCTCGATACACTGCACATAGGAGAGCTCATCCATGCCGGCTCCGCCGTACTCTTCCGGGAAAGGAATGCCCATAAGACCCATCTCAGCAGCCTGCTTAAAAGTATCTTCCGGGAACTTCTCCTCCTCGTCGATCTCAGCAGCGATCGGTCCGCAGACGCCTTCCGCGAAGTCACGATACATGTCTACCATATCCTGATGAATTTCGTCGTTAAAAAAGTCCATGTCAACCTCCTCTTAAAAAGTTTTTGCTATACTACGCCCGCACCGGCGGACCCATAGTAATCAAGAACATTATAGCATTGGCAAACAAAGTTTTCCACAACAACAAACCATAAAAATAGTATTTTTTGTGCAATATTATGTGCAATGTCGCGTGCCGGTGAACGCTAGGACAAATACTGCCCCAGCTCCCCGATCCCGCCCACCGGATAGAGTTCTATATCCGGCAGGTTCCCAAGGCCCTTCATACAGGCGCGGGGAAGAATGCACTTGTGAAAGCCGAGTTTGGCGGCCTCCCTGATCCGCTGCTCCGCCATGGAGACCGAGCGGACCTCCCCGGAAAGCCCCACCTCCCCGAAGGCGATCAGATCATCCGGCAGCGGCCGGTTCTGAAAGCTTGACAGGATCGCCATAACGATCCCCAGATCCAGCGCGGGCTCCGTCTGCCGTATCCCGCCCGCCAGATTGATGTAGGCGTCGTATTCGGAGAGCGGGACACTCAGACGCTTTTCCAGAACGGCCATCAGGACGCCGACGCGGTTCGCGTCGGTTCCCGTGCTCTGTCTTTTCGGATATCCGTACCCGGAGCGCACGACCAGCGCCTGCACCTCGGTGAGCATGGGCCTTGTCCCCTCAATGGAGCAGGTGATCACAGAGCCGCTGGCGCCCCTGGGCCTTCCGCTGAGCAGATATTCCGAGGGGTTTTTGACCTCTGTAAGGCCTTCCTGCCGCATCTCAAAGACGCCGATCTCATTGGTGGAGCCAAACCTGTTCTTGACGCCCCTTAAGACCCTGTAGGAGGCGAAGCGGTCCCCCTCAAAATACAGGACCGTGTCCACCATATGCTCGAGGACCCGGGGCCCCGCCACCGTTCCCTCTTTGGTCACATGTCCCACAATGAAGAATGTGATGCCCGTTTCCTTGGCGATCCTCAAAAGGACAGCCGTAGCCTCCCGCACCTGGGACACGCTCCCCGGCGCGGAGGCGACCTCGTCGCTGTACATCGTCTGAATGGAATCGATCACGACGGCCTGCGGTTTTTCCGTGGGGAGTATCTCCGTGATCGTCTCCAGGTTGGTCTCGCTCAGAAACCGCAGCTGATCCGATGCCTGTCCGATCCTCTCCGCCCGCATGGCGATCTGCGCAAGGGACTCCTCCCCCGAAATGTAGAGGACGGAGTGCCCCTCAGCCGCCATATGGAGCGATGTCTGAAGAAGGAGCGTCGACTTGCCTATGCCCGGGTCTCCGCCCACCAGCACAAGGGATCCCTCTACCGCGCCGCCGCCCAGCACTCTGTCCAGTTCTTCAAAGCCTGTGGAGAAGCGGTTCTTCTGTGTCCTCTCGATCTGATGAAGGCGCACAGGCCTCTGCCTGTGCGCCGCGTATCCCGTGCCGGCCGCCGCGCCGTACATGCCGGCGCCGCTCCCTTTCCTGGACCCTCTGCCCGCGGGACGGACCGGCTCCTCCACCATTGTATTCCACTCTTTGCAGGCGGGGCACTGCCCCACCCACTTCGATGATTCATATCCGCATGACTGACAAAAAAATGCCGTCTTCTTCTTATTCCCTGCCATCGAATACGACTGAACCTCCTCTGTATCCCGCGGTCACGGTCATGCCTCTTCTGATCTCTTCCGACAGAAGCTTTTCCGACAAAGGATCCTCGATCACCTTCTGGATCGCGCGCTTTAAGGGCCTGGCCCCCATCATGGGGTCGGAATACTCGTCCACGATATGGCGGCGCAGCGCCGGCGTGACCTTCAGGCGGACGTCCATCTGTTCCTTTGCCCTTCGGATCAGGTCCTCGCTGAGCAGCGCGCAGATCTTCTGCATCTCATCGTTGTTCAGGGCGTGGAACACTTCGATCTCATCGATCCTGTTGATGAACTCAGGCCGGAAGATCTTCTTGACCTCATCCATGACGCCGTTCTTCATCCTCTCATAGCTCTGCTCTTCCGACGGTTTGTCGGCAAAGCCCAGGACCTTCGGCGCGATGATCTTCTGCGCGCCCACATTGGACGTCATGATGATGACCGTATTTTTAAAATTGACTTTGTGTCCCTGGGAATCCGTAATATGTCCCTCATCCAGGATCTGCAGAAGGACATTGAAGACATCCCTGTGGGCCTTCTCGATCTCATCGAAAAGAATGACGCTGTAGGGGTGCCGCCTCACCTTTTCGGAGAGCTGGCCGCCCTCCTCGTAGCCGACATAGCCGGGCGCCGATCCGATGATCTTTGAGACCGAGTACTGCTCCATATATTCGGACATATCCACACGGATCATATCCTGATCCGAGCCGAAAAGGACTTCCGCCAGCGCCTTGGACAGCTCCGTCTTGCCGACGCCCGTAGGGCCCAAAAACAGGAAGGAACCGATGGGCCTGTTGGGATCCTGAAGACCCACGCGCCCTCTGCGGATCGCGCGGGAGACCGCTCTGACCGCCTCGTCCTGTCCTATCACGCGCTTGTGGAGATCGGACTCCAGACGCATGAGTCTGGCGCTCTCCTTTTCCGTAAGGCGGTTGACCGGCACTTTGGCCCAGGAGGAGATCACACTGGCCACATCCTCCTGTGTCACTTCCGGGATCCTGCCCCTGCGGTTCTTCTCCCTGCGCTTTTGCAGCGCCGCAAGCTTATCGGACAGCTCCTCCTGTCTGGCGCGGGCCGCTCTGGCCTCCTCGATCTGTCCCAGAGCCAGCGCGGCGGCCAGCTCCTGATCCGCCACACGTATCTGCTCCTCCAGCTCCAGGGCGGGATCTTCCTTTCCACTCACCCCGCGGAGCTTCACCTCGGCGCAGGCCTCGTCGATCACATCGATCGCCTTGTCCGGAAGATTCCTGTCATTGATATATCTCTCCGACAGATCCACGGCTGCCGTCAGCGCCTCCGGAAGGACGTGGACGCCGTGATGCGCCTCATAGATGCCGACGATCCCCTGCAGGATCTTATTTGTCTCCTCCGCAGTGGGCTCCTCCACCTGAATGGGCTGGAACCTGCGCTCCAGCGCGGCGTCCTTCTCCACATACCTGTGATATTCGTTGAGTGTCGTGGCGCCGATGAGCTGAAGTTCGCCCCGTGCCAGCGACGGCTTGAGGATATTGGAAGCGTCGATGGCGCCCTCCGCGCCTCCCGCGCCGATCAGCGTGTGCATCTCATCCACAAAGAGAATGATATTGCCCGCCTCTATGACTTCGGCGATCACGCGCTTGATGCGCTCCTCAAATTCACCTCTGTACTTGGACCCCGCGACCATGCCGGAGAGATCCAGCGTCAGAAGGCGCTTGCCGATCATGGATTCCGGCACCTGGCCTTTGACGATCCTCTGGGCGAGCCCCTCCACGATGGCCGACTTGCCGACGCCGGGCTCTCCCACAAGGCATGGATTGTTCTTGGTCCTGCGGCTGAGGACCCTGATCAAGCGCATCATCTCGTCCTCTCTGCCGATGCAGGGATCGAGTCTCCCCTCCTTGGCAAGCTGCGTCAGATCCCTGGAATACTGCTCCAGGATGCCCTGCGAAGACTCCCCGTCTGCCTGCCCCTGAAGGTCGTCCTTGTGGGCGGCGGGATCCTCGCCGATGGCCGCTATAGTCTCAAGGTACATCTTGCGGGGATTGGCGCCCAGCGTCTCAATGAGTTTGAGCGCGATATTCTCCCCCTCCGTGATGATGGCCAAAAGCAGATGCTCTGTGCCGATCTTATCCGCCTTATACTGCTCCGCCAGATTTCCGGCGATCCTCATGATCTTCTGGCAGCGGGGAGAGAACCCCTCGTGATCCAGAAGAGCCAGATTGGCGGACTGTATGTTGAGCTGTGAGATCATTTCCTCGAGTCTCTCCAGGGTAATATTGTTATCCCGAAGGATCTTCGAGGCCACACCGTTTGGCTCCGCGACCAGTCCCAGGAGCAGATGCTCTGATCCGGTATAATTCTGTTTGCTTTTGCGCGACGCACTCTGCGCCAGACGGATCGCCTCCTTCGCGCTGTTGGTATAGTTATCTTTCATTGTATGTCGTCTCCAAAACTGTTCTCATATTCGTCGTAGATCTGATTCACAAGATCTATGATCTCTTCCTTCGCAAGCCCTCTGCAGACGGCCTGCGCCAGCAGCACCCTCAGCTCCTTTTCCGCGTCCGAAAGCGCCTTTTCTTTGTTCCGTACATCCACGGAAATAAAGGCCCCGCGACGGCGGTCCACCTTGACAAAGCCCTCCTGCCTCAGGATCGAGTACGCCTTATTGACTGTGTGCATATTGATCCCGATGTCGTCCGCCATCTGTCTTACGGAAGGCAGATCGTCTCCCTCGGAAAATCTGGAAGTGGCAATGCCCAGAATGATCTGGTCGCAAAGCTGCTGATACAGTGCCTCCTCACTGCTGAAATCTATTTCTATCATCATTTTTAACACCGTCCTTTTTCATATCCTATAAAAACCTGAAAACGCAAAAATCCATCTGTTATACATACTATATAACAGATGGATTTATGTGTCAAGTCAGACGGCGAAAAACGGATTCCGCCCCATTATCTGCGCCGCGGCGTTCCCAGGAAGGAATACTCCATGTCGTCATCATCGTCGATCAGCGATTCCGTGAGGTTCTCATCGGGATCGATGCCCATCGCGTCGTAGTCTTCCTCCTGTGTGAAATCCACTTCGGTCTCCTCGCTGCCGGCGTTTTTCATCACACTCTGAACAGAGAGCCTGGAGCGGGGCGCGCTGCCTTGAGGAGCTTCCTCTTCATACTCCTCAAATTCTTCCTCGGGAAGATCGTCTCTGGGAAGAAGATCCACATCCTCAGGATACTCTTTGGACTCGTCGAATTCAAATTCCTCCGGCTCCTCCTCTTCTTCCTCGTACTCGTCCTCGTAGTCGTCATCCTCCCCGGAATCCGTCCTCAGGATCTTCTTAAAGAACCCTGCTATGCCTCTGCGGGGCTTCTGCGGGGGCTCCTCGTCGTCATATTCCTCCTCGGCGTAGTCCCCGTCCTGATCGTCCTCTTCATAGTACTCCTCTTCGTCATACTCCTCTTCGAGGTCGTCACTCTGAGGCGCTTGCCCGGCAGCGCTCTCTTTAGGCTCTTCGCTTTCCGGCTCCGTCGCGGTATCCTCTGTCTCTTCCGGCTCCTGCGGAGTCTCAATACCGTCCTCTGCCGGCGCAGCTTCAGCACCCTCCTCTGCCGGCGCAGCTTCAGCACCCTCCTGTGCGGGCGCATCGACATCTGTCGTCTCCGCGGATACGTCGATCTCTATCGTCTCTGCGGGCGCTGCCGCCTCATCGGCTTTTACAGCGTCTTTTGCAGCATCCTGCAGCTCCTTTTCCTCAGCCGCCAGAACAGCGGCCTCCTTAGTCACATCCGGTACTGCGTCAGGATCCACCTCCACCGGCTCTTTTGCGGTCACAGTCCCGTCCTCAAACGGCTCCGCCGCTTTCTCCACTTCATCGGCGTCTTCGGGCAGATCTTCCTCTCCGTCCACGAAGAAGTACTCCTCATCCTCGTAGCCGTCATCCCCATCATCGCCGTCGTCTCCGCTGCCTCGGTCCTCTCTGGCCGCTCTTCTTCTGGCGGAATTCGCGCGGTCGTCGCGGATCGATTTGAGCATGAAAAGTACAAAGCCCGCCAGCGCCACCGCAATAATGCCGAAGATGATGGCCGCCGCCTTCCAGGGATTAGACTCGTTCTTGCTGCTGCTCTGCGCTTCGCCCGTCATGTCGCCGACACGGATCTTGGTCCCGTTGTCGTCGTTGTACACATACCAGTAACCGCCGCCATTGCCGTCCTCCTCATAGACGAGGCGCAGTTTGGCGTCGGGATCCGTCGCCGCGTTGTAGCCGCCGTCAGCGGTACTGCCGGTCTGCGCGGGCTCCTGTGCCGGCGCCGCGGTGGTCTGGGTAGAAGCGGCCGCGGGCTCCTGAGGCTCTTCCTCTTTCTTCTCCTCCTCTTTTTCCTCAGCGGGAGGGGTCAGGCCCAGTGCCTCGATCTCGCTGTCATCCACGCTCAGAAGGTCCCCTCTGACATAGCCGGTATTGCCGTTGGACAGCTGGATATAGTACCATGTATAGCCGTCGCCGGACTGCTCCGCGTCGAGGATGGTCACCTCGTCGCCCTCATTGAGACTGCCGATGATGCCGCCCTCCGTCGAGGGCTCATTGCGGATCATCGCGCCGTCTACGTTTGAAGTCGCCGCGGCGGCGAACAAAGGCATGCAGAGCGCGCCCAGCAACAGGCTGGCGCTGATCCCCGCGGATACGGCAAGTTTCTTTAATTTCTTCATTCTCATCATGATCTGACTGCTCCTCCTTATTCATACCGGGCGCGGCGATGCGCCCCTTCCGGCAGTGCGCATGGCAGATCCGCCATGCCTTCAATCATTCCACATTCGCAGCGTCAATGGCCTTGCCGATGTCATGGCGCATGTACGCGCCGTCAAATGTCACCCATTCAGCCGCTGTATAAGCGTTCTCTCTGGCCTTTTTGAGCGTGGGCCCCACAGCCGTCACGCCCAAAACGCGCCCTCCGCTCGTGACCACTTTCCCATCCGGCGAAAAACTCGTTCCGGCGTGGAAACAGTAGTACCCGTCCGCGCCGTCAAATTTCTCCAATCCGCTGATCTCTTTGCCCTTCTCATAGGAGCCGGGATAGCCGCCCGAGGCGATGACGACACATACTGCCGCGTTGTCCTCGAACTGAAGATCGATCTCGTCCAGCTTTCCGTCAATACAGGCCTCCATGACCTCCACCAGATCCGTCTTCATCCTGGGCAGGACCACCTGCGTCTCCGGATCGCCGAAGCGCGTGTTGTACTCCAGGACCTTGGGGCCGTCGTCGGTCAGCATCAGGCCAAAATACAGCACGCCGCGGAAAGGCCTTCCCTCCGCCGCCATGGCGTCCATGGTCTTTTGATAGATATGCTCCCTGCAGTAGGCGTCCACCTCGTCGGTATAAAAGGGGCTCGGCGAGAATGTGCCCATACCGCCTGTATTGAGACCGGTATCGCCGTCTCCCGCCCGCTTGTGATCCTGGGAGCTGCTCATCAGCTTGTAGTGGCGGCCGTCCGCGAAGGCCAGGACGGATACCTCGCGCCCTGTCATGAACTCCTCGATGACAACACTGTCGCCGGCATCGCCGAATTTTTTGTCCATCATCAGTTCGCGCACCGCGTCCCGCGCGTCCTCAAGGGTCTCGCAGATCAGGACGCCCTTGCCCAGCGCCAGGCCGGAAGCCTTCACGACGATGGGCATCTTTGCCGTCTCCAGATATTCCAGCGCCTTTAGGGGGTCGTCAAAAGTCTCATACTTCGCAGTCGGGATATCATACTTGCGCATGAGGTCTTTGGAGAAAGCTTTGCTCCCCTCAATGATCGCCGCGTTGGCCGGTGTCCCGAAGATCCTGAGCCCCTTCGCCTCGAAGGCGTCCACGATGCCCGCGCACAGCGGGTCATCCATGCTGCAGACCGTCAGGTCGATCTGATTGTCCAGGGCAAATTTCGTCAGCGCGTCAAAATCCATCGTCCCGATGGGAACGCACTCCGCGACCTTCGCGATGCCCGCGTTTCCGGGCGCGCAGTAAAGTTTGTCCACCTTGTCGCTCTTTGCGATGGAAGTCGCGATCGCGTGTTCTCTTCCGCCGCCGCCAACCAGTAATACTTTCATAAGATATCCCTCATTTCATTTCTAAAGACCGCCTGGGCGATCGTGATCGGTTCAGTTTTTCTCATAAGCGGCGGGCGCGATATGCGTGATCAGGTCCTGATCGATGGACACTCTCCCCTCGGCGATCAGCGAGATCGCGCGGGGAAGGATCACCCACTCCGCCTGCTCCATGACTCTCCTCTGCAGGATCTTTGGCGTGTCGCCCTCCTGTATTTCCACCGCCTTCTGCAGAAGGATCGGACCGTGATCCAGATCCTCATCCACAAAGTGGACGGTCGCGCCGGTCACCTTGACCCCGCGCGCCAGCGCGCGCTCGTGTACGCGAAGCCCGTAGTATCCCTTTCCGCAAAAAGAAGGGATGAGCGCGGGATGGATGTTGATGATCCTGTGGTGAAAATGCGAGACCACATTGGCCGGCACCGCGACCATAAAACCGGCGAGCACGATCAGATCCGGATCCGCATCGATCAGCTCCGCGAGAAAAGCCTCGTTAAACGCGTTCCGGTCCGGAAAAGAGCGGGGCGATACGCAGCTGTGCGCAATGCCGGCCTTTTCAGCTCTCTCCAGCGCGTACGCGCCGGGATTATTACTGATCACACGGACGATCTGCGTATTTTTGATCGTGCCTTCACGCACGCCGTCTATGATCGCCTGGAGATTCGTGCCCCCGCCGGATACGCACACGGCCACTCTCAGCATACCGTGACCCCCTTTCCCGCGTCGCGGACTGTCTCGCCGATCTCATAAGCCTCCTCGCCCGCTTCCCGCAGCGCTTCGATGGTGCGCCGCGCGTCCGCGCTGTCGACGGCGAGGACCATGCCGATGCCCATGTTAAATGTATTATACATCATATGCTCTTCAATGCCGCCCTTCTCTTGGATCAGGCTAAAGATCGGAAGCACGGGATAGCTGTCTTTGCGGATGACGGCGCCGATCCCCTCGGGGAGCATTCTCGGGACATTCTCATAAAATCCGCCGCCGGTGATATGGCTGCAGCCCTTGATCGTGACGCCGGCCTCCCGGACGGCGCGCAGCGCCTTCACATAGATCTTTGTGGGCGTAAGGAGCGTCTCTCCCAGTGTGGCGCCCAGCTCCGGATAGTACGCGCGCAGGTTCATCTCGTCCACGAGGAATACCTTGCGGACCAGGGAAAAGCCGTTGCTGTGGACCCCTGAAGAGGCAATGCCGATGAGGGTGTCCCCCTCCTTAATATCCTTGCCCGTGATCAGGTCACTGCGGTCCGCCGCGCCCACCGCGAATCCCGCGAGATCATACTCGTCCTCGGGATAAAAGCCCGGCATCTCCGCGGTCTCCCCGCCGATCAGGGCGGCGCCCGCCTGCTGACACCCGTCGCAGACGCCCTTTACGATAGCCGCGATCTTTTCGGGCGTATTCTTGCCGCAGGCGATATAGTCGAGAAAATACAGCGGCTCACCGCCGGCACACGCCACATCATTGACGCACATGGCCACGCAGTCAATGCCGACCGTGTCATGTCTGTCCATTAAAAAGGCGATCTTGAGCTTTGTGCCGACGCCGTCCGTGCCGGACAAAAGCACCGGGTGCTCCATCTCCTTGATCCTGTCCAGTGAGAACGCGCCCGAGAAACCTCCCAGACCGCCCATCACTTCGGGACGCATCGTCTTTTCAACATATTCCTTCATCAGTTCGACGCTTCTGTATCCCGCTTCGATATCCACGCCGGCGCTCCTGTAATCCAGTGCCATGAGCTGTATTCCTCCTGTCCTGTGTCATTTCTCTTATGTCTCGCCCCGCTGCCGCCTGTCAGTCTTTGGATCTCATCTCCTCTTTAAGACGCGCGTCCTTTGCCATGACCTCGGCGGCCATATCCGCGGAATATTTTTCGAGCTTTTCCAAAAGCGCCTCGTCACTGACCGCAAGGATCTTGGCGGCCAGAATGCCCGCGTTCTTGGCGCCGCCGATGGCGACCGTCGCCACCGGGATGCCGGAAGGCATCTGCACGATGGAATACAGAGAGTCCCTCCCTCCCAGAGAGGTCGTGTGCATGGGCACGCCGATGACCGGAAGCGGGAAGAGCGCCGCGCACATGCCCGGCAGATGCGCCGCCATGCCTGCGCCCGCGATGATCACTTTGATCCCGCGGTCCTTTGCGCCTTTGGCCCACTCAAAGAACAGATCCGGCTCCCTGTGCGCGGAGATGATGTTCATCTCATAGGAAATACCGAATTCATCCAGCACTTCCGCCGCCTTCTTCATGACCGGAAGATCCGAATCACTGCCCATAACGATTCCAACCTGTGCCATCTGCGATGTCCCTCCTCATCCGTTCGATCATACTTGGTTTTGCGCTTTGGGGCTGTGTCTGTACAGCCGCCAAAAAAGCTGCGCACTATTTTAGTTTACAGAAAACAGCAGACTTGTGCAACAGCGATTCGTGCCGATCGCGGCCGCAAGGCGCTCTGCCTGCGCGTCATAAAGCCTGTTCAGAAGATCTCTCTGCTTGACTGACAGACCATTTCCCTCAGCCGGGGCGCGCTCACCGATGCCCTTTTCCAGGCGGACCCGGCAGGCGTATGTGCTGACCGCCTGTCTGTGCGCGTGCAGCATCCTCTCGTAGGACTGCAGCGCCTCATGCGCGAGACGCTCATCCAGAAAGAGCGAAATGTCGGCGGGGGAGCCCTTCAGATAAAGCGGCGAAAAAAGCGAGTCCGTATCGGCAAGAAAATACACTTTCCGCCCTTTTTCGGCCAGCTCCTGAGACAAAGCGCATGCGGCCGGAAGACATGCCCGGCTGCAAGATATGCCTACGCCGATCCCGCTGCGCGACGTCCGGCCCGCTTCCGATACCGCCCGGTCGATCTCCTCCCCTATCCTGCGTGCCTCTGACTTTCGCGCTTCATCTGCCGGCGCGTCAAACGTCCCGGACGCGGCGCGCCCGAAAAGACCGCGCGCCATCTCGTCCTCGGCGTAATCCTCCAGATAGGACCGGATCTTCCCCCGGATGTGCTCCGGATCCGGAAGGCCTTTGTCCTCTCTCCACTTCATCGAGAACGCGGCATAGACCTCCAGAAACAGTTCCATGCGGATCAGCACCGCCTCTTTGTCCCCCAAAAGGGCATAGAAAAGCGCGCAGGATATCTCCCGCTCAAGCGCCGCAAGGAGGTGCCCTAAGGGATCATCCGTCACGTCCGTCATCCCCCCGGCATCCTCATCCGCGCGGGACGGGCAGGCAGATCCGCCGCCTTCCGGCACCCCGCAGGTCTCCAAAAGCCGCTCCGCATTGCGGGCAAAATAGTCACAGAAGCGGGGCTCTGTCTCCCTCTCCTTTGGTATTTCCTGTATTCTTGAAAGCGCCAGTTCATAGCGCATGCCGATCAGATCCATATATCCGGCTGCTCCCGTCTAAATGACAACGAAGCCCTGCCCCCGCTGCGGGGGGCAGAGCCCATCTCATCTGTGATCCGTCATTTTTCTTTTACGCCGTACTCGGCATAGTACTCGTCAAGGGCCTTTTTGATGCTGTCGTCGATCACGACCTTTCCGCCCACGGGACGGTTGTAAAGGTAGTCCACCACCTCATCCATTGTGACAATGGAACCTGCGGGGAAGCGGTATTTGCGGCTGATCTCCTCCAGCGCGCCGATGGTCCCCGAGGGCCCCACCTCTCTGCGGTCAAGGGATACAATAAGCCCCACGATGTCAACTTCCGCCTGTTCGCGCAGGATCGGAACCGTCTCGTCGATGGACGCGCCGGAGGTCGTGACGTCCTCAATGATCATCACTCTGTCCCCGTCCCTGAGCCTGGTACCCAGAAGGATGCCCTTGTCGCCGTGGTCCTTGATCTCCTTGCGGTTCGCGCAGTATTTGATGTCGCGCCCGTAAAGCCTGCTGATCGCCATCACGGTGGAGACCGCCAGCGGGATCCCCTTGTAGGCGGGTCCGAAGAGCACGTCAAAATCCAGTCCGTACTTGTCATGGATCGCCCTGGCGTAGTACTCGCCCAGCTTTGTCAACTGCGAGCCCGTGCGGTAGGCGCCCGCGTTCATAAAGAACGGCGATTTTCTGCCGCTCTTGAGCGTGAACTCGCCGAACTTGAGCACCTGGGCATCGACCATAAACTCAATAAAGCTTTTCTTGTAGTCTTCCATCAAATCTCCCCCTGTCAGAAAGTCCTGCGCTTTGCCAGCGCCCTGCGAAGATCCATGACCATGTCCTTTGCCGCCTCGCGCGCGGCTTCCGCGTATCCCTCCGGGCCGTAATGATCGTAAGGCGCCTTTTTGTACGCCGCGATGATGCCGCGGGAGGAGTTGACAATGGCGCCCGAACCGTCCTCGTCAAAGAACTCGCTCAGGTCGTCCGCGCCCGCGCCCTGGGCCCCATAGCCGGGCGCCAGGATAAAGGTGTGGGGCATGATCCGGCGAAGGCGCCTCCCCTGCTCGGGGTAGGTCGCGCCCACAACGGCGCCCACATTGCTGTAGGTCCCTTCCATACACTGCTCGCCCCACTCAGCGACTTTTGTGCCCACCAGCTCGCTCACGGAGCGGCCGTCCCCTGTGAGGGCGTCCTGGAACTCCCCGCTGGAGGGATTGGACGTCTTGACCAGAACGAAGATCCCTCTGTCGTATTCCTTGCAGATCTTTATGAATGGCTCTATGCCGTCGGAGCCAAGGTAGGGATTGACGGTGGCAAAGTCCACACTGAAGGCTTTGTCGGTCAGATGGGCTCTGGCATAGGCCTCGGAAGTGGATCCGATATCCCCGCGCTTGACATCCCCGATCACGATCAGGCCCTTCGACCTGCTGTACTCCACGGTCCTGCGGTAAGCGATCAGGCCCGGTATGCCGAACTGCTCGTACATCGCGGACTGCGGCTTGACGGCCGGCACCAGGTCGCTCACGGCGTCGATGATTCCTTTATTGAAGCGCCACACCGCTTCCGCCGCGACAATGTCCTCCACCTCCGCGTAGGGAAGAAGGGTGTCGTCCACGTCGCTCCCCGCCTGCTCCAGAAGCTGAGGCGGCAGAAAGCTGATGTTGGGGTCAAGCCCCACGACGACGGGCGCGTCTTTTCTTAGTATCTCCGAAATTAATCTCTGAATCATATCTGCCCTTTCTATCTGGTCCTGAGAAATTCCAGTTCTCTCTGCGCTTCCTCGTCGCCGGAGTACTCTTTCAGGTAATCGGTGAACAGTTCCTTTGCCTTTTCGAAGTCGCCCCCGTATTCATAGGCGACCGCGCGGTTAAATAAAAGCGTGCGGTACTCTTCCGTACCGGCGGCGATGCTGACGCCCTTCTCATAGGCCTCTGCCGCCTTGCTGTATTTTTTCTGTTTCATGCGGATCGCCCCCAAAAGATTCAGGAGCGTGGGGGATCGGTCCACCGTGTCCCCATACTGGTCGATGATCTCCAGCGCGGCCTTCGTCTTGCCCAGGGCTATATAGCTCTGGCAGAGAATGGTGATCTCCTCCTCGTCCGGTCCGCTGTACCCGCTCAGCAGGTCCACGGCGCCCTGGTAGTCCTCGAGGAAAAACAGTATTTTGGCCTGCAGGACCGGATCGATCTCCCCGTTCGTCATGGAAGGCACATCCGCCAGATACCCCCGGCCGATGTCCTTGGCCCCGTTGCTCTCCAGGATCTGC
>CAJOLP010000014.1 GCA_905235465.1 uncultured Lachnospiraceae bacterium | reverse complement strand
TATGAGACGTCGCTGAAGGTCTCCTCCACGGACCGCGCGTTCGGAACGATCTTCGGGTCGGAGATCACCAAACGATTCGGCAACAGCCTTCCGGACGACACCTTTGTGGTGCGGGCCGAAGGCGGCGGCGGGCAGTCATTTGGCGCGTTCCTCCCCAAGGGCCTCACGATCCGCCTGACCGGGGACGCCAACGACGGCTTCGGAAAAGGACTTTCGGGCGGCAAACTCGTTCTGGTGCCCGATGAGAGGAGCCGGTTCGAGGCCAGTGAAAATATCATCGCCGGCAATGTCGCCCTGTACGGCGCGACGGGCGGCAGGGCGTACATCCGCGGGATCGCGGGAGAGCGCTTCTGCGTCCGCAATTCCGGCGCGATCGCGGTGGCCGAGGGCTGCGGCGACCACGGGCTGGAGTACATGACCGGCGGACGGGCCGTCATTTTGGGCGGTACGGGCAAAAACTTCGCGGCCGGCATGAGCGGCGGCATCGCCTATGTGCTGGATCCCGACCACAACCTGTACCGGAAGGTCAACAAGGACATGGTCTCGCTCCAGGAGGTGACCGAGAAATATGAGATCGAGGAGCTGCGCGAGATACTGACCGATTACGTAAAGGAGACCGGATCCAAACGGGGCCGGGATATCATAGAGCACTTTGATCAGTATATTCCCTATTTCAAGAAGATCGTTCCCAACGACTATCAGCGCATGCTGACAGCAATCAGCAGGAACGAGGAGCAGGGAATGCCGTATGACGCGGCAGTACTGGAGGCGTTCAAAGAAGTTACCAGGCTTTGATCATTCGCGAGGGTGAGGTTTTATTATGGGCAAACCAACAGGATTTCTGGAGTACACAAGAGAGGACAATATCGACAGGGACCCGCTGGAAAGGATCTCTGACTACAATGAGTTCCACATTCCGCTGGACGCGGAGGAGCGGAGAAAGCAGGGCGCGCGCTGCATGAACTGCGGCGTGCCGATGTGTCAGAGCGCGATCAGGCTCAAGGGAATGGTGACGGGCTGTCCCCTTCACAACGTGATCCCCGAGTGGAACGATCAGGTCTATTCCAACCACGTGCATCACGCGCTCTCAAGGCTCCTTAAGACGAGCAATTTTCCGGAGTTTACAGGGCGCGTCTGTCCGGCGCTGTGCGAAAAGGCGTGCATCTGCGGGATGAACGATGATCCCGTCACGATCCACGACAACGAGCTCTATATCATCGAGACGGCCTTTAAGAACGGGTGGATGAAGCCCCGGATCCCCGAAAAGCGAAGCGGCAAGAAGGTGGCGGTGGTCGGCAGCGGCCCTTCGGGCCTGGCTGCGGCGGATCAGCTCAATCACAGAGGGCATCTGGTGACGGTCTATGAGAGAGAGGACAGGATCGGGGGCCTTCTGATGTACGGGATCCCCAACATGAAGCTGGACAAATCCGTCATCGCGCGCAGACAAGCGCTGATGGAGGCGGAAGGCGTGGTATTTAAGACCGGTGTGGACGTCAGAGGGGAGACGGCGGCTAAGATCCTGGAGGATCATGACGCGGTCATCCTGGCCTGCGGCGCCAAAAAGGCGAGGGGCCTTACGGCCGTGGTGACGGATCTGGCGGCAGATCCCGCGGACGGCTCTTTAGATGCCTCTGCGGCACAGCCTTCCCCGGCGGATCAGGTCAAGGGCGTCAGGTACGCGGTGGACTTTTTGACGGAAAATACGAAGCGGATCCTGGCGGGCGGTTCCGAGACCCGCGGCACGGCGCGGGGCAAACACGTCGTGATCGTGGGCGGCGGCGATACGGGCAATGACTGTATCGGCACTGTGATCCGGCAGGGGTGCGCGAGCGTTACGGCACTGGAGATGATGCCGGCGCCGCCCCAAAAGAGGGCGTCCTCCAATCCCTGGCCGGAGTGGCCCAAAGTGCTCAAGACCGATTACGGCCATGAGGAGGCCGTGGCGAAATTCGGGGAGGATCCCCGCGTGTTCAAGACGACCGTGAAGGAGCTGATTACCCGAAAGGGGAAGCTCAAAAAGATCAGGACCGTGCAGGTGAATTTCTCCGGCGGAAAGCTGCAGGAGATCGAGGGCACGGAAAAAGTCATCCCCTGCGATCTTCTTCTGATCGCGGCGGGCTTTGTGGGGTGCGAGCCCTATACGGCGGACGCCTTCGGCGTCAGACTCGCCCCGCGGGGAAATGTGGAGACCGCGGAGGGCCCCGATCACTACAGGACGAACGCGGACAAAGTCTTCACCGCGGGAGACATGCACAGGGGGCAGTCCCTCGTGGTCTGGAACGTCGTCGAGGGGCGCGGATGCGCGAGAGAAGTAGATGAATATCTGATGGGATATACATCTTTGAGAGAACAGTAAACCGAAAGAGGAAGGGGGCGCAAGACCCTCTTCCTTGTTTCACGTTGAGGGGAAGAGAAATGACAAAATATGTATTTGTGACCGGCGGTGTTGTCTCCGGTCTGGGCAAAGGAATCACAGCGGCATCCCTGGGGCGCCTCTTAAAGGCGCGCGGTTACAAGGTGACCATGCAGAAATTCGATCCCTACCTGAATATCGATCCGGGGACGATGAACCCGATCCAGCACGGGGAGGTGTTCGTGACGGACGACGGCACGGAGACGGATCTGGATCTGGGACACTACGAGCGGTTTATCGACGAGAGCCTCGATCACAACTCGAATATGACGTCGGGCAAGATCTACTGGTCGGTCCTCAATAAAGAGCGCCGGGGGGATTACGGCGGCGGGACTGTGCAGGTCATTCCGCACGTGACCAATGAGATCAAGAGCCGGTTCTATGTGGAGCCGGAGGAGGTAAAACCGGGCTCCGCATTGGGCGATAAAGACGTCACCATCGCCATCGTGGAGGTGGGCGGCACGGTCGGCGATATCGAATCCCAGCCCATCTACGAGGCGATCCGGCAGTTCATGCAGGAAAAGCCGCAGGGCACCTGCTGCATGATCCATGTGACACTGGTTCCCTACCTTTACGGCTCGGAGGAGCTCAAGACCAAGCCGACCCAGGCCAGCGTCCGCGAACTGCAGCGGATGGGCATACGCGCGGATATCATTGTCTGCCGCTCGGAGCGCGATCTCCCCCAGAACCTGAAGGAAAAGATCGCACTATTTTGCAATGTGCCCGTCTCTCACGTCATCGAGAACCTGAACGCCGATTCCATCTATGAGGTCCCGCTCATGATGGAGCAGGAGCAGCTCGCGCAGTCGGTCTGCAGGTGCCTGAGGATCCCCTGCCCGGAGCCGGATCTGGAGGACTGGATCCGGATCGTGGAGGCGGAGAGGAATCCGAAGGGGAAGGTCACCATCGCCCTTGTGGGCAAATACACACAGCTTCACGACTCCTACCTGAGCGTTGTGGAGGCGCTTCATCACGGAGGATTTGCCAACAACGCGGAAGTGGATATCCGCTGGGTGGACTCCGAGGAGCTGGAAGAGGGCGGGGAGGTACTTGAAAGAGAGCTCGCCGACATTGACGGCATGATCATTCCCGGTGGCTTTGGCAACCGCGGCACGGAGGGCATGATCCTGGCCGCGCAGTACGCCAGGGAGAACGGGATCCCGTTTCTCGGGATATGCCTGGGCATGCAGATGGCCCTTGTGGAGTTCGCCCGGAACGTGGCGGGCTGGAAGGACGCGGCCAGCGCCGAGATCGACGCTGAGACCACGCATCCGGTCATCGATCTGATGCCGGAGCAGAAGGACGTAAAACAGCTTGGCGGCACGATGCGTCTGGGCGCCTACCCCTGCGTCCTGAAGGAGGGCACGCTGGCCCACTCCCTGTTCGGGAAGGACCGGATCATGGAGAGACACCGCCACAGATATGAGGTGAACAACGAACTGCGGGAGGATCTGGAGGCAGCCGGGCTCACATTTTCCGGCGTGTCGCCGGACGGAAGGATCGCGGAGATCATCGAGTGGGATCAGCATCCGTACTACATCGGCATCCAGTCCCATCCGGAATTTTTGTCAAGACCCAACCGCGCCCATCCGCTGTTTGCCGGACTTATCAGGGCGGCATTGCAAAAGAGAGGATAAAGGCGGTACAATATTTCATAGTATTGTGTGCGAAATACTAAGCGCCAAAAGATGCGCGCGATGCTGCGCGCCGCGGAGGAATATATGAGATCATACGAAGAACTTTTGGAATACATCGAAGAGGAGAATGTGGAGTTTATACGCCTGGCGTATTTTGACGCGTTCGGGAAACAGAAGAACATCGCCATCATGGCCGGCGAGCTGGAGCGCGCGATGCGCTACGGCATTTCGTTTGACGGGAGCGCCGTGAGCGGATTTGACGCGGACGTGCGCAGCGACCTCTTCCTGCGTCCGGATCCCTCCACACTTTCCATCGTGCCCTGGCGCCCGACAGAAGGGCGTGTCTGCCGCATGTTCTGCGACATCAATTATCCGGACGGATCGCCCTCCCCGCAGGATACGCGCCGGATCCTGACCGAGGCGGTGCGCGCTGCATCCAGAGCGGGTGTGGATGTCAAGTTCGGTTCGGAAATGGAATTTTACGTCTTTTTCAGGGATGAGTACGGAAGTCCCACGGACAGGCCCATCGACCGGGCGGGCTATATGGACGTGGAGCCGCTGGACAGCGGGGAAAACCTGCGCCGCGATATATGCTGCACGCTGGTGGAAATGGGCATCCGGCCCGAATCCTCCCACCACGAGAGAGGACCGGGACAGATGGAGATCGATTTCAAGTACAGCGATCCGCTGACAGCAGCGGAGAATACGTCCACCGTCAAGTGGGCGGTGCGCTCCATCTGCGCGTCAGGGGGCTACTTTGCCGATTTTGGTCCCAAACCGCTGGCGGACCAGCCCGGGAGCGGCATGCACCTGAATATTTCCGTGCACAACCGCGACGCCTCCGACAAAACGGATCACACGGAGGCCTTTATGGCCGGGATCCTGCGCCGGATATCCGAGATCACACTGTTTCTCAACCGCCGGCCCGATTCCTACGAGAGATTCGGCCAGATGGAAGCGCCGCGCTATGTGAGCTGGGCGGTGGAGAACCGCTCGCAGCTCATCCGCATACCGGCGGATCCCTCCGGACGAAAGAGGATCGAACTGCGCTCCCCCGACGCGGAGGCAAATCCTTTCCTGGCCTACGCCCTGCTCATTTACGCGGGACTGGAGGGTATCGAGAAGGGACTTAAGGCGCCGGAACCCCTGGACATCAATCTCTACAAGGCGGGACCGGAGATCACGGACAAGCTGGAAATGCTCCCCCGCAGCAGAGAGGAGGCGGCCGCGCGCGCCGCGAGCAGCAGTTTTGTAAGGCGCTATGTGCCGGAAGCCTGTCTGGAGGCCTACCTGAATGAAAAAGAGTTTTAAAGTCTGCCGTGTCCTGGCCGCGGCCGGGAACGAGGAGGGCATCAGAGCGATCAAAAGCGCTTTGCGCGGCGTGGCGCCTCCCGAGGAGCTCATGATCTCGCAGGCTTATACTATTTCGGCCGTGCGGCAGAAGGTCTCCTCCTACGCCGGCGGGGAGCCCGTGGATCTGCTGATCATGAAGCTCCCGCTGCAGGACGAGACCGGGATCGAGAAGGTCCTGGATCTGGCCATCCGGAACAGCCGTCTGCAGACGATTCTGATGGTGCGCAGGGACAATTATGAGCAGACCGCCTACCGGTGCAGAAACGAGCAGATCCTCGTGCTGTCCCTGCCGGCGCAGGTGCAGATCCTGTCGGAATCCGTCCGCTATATGCTGGCGATCCGCCGCAACATGAACGCCTGCGAGGATGAGGTGGTGCGGCTCCGCACGAAGCTGAGCGAATCGAGCAATATCTCGAAGGCCAAGTGTCTTTTGATAGAGAGACGGGGAATGACAGAGGAGGAGGCGCACTATTATCTCGAGCGCCAGGCCATGGACAGATGCGTCGCCAAAAGGGAGATCGCCCTGGAGATCATACGCGAGGCTCAGATGGAGTGAAATACTTAAACGCGGCACCATAAGGATCACGCCGGGATGACAGGATAAAATGGGAACGAATGTACTTAGAAAAGTCCTTGCGGTCAGCACCTGCAAGGCGGCGCGCGGCGCGCTCCGCGTGATGAAAAAAGGGGGCACGGCGCTGCCCGGAAAGGCCGCCATGTTCTGGTCGCCGGACATTCTTTCGTCCGCCTCGGAAGGGGTGCAGACGATCATTGTCACGGGGACGAACGGCAAAACGACGACATGCCGCATTCTCGAGCACGCGCTCGCGGAGGCGGGAAAGGAGCCTCTGGCCAATCGGTCAGGGGCAAATTTGCTGTCCGGGATCACGGCGGAATTCGTGTGCGACGCGACGCTGACCGGGAAGCCCAGGCACAAGTACGCGGTGATCGAATGTGACGAGGCGGCGCTGCAGTATGTGGCGCCCCGGGTAAAGCCGGCCGTGATCGTGGTGACGAATCTGTTCCGGGATCAGCTGGACAGGTACGGCGAGGTGATGCACACGCTGGAGGTGATCGGCAAGGCGGTCCGGAAAGTGCCGGACAGTATCCTCTGC
Organism: uncultured Lachnospiraceae bacterium; assembly: GCA_905235465.1. Taxonomy (GTDB): domain Bacteria; phylum Bacillota; class Clostridia; order Lachnospirales; family Lachnospiraceae; genus CAG-791. Next base: position 34,575 of record CAJOLP010000014.1, on the reverse strand, counting down.
CTCAACGCGGACGATTCCCTGGCCGCTTCCCTTGCCCTTGAGGCCACCGGCCCCGTCCTCTACTACGGCATAGACGCCTCGGCCTGCGCGGAGGACGATGAGAGCGCGGCGGGGAGGACCGTCACCGCGGGCTTTCATGACGGGACGGCCGTCTCGGACGCCAGGCGCTGCATCCGCTGCGGCGCGGAATATCAGTACGAATACCACACATATGCCCACCTGGGCGGTTTTTACTGTCCTTCCTGCGGTTACCGCCGTCCCGAAGCGGACGTCGCGGTCACCCGCGTGGAGCAGATGGGGCAGGATTCCAGCACGGTGCGCATGCGGATCCGGGACGGGGAATATGAGGCCCGGATAGGACTGCCGGCCGTCTATAACCTGTACAACGCGGCGGCAGCGGTTTGCGCCTGCACGGCGGCAGGGATGTCCCCCGAGGAGAGCCTGAGATCTTTGGGCGATCACGTCAACGGATTCGGGCGGCAGGAACAGTTCACGCTGGACGGCGTGCAGATCAGGATGATCCTGGTCAAAAACCCGGCCGGCTGCAATCAGTCCCTCGCCTATCAGGACGCGATGACGCAGGACTTTCATCTGGTCCTGTGCCTCAACGACAGGACGGCGGACGGACATGACATTTCCTGGATCTGGGACGTGGATTACGAGAGACTGTGCGGCAACCCGCATCTGGGTAAGATCTGCGTCTTCGGCGACCGGGCGGAGGATCTGTGCGTGCGGCTCAAGTACGCGGGGATAGAGACGAACAGGATCGTGCAGACCCACAGCCTTCAGGAGCTTTTGGACTGGCTGCGCGCCAGTGACCGGCCTGTCAATATTTTGCCCAACTACACCTCCATGCTGGAAGTCAGGGCGGCGCTGCAGAAGGAGACCGGAGCCCGCGCGTTCTGGAAGGGTTGATCATACGAAGTGGAGGGGACACAGACCATGGAACTTCGCATTGCGCATTTATACCCGGAAGTGCTCAATCTCTACGGGGACAGGGGCAACATCCGGTGCATGACCAGGCGCCTTCATTGGCGCGGGATAGATTATTATGTGGATGAGCTCGGCATAGGCTCCGTGCGGCAGGGCGCTGCCGGCCGGTCGCTGGCGCAGTATGACCTGTTCTTTATCGGCGGCGGTCAGGATTTTGAGCAGGAGATCCTGCTGGAGGACCTGGGGAAAGGCATGGCGCAGGAGATCAGGGCGGCCGTAGGGGACGGGAAGACGTTTCTGTGCATCTGCGGCGGATATCAGATGATGGGCCACTACTATGAGACGGCGGACGGCGTGCGGTGCGAATTCATCGGCGCCGTGGATCTGTGCACAGTGGGCGGTCCGACGCGGATGATCGGCAACTACGCGTTCCGCCTGGGGGAGGAATCCGGGGGAAGTATCGTCGCCGGATTCGAGAATCACAGCGGCATGACCAGGCTCGGCAGCGGCGTAAAGCCTCTGGGAAAAGTCCTAAGGGGCTATGGAAACAACGGACAGGACGGGACGGAAGGGGTCCGCGCCGGGAATGTGTTCGGAACCTACAGCCACGGACCCGTGCTGCCGGGAAATCCTGAGTTCTGCGACGAGATCCTCAGGACGGCGCTGGTGACCAAATACGGACATTGTGAACTGGAGCCGCTGGATGACCGGTTTGAGATGGCGGCACACGAAAAAGCGGTGCGCAGAGCGTGAATATATCAGGTTTTTCGTTTGTCATTGAAGATAATGGGAAAAGTGAGTATAGTTAATACATCAGTATCCATGATCCATCAGTATCATGATCATTTTGGCAGATTCATTTTTTGAACGGGTAATTGAGCAATGGCATCCACATCATCTGAAAACAACAGCTTCACCAAAATCAAGAATATTCTTTCCTGCCTTGTCCGGAGTTTCTGGGAATTCCTCAAAGAGACATCGGTGCTGTTCGCTGAGAATTACGGCACGATCGCCGCTTTTTCGATCCTGAGCGCGCTGGCCGCCCTGGCAGTGGTCTCCCTCTGCACGACATATTTGTTCAAACTTTTGTCCGTGGTGGAGAATGTGGCCTACATCGACAGCTCCAATCTGCTCTCGGTCATAACAAAACCGTGGTCCATTATCATTTTGCTGCTCTATCTGATCAGCATGACATTTGTCGCCCTTTTTGAGATCGCGGGTCTTTTGCACGCGTTTTCCATGGCGCAGATCGGGCGAAAGACGGATATTCTGAGCATGTTCAGAGCCGGATGGCGGATCTGTAAAAAGACGCTCAATCCCGTCAACTGGCTGATGCTGATCTTCCTGCTTGTCCTTTTCCCTCTGACAAAGGTGATCGTCCTGTCCAACTCCTCCTTTAAGATCTCCATTCCGAGCTTTATCATGCAGGCCATCCATGCAAATGCGCTGTATAACGGGCTGTTTACGATCGTCTATCTGATCATGCTCATCGTCGTTCTGGCCCTGCTGTTTACGATCAATGTTTATGTACTGACGGACAAGAACTTTTTTGCAAGCTGTAAACAGGCATGGAATATCGGCAAAAGAAATGCCATCAAAACGATCTTATACCTGCTTACCCTCAATCTCCTGGTGACCGTACTGATCAATTCCGCCACTTCCATCATCATTGTGAATGGATTTGACCTGCTTTCCCATATATTCGGAAAAGCGTCGGATATAGTTTCGTCCGGCAATTTGGGGACGAGCCTCAATATCTTCAAGCACCTGGTCAGCGTCATCACGCTTCCCGCGATCAACAATGCGGGTTTTACCGTGCTGTTCTTTAGGTATGTTGAGGAAGACGAGATGATCACGAGCCTGTCGCCGGATAACTTCAGGACGGTGGACAGTCACAAAAGGGAGGTGGCCCTTAGCTTTATCGGTCTGTCCATTCTGCTTTTTACCACCTACGGCTTCAATATCGTGAGGACATGTTCCTATCTGACAGATGATCTGGATATACCCGAGGTGTGCGCGCATCGGGGCGACAACGTGAACGCGCCGGAAAATACGATGCCCGCCTTTGAACTGGCGATCTCAGAGTATGTCTCGTGGATCGAGCTGGATGTGCAGCAGACAGCGGACGGCGTACTTGTCATCTCCCACGATATTTCCATAGAGCGCCTGACCGGCGTCAAAAAGAAGATCTATGAACTGACTTATGATGAGCTGGAACAGATCGAAATGCTGGATACGCTGCCCGGCGCGTATGAGCATGTCCATTACGCGACCCTGGAGGAAGTGCTGCGGCTGGCCAAAGAGAATGACGTGAATGTGGAGATCGATATCAAGCTCAACGGGCACGAGAAGAATATGGAAGAGGAGATCCTCAAGACCGTGAATAAGACGGGGATGCATGACAACGTCATGGTCATCAGTATTTACAGCTCGGCGATCAAGAAGATGCATCTTCTGGACCCTACCATCAGTACGGCGCACGCGGTGCTGCAGGCTTTCGAGTCCTATGCGGATGTGGACGACGCGACCGATCTTTCCATCGAACTGAGCGGCGTGAACCCTGATCTGGTGCACGCGGTGCATGAGGCCGGCATGGAGGTGAGCTGCTGGACAGCGGATGATCCTCAGGAGATACAGTATATGGTGAGCTGCGGCGTTGATATCATAGGGACGGATGACCCGAACATGGTCCTCCATGAGCTGTCCAAGGCGGACTACCGCGGAGGCTTCTGGCGCATCTACCAGGTCCTTAGGCATGAGCTTCAGCACATGGACCAGTAAGAGAACAGATAAAAGCATAAAGAAACAAGAGGCTGCGGCGGATGCCGCAGCCTCTTGCGCTTTAAAAGAACAAAGACTCAGTCGATTCAGCTAAGTTTGTTGTACTCCTCCAGGATGACATTGTACATGCGGCTTCCTCTGGAAACGCCGGTGTACTTCATGATCGCGTCCTCCACGCCGTTGTCGGCGATGAATTTCTGGAGTTCTACTGCCTGCGGATCATCCTCCTGCACGAACTTGAGCGCGCAGGCGACACCCTTGAGAAGGTGGTCATTGGGAAGACCGAAATCTTCACACTGGTTGGCGGGGCCCATGATCCGGTCGTTCGGGGAGATCTTGCGGATGGGCTCGCGGGAGACGCGCGCGATGGGGTCCACGACACCGGGTGTGGTGAACCGCTTGATCATCATGGTCTCCATATAATCCACGAGGTCCTCGTGCGCAAAGCCGTACTTGCGCTCAAGCGCGGCAGCGGATTCGAGCATCGCGCCGCGGATATCCACGATCAGCTCGGGGTCGTTCAGAGCGTCCTGCACGATGTCATAACCCTTGAGCGCGCGGCCGTAGTAGCCCGCGATGGCGTGTCCGCAGTTGATGATGTAGATCTTGCGCTGCAGATACATCATCAGGTCATCCACGTATTCCGCGCCCTTGATCGGCTCGGAATCGGGATCGATCAGTTTCCCTCTCTCTATGGCCAGCTCGTACGCGTCGCCGATCTCAATGCCTTCCTTGCCGTTGTGCACACCGCCAAATACCATGCGGTCCACAGCCGTGTTGGGATAGACGCCGATCTCGTCGATCTGTTCTTTGGTCAAAATACCGGTATCGATCATGGCTTCCTTGAGGATGTCGGTGCCCATGATGGCGTTTTCGCAGGCCATAACAGTCACCTTGCCGCCGCCCTGCTCGAGCCTCTTTTTGAGGCCCTGAGTCAGGAGAGGAGCGATCTTGTCCAGATTGGTCGCCATGACGGAAGTCGTGATCACCTCCGCCTCACAGATGGCGTCAATGATCTTCTCGGGTTCTTTGATGTTGGAATAAGCGATGACATGGTCGATGATCTTCTCTTCGTAATCGTGATCGATGAGGAAGAGCGGATATTCGTGATCCTTGTTGACGATATCGACAAGGGCGTCCACGACATCCGCGAAGACGATCTCGTACCCGCTGTCATGCAAAAGTTCTGCGATAAAACCTCTGCCGATCTTGCCGGCTCCGAAATGTACTGCTTTTTTCATGGATGTTCTCCTTCTATTGCTGTGTATTCAATAGTTGTTCACTGCGTTAATGTTCGATGCAGCCCTGTCTCTTATTTGAACAGGTCGTAAATCTCATCCACGGACTTCTTGAGGATCTCATCGACAGCTTCTTCGCTCTCGCAGGTCGTAGCGATCTTGCCGAGGATCTCAACATGATCATCACCGGCAGACGCAACAGCGATCACCAGTTTGACGGTCTCGCCATCGCCCCAGTCGACGCCGTCCGGATAGGTCATGATCGCAAGACCGGGCTTTTTGATCTCGCCGATGACGCTCTCAATGCCGTGAGGGATCGCCAGGTTGTTGCCGATCGCGGTGTTGAAGACATCTTCCTTCTCGATCATGCCGTCCACATACTTTTCTGTGACGTAGCCGTCATCCACCAGAAGCTTGCCGATCGCGCGGATCGCCTCTTCCTTGGAGACTGACTTGTTGTTGAGAATGATGTTCTTCTTGACGAGGACGTCGCTCTCACCGGCCTTTTTCTCCTCAGCGGCGGGCGCTGCAGGTGCCGCGTCGGCCTTTTTGGCCTCCGGAGCAGCCTCTCTGGCAGCTTTGATCTCCGATACGATCTCGTCGTACTGAGGAGCGTTCATGAAGTTGCTGATGGTGACGATCCTGGCGTTCGGCGCGGACTTTTTCGCGCGGTCCGCCAGATCCTGATGGCAGACAACGAAGGACACGCCGTCCGGAACTTCGGATACAGAATAATGTTTGACATCAATGTCTGAGATCCCTGCCTCCTGAAGCTTCTTCTTAAGGACAGAAGCGCCCATAGCGGAGGAGCCCATGCCGGCATCGCACGCGAACACGATGTTCTTGAGGGCCTTCAGATCATAGATGGTCTCCTGGTTGATGCCGGAGGACGCCACCTTCATGCCGGCGACTTCCGCTGTTGCTTTCGCAAGGCTTTCCTGGCTGTTGGACAGCTTCACGATCGGCATCGCGATCACGAAGGAGACACCCGTGGCGATCAGGAAACTGAACAGAACCTTGATCTGCTCACCTCTGGGAGCGACTGCAAGCAGAGCCAGAATGGAACCGGGAGAAGCAGGGCTTACAAGACCGACATTAAAGATTACATTGTAGAACATCGCAGCCATGCTGCCGCCGATGGTGGCCAGCAGAAGGATGGGGTTCATCAGGATGTAAGGGAAGGAAATCTCGTGAATACCGCCGAGCACGTGCACGATCAGAGCGCCGGGAGCGGAATCCTTGGTCGCCCTGTCCTTCGCAAACAGCCAGTAGGCAAGCAGAACGCCTGCGCCGGGGCCGGGGTTGGTCTCGATCATATAGAAGATGGACTTTCCTGCCGTCTCGACCTGCTGCGCGCCAAGAGGTGTGAAGATGCCGTGGTTGATCGCGTTGTTCAGGAACAGCACCTTTGCGGGCTCTACGAAGATAGAGACCAGAGGGAGAAGTCCGTGGCTGACCAGGATATCGACACCACCTGACAGGAAGATCAGAACGCCTGCCATGAACGGGCCGATCAGATAGAATCCGACGATGGCCAGGAGCATGCCCAGAATACCGATCGAGAAGTTGTTGACCAGCATCTCGAAACCGTTCGGGATCTTGCCTTCCACAGCCTGGTCAAATTTCTTGATGACGAGGCCGCCGACAGGACCCATGACCATGGCGCCCATCAGCATGGGATAATCCGGAGCGCCGCATACAACGCCGACACAGGCGATCGCGCCCATGACAGCGCCTCTCTGTCCGCCGACCATCTTACCGCCGGTATAGGCGATCAGAATGGGAAGCAGATAGGAGAGCATCGGGCTTACCATGGTGGCAAGCTTTTCGTTGGGGAGCCAGCCCGTTTCAATGAAGAGAGCTGTGATAAGTCCCCAGGCGATAAAGGCGCCGATATTCGGCATGACCATACCGCTCAGAAAGCGTCCAAAGGACTGAATTTTAGTTTTCATAGTTACTCGTTCCCCTTTCTACAAACATGATAAGTTGCTAACTTAACTGTAATACGTTTCAGGGCAGATATCCATCATTACAAAATTAAGTTTGTCACATAGGAACGTGACAATTTTTAGATGTAAGCGGCCCAACGCGTGCTGCCGGGAACACATTTGTTATATAAAAGAAAGAGGGGCGGCTCCCCCGCCGCGAAAGTGCGGTGAGGGCCGTCCCCTGTCCCTTTTCATGTAAACGTTCGGCCAAATGCTCAGCCCGGCCCGGTCTTTCGCAGCGGGCCCCGGACCGGCTTTTGCTTATTCGCTCAGGTCGGCGTACATTTCCGTGAATTTGTTGATCAGATCATCCTTGTGCTCTGCGAGATAATCGAAATCCAGCGGTACGATGCCCAGTTCGGACTCATCCGGAAGACCCTGAAGGTTGCAAAGTCCGTTGGATCCACGGCCGGCGGAAGCCTGCGCGCGCGCATCCTGGAACTCCGCGCTGGAGAGAAGGTCCATCATAGCCTGCGCGGCGGGAAGGTTCGGAGCGGTCTTTACGATCGCGGCGCCGCCTGCCATGGCTGTATTTCCCTCCTTCATGTAGACACACTCGATGGGCGCGCCGTCATTGATCAGCGCGACAACGCTGGACTCATAGGAGAGGCCGGCTACATACTCGCCGGTGCTGACAAGGTTGAACACATCCTTGGAGGATGTGGTGGAGAAGGTCTGCGGGATCAGCTTCGCGATGTAGTCCCAGCCCTTTTCGTCGTCAAAGGTGTCGCCCATGGTCGCGAGCACGGTCTGGAGTTGGCGATAGCCGGAAGAGGCCGCGTCGGGAGAGGCGATGATGATCTTGCCCTTGAGCTCGGGCTGAAGGAGATCTTCGTATCCGCGGATCTCGATGCCCAGATCATCCCGAAGATCCGGATTGACGACAAGGCACATGACCTGCACGTCGTAGAAGGTGTAGTAACCGGACTCGTCGTGATAATTCTGCTCCTGGTCACAGGCAGCGGTGTAAGGCTGCAGGATGTCGTGATAGGAGTCCCCGTCCGCCGCGAACATGCCGCCGATCACGACGTCCGCGTCAGTGGACTCGTCACTGCGGATCTTGGTGGCCAGTGTGCCGATGGAATCCGCCTGGATCTCAAGTTCGCAGTCGGGATAATATTTGCTCCAGAGCTCCTGCAGGACCTCCTGCTGTGTCTCTTCCATAGTGGTGTATACATTGAGTTTTCCGGTCACCTCAGCGGCGTCGCGGACGTAGTAGGGGCGGTCCTGGCCTTCTGCCGCCGCGCCCTCTTCGGTTTGGGCAGCCGCCCCGGCTGTCGTGCTTCCCTCAGCCGCAGGCTCCTCATTGCTGCCGGAACCGCCGCAGCCTGACAGCACGATCGCGGCTGTCGTCATAAGCGCAGCGATGCTCATAATAGTTTTCTTTTTCATACGTACCTCCTTTGTAAGTTTTGCTTTTGTCACTATATATATGACACCGTGTACTTCGCTCTTTCGGCGCGAGGACGCCCCGAAAGCAGTACTTTACACAGTGCAAAGGGCGCCGGTTAAAATGGAATAGGGGTAATGCAACACCCGGCGCCCGCACTGCACAGAAGAAAGAAAGATGAATAACGCTGATATCAGACACTGAAATCTTCCGATTTGGAGATCTTCAGATAAAGGAAGGATGAGGCATAGGACGGTAAGAACGGTGGTGACTGTCGCGAATACGGCGGCCACACCGTAAATACCGCTGGTTATGCAGGTGTATGTGCCTATCGTCAGCGTCATTGTCGAATTTTTGTACAGAATGACGCCGGAGGACATCTCCGTGATGATGGAGACGAAGCTCAGCACCGCGCCGGAAATGATGCCGCTGGACATCATCGGAACGGTGATCCGCGTGAAGGCCTCCGCGCGGGGCGCGCCCAGACTCAGCGCTGCCTCTTCTGTACTGATGGGAATCTTCATCATCGCGGCTGTCGCGGACCGGCTGGTAAAAGGCATTCGCCGGATCACGAGCGCGATGATCATGATCGTCAGCGTTCCGGTCAGGGAGAACGGCTTTCCGGAAAAGGCGATCACAAGGGAAATACCGATCACGGCCCCGGGCATGATGTAGGGCATCATGGAGATCGTGTCGATCAGGTTGTTGATAAAGTTGCTGCGCCGGACCACCAGGTAGGAGATCAATACGGCTATGACCAGTATGATAGCCAGCGCCGCGATACTGATCACTAACGTGTTGCCGAGGGCGCGGAAAAGATTCTTCTCGATCGCCTTTTGGTAATTGACCAGCGAATATCCCGGCTTGAGAATACTGTTGGTGTAGTTTCTGAAGGACATGTTGATGATGTACAGCTGGGGCAGAAGAGCCACCGCCAGCAGCGCATAACAGTACACATTCATCAGGATGCCGGCAACTTTCCCGGGCTTTTTGGGCGCAACGGGATGAAGTGAGTTGATCGTGAATTTAAAGCGGTTGGAGGCTGCCTTCTGCGCCAGGAAAATGGCGGCGGTCACAAGCACCGCGATGACGCTGACGGCCGCGGCGAAATGAAAATCCGCCCCGTTTTCACCCAGATACTCGTTGTAGATCAGAACCGGAAATGTCGTATATCCCCGGCCGATCAGGACAGGCGTGCCGAAGTCGGCGAATGAGCGCATAAATACCAGCAGCGCTGCCGCCAGGATCGTCGGCATGGTCAGCCCCATGATGATCCGCTTAAACCGCTCGATGCCTTTGCAGCCCATGCTCTCTGCCGCCTCCAGCAGAGAATTGTCGATATCCCGAAAAGCACCGTTCATGTAGATCACGACCAGCGGGAAGAGCTTGAGGACCTGTACCAGCACGACGCCGCCGAATCCGTAGATGGAAACGCCTGTAATGCCGACCGCTCTCAAAAGTCCGGTCAGAAGGCCGGAGTTGCCCATGAGCAGGATCCACGCGTAGGCCCCGATAAAGGGCGCTGACATGGTGCACAGAAGGCAGAGGACGAAGATCAGTTTTTTGCCCGTAAGCTCGTAGAACGAATAAAAGTACGAGAAGGGAATGCCGAGCAAAAGACTCAGCGCCGTGACGGACACGCCGATCAGGGTGCTGTGGCCGATCGTCCCGTAATAATGTTTCTTTGAAAAGAACTGGGCGAAGGCGTCCATGGTGAAGGCGCCGTCCTTAAAAAACGCTTCTTTGAGCAGGCCGCCGATCGGGTAGACCAAAAAGAGCAGGAAAGTGCACAGAAGGATCAGCGATACAGCGGACCAGAAATCAAGTCTGAATCTTCGATTTGTCATAGTCACCTCCCGGGATCCTGTTCATCCGTGCGGTTGATCACGCCTTTCATGATCGAATTCTCAGTCTCGGAATCAAAGAGGTTGATCTTCTTCATATTGACGGAGAGAGAGACTTTGCTGCCGGGCGCTATGATGCTGTCGATATCGGTCTCCTGAATGATCTCCGCTTTCTCTCCGCCGGAGAGTTCCACAAAGTAGTGGGTGTTGGAGCCCAGGAACACGCTGTCCTGCACGACCGCCTCAATACCCTCCCGCGTTTCCGCGCCGGCAGGGCGGATCACAAACTCCTCGGGCCTTACGGATACATTGACCTCGCGTCTTCGGATCTCTTCCGGACGGACGGTCGCGATCGGCGCGGTGTACCCGTTCCCAAAGGTGAGGAGAGCTTTGCCGCCGCTTTCGGAAAGCTGTCCGCGCAGGATATTGGATTTGCCGATAAAAGTCGCGACGAACTGGTTGGCGGGACGCAGATAAATGTTGATCGGCGTGCCGCAGTGATTGATCACACCTTTGTTCATGACGGCGATCCTGTCGGAGATCGCCATGGCCTCTTCCTGATCATGTGTCACATAGATCGTGGTGATGCCCACCTCACGCTGGATCTGCCGGATGACTGTCCGCATCTCCACGCGCAGCTTGGCGTCCAGATTGGACAGCGGTTCGTCCATCAGAAGGACGTCCGGACGGATGACGAGCGCGCGGGCCAGCGCGACGCGCTGCTGCTGACCGCCGGAGAGTCTCTCGGGCATTCTGTCCGCGAACTGATCGACGTGCACCAGGCGGAGGAATTTGTCCGCCTCCTCCCGGACTTTGTCCTTGGGGAAATTCTTGTACTTCAGGCCGAATTCCACGTTCTTGCGGACTGTCATGTTCGGAAAGATCGCGTAGTTTTGAAATACCATGCCGATCCCGCGCTTGCCGGGATCCATGTCATTGATGACCGTATCGTTGAACTTAAAAGTTCCCCCCTCGATGGAGTTGAAGCCGGCGATCATCCTTAGAAGCGTCGTCTTGCCGCAGCCGGAAGGCCCCAGAAGCGTGAAGAATTCGCCGTTTTTTACCGACAGCGAAAGGTCCGGAATGACGGTCGTATCCCCATACTTTTTGACCCCGTGAGAAATATTGATCGCTACACTCATTCGTCTCCTCCTTGATCTTTAACATCCCTGTTCTTTAAAGGTATTGAGTGATATATAAATATTCTATTTTTTTGGCGGGGAACAAATACCCAAAATCCCAAAACGGGCGGCGAAAATCCGATACAAAAAAAGACCGGCCACGCAGCGGTCTTAAAAGAGGCTGTATGGCCGGCGGATCATCAGATGAAGCGCAGCATGGAAATGAATTCCTTCGGGCTGTATCCCACATATTTTCGAAATACCGTATTGAAGTATTTGTAATCGCTGAATCCGCAGGAGGCGGCGGTGTCGTTTACGGAGCGGCCATCCCGCATCATGCGGACCGCCTCGGTGACCCTGTAGCGGATAACATATTCGTTGAAGGTCATGCCCGTCTGAGCCTTGAAGCGGCGGTTGAGCATCGCCCCGCTGTAATGGCACTGTTTTTCCAGATCGCTCATCAGGATCTTCTCCGAAAAGTGCTGCTGCAGATAGCGGAGCATGTCGGCAACGACCTCATCCCTTCCGCCCGCGCCGGCGTCTCCCAGCAGATTGATGTCAAGACTCTGCGCCATTTCGGTCTTTTGCTCCTCATGCCTTCGCCTTTCCCCCAGCTCGCGGCAGATCCCGCGGACCGTCTCCTGCAGTTCGTTCATGTCAAGGGGCTTTAGGAGGTAAGCCGACACGCCAAAGCGGATCGCGCTTCTGGCGTACTCAAAGTCCGCGAACCCGGAGAGAATGATGGAGGCGTAGTCATGATCCCGGTACGTGTCGCGGATCATCTCAAGGCCGTCCTTGACCGGCATGGTGATGTCCGCGATCACGATGTCCGGATTCAGCGAGCGGATCGCCTCCACGCCTTCCACACCGTTTCTGGCTTCACCCGCGACAGTGCAGTCCAGATCGCCCCACTTGACTGTGTAACGCAGCCCTTTGCGTATGATATCTTCGTCCTCTACGATCAAAACTTTATACATACCGACTCCCTTATGTGTTGCCTGAGGCCATGCAGTTGATCGTCAGGATCACCTCCATGCCCTCGTTTTCCCTGTTGCGAATGGAGAGGCCGCTCCCCGGGCCGTAGCGCAGGTACAGGCGCCGGGACAGGTTCCTTAAGCCTATGGATTCCTCTCTGTTGTCGTGGGTAAGAAGCTGCTCATTGAGGATCCGGGCCTTTTCGGGATCCATGCCGCCGCCGTTGTCCGCTACGCGGACAGTAAAAATACCGTCTTCCATACAGGCCCTTATGGAAATGGCCAGATCCATCTGATGGCGGAAGCCGTATTTGATGCTGTTCTCAACGATGGGCTGCAGCAGAAGCTTGGGGACCGTTATTTCCCTGCAGGCGGGCTCTATGTCCATGGTGCATTTCAGGCGGTCCCCGAAACGCGTATACTGGATCTGCAGATATTTGTCCGTGTATTCCATATCCTCCCCAAAGGAGACCTCACGCCTTGTGTTGTTCACGCTGTACCGAAGGATCTGCGTCAGGCTTCCGATCAGTTCGTTGGCCTTATCGGCGTCGAAATAGACAAGGTTCCGTATGATCTCAAGCGTATTGTAAAGAAAATGCGGATTCATCTGTTCGGTGAGCTCATTCATCTCAAAGCGGGCGTTGAGGCGGATCAGCTCTGTATTTTTGTCATTCAGCTCCTTTATGGAATCCATCATCCGGTTGATCTGCATGCCGACCTCACTGAATTCATCCTCGCTGTCGATCTGTACGCGGTGCAGCGGATCCTCCTTGCGGATGATCCGGATCTCCCGGACCAGGTTGTCGATGGACGCGGCGTTCATGGCGGCCATCTGCCGCGCCATGCCGTCCGCCAGTTCCTTCCAGATGACACCCGCAAAGAGCATGATCAGAAGCCCTGCCGCGCCGGCTCCGTTCTGCGGGTCGTAGACCAGCGAATAGACAACGGCGGAACGGTCAGGCAGCTCCCGGGAGACCATCCAGTAGCGGCCGTCCGGAAGGTGGCAGGCACCGTGTTTGCCCGGGTACAGATCGGGCTGTTCCTTTCCGGGAAATTTGTTCATGCGCGTCACGAGTCCGTGTTTGCTGGAGTACATGACGTTGCTGCGAAGGTCTGTGATCACGCCGTCGTAGTTTTTCTCGGAGATAGTTCCAGCTGCTGCCCGAAAGGACAAGCGTCACATAGCCGAGGACTTTCCCGTTTTCCCTGACCGGGAGGATATAGAGCGGGTCCGCGTACTCGCCGATGTCATAATAGACGGTCCGGTAGACGCCTTCGCCCTCCTGGCTCGCGCGGAAGCAGGACGCGTAGATATAGTTGATCGAATAGGCAGAAAAACTGACTTCCGGGTAGGAGGAGGCGATCACGCGCTTATCCTCACTTGTGATCATATAGTTGGTCACAACGGACTGGCCGCTCAGAGCGCGGCGAAACACCATATAGAACTCATTTTGGGGCGTCTGATCCTCAGTGCCGTCCGCCTTAAGGACCCTCGCGGCAGCGGAAAGCGTTTCGGGATCTTCCAGGAAGGCCCGCTCCGCCTCGTCCAGCTCGGAAAATGACTCTAAAAGCGTGTCGAGATGGCGCCTGGCATTCATTTCATTGGTGGCCAGAGAGATAGAGAACTGGCCGATCACAAAGAGCAGACAGCTTATAAGGAACAGGAGCGACGCCTTCCGGGAGGCGGATCCGACCAATTGTTCGCGGAAGCTTTTGGGTTTACGGGATGTGCGGACGCTTAAACTTGGCATACTTTTCACCTGTGCAAGAAAAAAAGGACAAAAAAACAGCACACGGCTTTTGTCCGCGCAGCGAAAGCGGCGTGAAAAAAAGCCTGGTGCTGTCACTGGTAGTAAAAACGATGTAAGTTATCAGTCAGTTGTCCATATAGTCGAAGAAAAAACACTTGAGCTCGAGGGAGAGCGCCTCACGGATCGACTTCTCGTCTCCGTATTTGAGCAGATCCAAAAAGGGGCTGCCTAAGACCAGCGAGCCGCTTATGCTGCCCAGGAGCTTGGCGTGAAGGATCCGGTTCTCGTCCACCGGCATGGCCATGAGCACGATCAGGCGGATCCCCTTGAAATAGGGGTCGGTATACATGCCTCCGCCCCGGGGGACGCAGCAGATAAATACCGGCTCCCGGACGGCGCTCGAGCGGGTGTGCAAAAGAGCGATGCCCAGTTCCGGCAGGATCTGGGAACTGAGTTTTTCCCGCTCTATGACCGCGTCTCTGAGCATGGCGGCGGAGTGCAGGCTCTCTGTCACCTGCATGGTCAAAAGCTGCAGCGCGTCGCGGAAGCGGATCGAATCCGAGGTCTCGATCTTGCGGAATCCCTGCACGAGGCCTTTGATCTTGCTGATGAGGAAATACGCTTCGTCCAGGCGCCTGCCGTAAGTCGTGGCGGTCGACTCCCTCTTGATGTGGGAATAGTCCTCAAGCTTGTATTCGATCCTGTCCAGATCCGTTGGCGGGATCAGCGGGCTGACCTGCAGATAATCCACAGGGAACGGGTCCAGGTTCATGGTGGAGACAAAGAAATCCGTACCGGAGATCACATGATCGCTGATCTCGTCCCGGCCGTAGGACTTGAGGACCGCGCGGTCCCCGAGCTTTTCGCTCAGCCTCGCCATCATGAGCCTCGCCACACCGAATCCGCTGGCGCAGACGACGCCGATCATGACTTTTCTCGTGTACTGGCTGTTCTCTCTGGCTCTCTCCTGGGCGGCGCCGAAGTGCATCGCCAAAAAACCGATCTCCTCCTCGTTGACTTCGTACCCTGTCTCCTTCGTGATCACCAGGGACGCACGGCGGCAGGCCTCGAAGATATCGGCGTATTCCTCCTTGATGTCATCCAGGATCGGATTGTGGATCCTGAGCCCCAAAGAGAGGCGGACGAGCACGGGCCTTAAGTGGATCAGAAGGCCCCTGAGAAACTCTTCATCCTCCTTGAGAGCCTGGGTGACGCCCATGCCGTACGCGTCGATCATCCCATCGATGATGGCCAGAAGCCTGTCCTCGCCGATGTCATCCGGAAGCTCCATCTCCTCGCCGGTATATGCCATCTTGGCGCCGCGGATGTGGAGCAGGATATAGGAGAGTTCACCACGGGGAATGGTGAGATCAAACTCTTTTTCCATCGCCTCGAGGATGCGCACGGCCAGACCGTAATCGTCCCAGTATTCCAGATCGCCCATCTCCGGGGGAATGCTGTCAAGCCCCGCGTCCTGCCTCAGGCGCTCGATGACGATCGAGATGTGGACGACCAGTCCCGCGTAGGCGCTGTCAGCGAGCTGATGGATCTTGCGGTCGTCTATTTCACGAAGTACCTTGTCGACCCGGCCAACGATATCGCCCTCAAGGAGGGAATAGATGCCGGAATTGGCCGCGTTTAAAAGCGCGTCCGCGAAGATCTCCCCGCGGATGCCCGTCCCGGTAACGCCGCTGCCGGCGTCGGGGTGTTCCGCCGCCTCTCCGATAAACCGGCGCATCGCGTCGCGGTAATCCCTCTCATCCCCCTCCAGAATGACGCCGTAGCCGGGCCTTCTGAGGATCCCGAGATGGCTCTCCTCCAGCCACGGGCACAGAGCGTCCATGTCGCTGGCGGCAGTGGCCTCGCTGACGCCCAAAAGATCGCTGTAGTAAAAGAGCTTGTGCGGCGTCCTGTCTCTTAAAAGCTCAAACAGAAGCCTCCTGCGGCGGCCCTCGCGGTCGGCGGCATCGGGATAGAGATCATCGCCAAGGCTCTCCCGGAGGGCACTCAGATCCTGTGGATCGCCGGAAAGAGAGACGCCCTTTCCCTTGACATTTTCCAGATTTAAATTATACTTCTGGATATTTAGGCTTACATACTCGAATTCTCGCTGTACCGTTCTCTTACTGACGCCCAGTTCGTCCGCGAGCTCCTGCTTGCTGACGGGGCCGTTACTGGACAGTAAAATTCGGAGGATGTGCCGCATCCGGGGGGTGAAATCCATGTTATATCTCCGTTAATATAAATGGGTGCTGAACTATAGCAAATAGTATAATAACAGTGTTTATTTATTCATCAAAGAAAAACAAACTGCAAAAATGGCACAGAGCCGTGTGACAAATAAGTGTTATAGCCGAACCGGCAAAAAAGACGTAAAAAAAGGGAACTGGAGAAATGGGTAAAACAATGCTGTCATAAGATCCTTTTCATAAAAAAGTATAACACAGAAAAACGGCATAACGTGATACAATAATAAGGATAACGTTGATTACAGGAGGAAAAAATTGAGCTGGTACGACGAAGCAGTTTTTTATCATATATATCCCTTGGGACTCACAGGCGCGCCGAAGCAAAATGATTACGGGGAGCCCGTACACAGGCTGAAAACGATCGTGCCCTGGATCGGACACATGCGGGAGCTGGGGTGCAGCGCGCTCTATATCGGGCCCCTGTTCGAGTCGGTGGGGCACGGCTATGAGACGACCGATTATCGGAAGCTGGACAGCCGGCTGGGCACCAATGAGGATCTTAAGGACTTTGTGGCGGAGTGTCACCGGCAGGGGATCCGCGTGATCCTGGACGGGGTGTTCAATCATGTGGGCCGGGATTTCTTCGCGTTTCGGGATCTGAAGGAAAACAGAGAGAATTCCCCCTACCGGGACTGGTTCTGCAATGTCAATTTCTGGGGAAATAACGAGTATAACGACGGTTTTAGCTACGACAACTGGGGCGGATACAACCTGCTGGTGAAGCTCAATCAGCGCAACGGGGAAGTGCAGGACTATCTGTGCGATTCCATCCGGATGTGGGTGTCGGAATTTGATATCGACGGGCTGCGTCTGGACGCGGCGGATGTGCTGGACTTTGGCTTTATGCAGACGCTGCGCCGTCTCGCCGACGAGGTAAAGCCGGATTTCTGGCTGATGGGCGAGGTGATCCACGGGGATTACACCCGCTGGGTCGGCCCCTCCATGCTGCATTCGGTCACGGACTACAACCTGCACAAGGCGCTGTATTCGGGACACAACGACCACAACTACTTTGAGATCGCCCATACGGTCAAGCGGCTGTATGATATGGGCTTAAACCGCCCCGGCGGGAGCAAGCTCTACAGCTTCGCGGACAACCATGATGTGGAGCGCATCTATACGAGGCTGAGCGACAAGGCGAACTTCATGCCGCTCCATATCCTGCTGTTCACGCTGCCCGGGATCCCCTCCATCTACTACGGATCGGAATTCGGCATTGAGGGCAGAAAGGAGAGCTGGTCGGACGACTCGCTTCGCCCGGCGCTGTCCCTGGAGGATTTTAAAAACGCGCTGAAGGACAATCCGTACACGAAGCTGATCGCGGCGCTGGGGCATCTGCACCTGCGCACGCCCGCGCTGCAGGACGGGGATTACAGGGAGCTCTCCCTTACCACAAGGCAGTATGCCTTCGCCCGGTCCAAGGACGGGTGCGACATCATAATCGCGGCCAACAACGACAGTGAACCCGCTGAGGTCCGTGTTCCCGCGCTGGGGCACGAGCGCTTTGTCGGCGCGCTGTCCGGACAGAAGATCCGGGCGGAGGGTGACACCCTCACATTTACGGTCCCCGCGAATCTGGGAGAGATCTGGGTTCCCGAGGAGAGTTATGTGAAGGAGGGAAAGCCCGTCTTCAAGGCGATTCCCGCGGCCGTAAAGAACCCGGCTAAGAGGGACGCGGCAGGCGCAGCCGCGCGCAGGACTGCCGGTGCACCGGATGCGGGAAAGACTGCCGGTTCGGCTGATGCGGGAAAGACTGCCGGCGCACCGGAGGCGGGAAAGACTGCCGGCGCGGACATAAAAAAACCCGTACCTGTGCCCGAGGGCAAATCCTACGAGGAGATGACAGTAGAAGAGCTGCAGAGCGTGATCCTGGGGAAAATGGAAAAGAACGGTCCCGTGACCGATCAGATGCGCAGAGATGTGGAAAACAATATCTGGCACGATTCGCTGGTCAATTGGGCCCGGAGCTTTTAATCGGAGCTTCTGGAACTTTTAAGAGGAAGAGAGGAAAAGGGAACAAAAAAGCAGGGGGAGTATAGATCATGGCAGGTTTTATCGACTTAATGGAGCAGGTCCTGACATATGTTGTTCAGCTGTCCACGGTCCTGATGGAGATGTTCGGCGTTATTGTGCTTGTGTATACTGCTGTCAAATGCTTTTATCTCTGGACGAAGAAGGACAGCAGCATCCGGCTTGAACTCGCGCAGGGCATTGCGCTCGCGCTTGAATTCAAGATGGGCGGAGAGGTGCTCCGCACCGTCGTCGTGCGCGAGTGGAGAGAGCTGGGGATCCTTGGCGCCATCATTGTGCTTCGGGGCATTCTGACGTTCCTGATCCACTGGGAGATCAAGAACGAGGAGAAAGCGATCGAAAAGAGGGAGGTCGTGCCCGAGGCGGAGGAGGGCGATTACGCCTGAGCCTGACGCGGCGCCTGTAAGAACCTGTAAGAAACAATACAGCTAATGGGAATGACATAAGAGGAGTGACAATGGATAAGGCAGCGAATTCAAAGAATACGGAGAGTGAGAACACGCTTAACCGCGACCAGGTGATCGTAAGGACAAGTATCGTCGGTATTGTGACCAATGTGATGCTCTCGATCTTCAAGGCGCTGGTGGGGCTGGCGACCAATTCCATCGCGATCACGCTGGACGCCGTCAACAACCTGTCCGACGCCCTGTCGTCGATCATCACGATCATCGGAGCGAAGGTGGCCGGCAAAGTCCCGGACAAGAACCATCCCTTCGGACACGGCAGAGCGGAATACCTGAGCGCCCTCATCGTATCCGCCATCGTGCTCTACGCCGGCATTACGGCCGCCATAGAATCGGTCAAAAAGATCATTCACCCCGAGAAGGCATCCTATACCGCTGTTTCGCTTCTCATCGTGGCGGTGGCCATCGTGGTCAAGCTGGTGCTGGGCAAATATGTGAAGGCGCAGGGCGAAAAAGTGAACTCCGCCTCTTTGGTGGCGTCGGGCTCCGACGCCTCGTTTGACGCGATCCTTTCCGCGTCTGTCCTCGCCTCGGCGCTCATTTACATCGCGACCGGCGTCTCTCTGGAGGCCTATGTGGGCCTTGTCATTGCCATATTCATCATCAAGGCCGGCGTCGAAATGGTCACGGAGACGCTGACCGTGATCCTGGGTGCCCGCGCGGACAAGGAACTGACAGACCGCGTAAAGCATATCCTGACACAGGAGCCGGAGGTCCGCGGCGCCTACGATCTGATCATCAACGATTACGGACCCGACAAGTTTTACGCTTCCGTGCATCTGGAGCTGCCGGACACTATGACCGTCAGGGAAGTGGACGCCCTCACCCGCAGAGTCGAGAGGAAAGTGTACAGGGAGACCGGCGTCATCCTTGTGGGCGTCGGTGTTTATTCCTACAACACCGGAGAGGGCGAGGCCGCCAGAATACAGAATCAGGTCTGTGAGACCGTAATGGCCCATGACTGGGCGCTGCAGTTCCACGGCTTTTATCTCGACGAGGAGAATAAGGATCTGAGATTTGACGTCGTCATGGATTTTGACGTCGATCAAAAGGAGGGAATAAAAATACTGCGCGACGAGCTGCAGCCGATGTATCCGGATTATCATATCTATATCGCGCCGGACGTGGATGTCTCCGTGACATGAGGGGACAAATAGTCTGATAATTGCGGGAATTTTCCTAAAATAGAAATTATTGCGCAAAGAGACTAAAAGAATATACAGCATGAGGGGCAGATCTTCGGGTCGGCCCCCTTTTTGTTGTCATTTTGACCGAGTGTACTTAAGTAAGTACAGCTTTTGTGTGCGTTTTCACCATGGCTCAGGGGCAAAAGGGCTATAAAATTGCATCGTCAAGAAACTTCAGGAGGTGATAACAACCATGACCGTACTTTTATCTGTAGGTATTGCACTGTTTGCCGGTTTGGCAATGACCCGTGTGTTCCGTATGGCACACCTGAATTTCCCCAATGTCACAGCTTATCTCGTGGCGGGGATCCTGGTCGGGTCCTTTTGTCTGGGCAGGCTCGGCATTCCCGGCCTTGGTTTTACCACACTGGAGGAAGTAGGGCAGCTCGATATGCTCTCTAACGCCGCGCTGGGCTTCATCGCCTTTGCGATCGGCAACGAGTTCAGACTTTCCGACCTCAAGAATACAGGAAAAGCGGCGGCGGTCGTCGGTGTTTTCCAGGCGCTTGTGGCGACCCTTCTTGTGGACGCGGCGCTGATCGGCATTCACTTCGTGCTGGGCGAGGAGGTCCTTCCCCTTTCCGTCGCGATCACACTGGGCGCGATCGCTTCCGCGACAGCTCCCGCGGCGACGCTGATGGTCGTCAGACAGTACCACGCAAAGGGACCGGTCACCGATATTCTGCTTCCGGTCGTCGCGCTGGATGACGCGGTAGGTCTTGTGGTCTTCGCCATTTCCTTCGGCATCGCAATGGCGCTGCAGGGCGGAACACTCAGTGTTATCTCCGTATTAGTCAATCCCCTTTTGGAGATCATCGGGTCTCTCACACTTGGTACGGTCATGGGGCTTTTACTTACAGCGGAAGAGCATCAGTTCCATTCC
Organism: uncultured Lachnospiraceae bacterium; assembly: GCA_905235465.1. Lineage (GTDB taxonomy): Bacteria > Bacillota > Clostridia > Lachnospirales > Lachnospiraceae > CAG-791. Next base: position 13,741 of record CAJOLP010000014.1, on the reverse strand, counting down.
GGCTCCAACAGGCTGGCCATGTCCATCGCCTTTGTACTGACAGCGATCGCCCTTTCATCCCTCGTAATACCGGTCGGCCCTGCAGAATTCGCGTTTTCACCGCTCCTGGTCTGCATGATGATGGGCACCGTATTCTGCAATACCTGCAAGGGATCCGGAAAGATCATGGACAACACGGACGACTGGACAGTACCGCTGTACGCGGTGTTCTTCGTGATCAGCGGCGCGGAGCTTGATCTGTCGATCCTCACAAAGCCGCTCATCGTGATGATCGGCGTTGTCTATATCCTGGTTCGCTGCCTCGGCAAATATGTGGGCGCCAGGATCAGCAGCACAGCGATGGGCTGCGATGAAAACGTGCGCAAATACCTCGGGATCACGCTGTTCCCGCAGGCCGGTGTAGCGCTGGGCATGTGCGTGACGGCACAGGCGCTGGGCCCGGAGCTGGGCGGCATGGTGCGCAACATCACACTGTTCGGCGTGATGATCTATGAACTGATCGGACCGCAGCTGACGAGGATGTCTCTGATACTGGCAGGCGAGATCGAGGAAGAGGCGTCCGAGACGGCTTCCGAGGGCAGCAAGAGAAGGATCGGTCTGGCCAGATAACAGGATGCCGAAAAGACGGCACCGCACAAGGCAGACGATATATGAATCATAAGAACAGACACAGGGCGGTCCCCATGACGGGGGCCGCCCTGTTTGCGTCATTTCATTTTGACGGTCAGCCGGCAAATTTTTCGGAGAGTCCAAGATCCCACAGGATCTGCAGGAGCGTGTAGCGGTCGCGCACTTCCTTGGCATAGAGTATAGCTTCTTTTGTCCTCTCGGTGGAGATGTCGATCTCCTCGGGATAGACAGGCGCGTCGATGGACGTCATAAGTTCGACCATGTCCGCGGTGGGGGGAAGGCTCTCCTCGATCAGGGACCGGATCTCGCCCCAGTGTTCCTTCATGACCTGAAGCCGCTGATTGCGCTTTTCCACGTCGTTTTTGCCGCATTTCTCTTCCAGCGCTATGATGCCGTCCGCCGCGACGCCATAGTATTTGCGCATATCCCTGATCCACGCCTCCTTGTCATAGGGACGGGCCATGGCCGCGTCAAAATCAGGCTCCTCTTTGGCAAGCCGGTGATAAAGATCTATGGCCAGGATCATGGCCACGCCTACCTGCGTGCCGTGCTTGGCGGGATTTTTGCCCTCCATCAGGGCCTTCATCTCCCAGTAGTGCGCGATGTGGTGCTCGCACCCCGAAGCGGGCCTTGAATTGCCGATAAAGCTCATGCCGATTCCGGTGAGCACCAGCGCCTCCGTGACTGCCTTGACGGCCGCCGGATCTCTCTGTTCAAGCTTTCCGCTCTGCGCGATCACCGTCTTCAGGGCGGTCTCCACCATGCCCACAACTTCCTCGCAGTAGTACTCGCCATTGATCAGGTGTGCCAGCTTCCAGTCCAGAAGGCAGGTGTATTTGCCCAGCGTGTCGCCGACGCCGGCCGCGATCATATGCATAGGCGCCTGGCAGAGAACGTCCAGGTCGCCGACGACGGCAATGGGGCCGTGGGCGTCCAGCGTGGTCTTGACGTGCCTCAGCATCAGGGCGGAGCCGATGGAGACAAAGCCGTCCATGGAGGGAGCCGTGGCATAGACAATGTAATCGATGCCGAGCCTGTGGCTCACGAATTTGCAGAGGTCATTGAGCGTGCCGGAGCCCACGCAGAGCACCAGGTCATAGCCCATGGGGAAGGCGGTCATGATCTCGCCGACCACGGTCTCATCCGGCACCACCTCATCATAATCCAGAATGACCTTGTCATAAGTCACGCCGCATGTGCCCAGCACCTGCGCCGCCTTGGCGCCGGCGGCCGGCCAGGTATTCTTGTCCGCGACGATAAAGACCTTCTCGTGCCCCAGGTCACGGATCAGCGCGGGGAGACGGTCGACAGCGCCCTTATCGATGTCGATCACCTTCACGCCGCTGAAATGCGTGTGCCCGCAGGAGCAGTGGATCTCTCTGTTAATATATTCGTTCAGATCCAGTTGTTTTTCGCCCATTTTACCCTCCTTTTTCCAAATTTGTGCGTATATTATTATAGCAGTTGATGTATTTTCGCTTTGACTGTCCGGATGCTTATGGCCTTTTCTTATTTTATCATTATTGCACAGTTTACGGGAAAGAATTAACATATTGTTGTGTGATTTTGTTAATGATACGGAGGAAACGCCATAGTGCTTTTAAGGGCGCTTTCGGAAAGCGAGGAGAATATGCAGTTTAAACCTGATAAAAAACTTGGCTTCGGTCTGATGAGGATGCCGCTTCTGGACGCGAATGACCCGAAATCTGTCGATGTGGAGCAGGTAAAAGAGATGGTCGACCTTTTCATGGAGAAGGGGTTCACCTATTTTGACACCGCCTGGATGTATCACGATTTTGAGAGCGAGAACGTGGCGCGGGCAGCGCTGACCTCCCGGTATCCCCGGGAAAGCTTTACGCTTGCCACCAAGCTGCACTCGGGATTTATCAATACGCTCGAGGACAGGGACAAAGTCTTTGAGAAGCAGCTGGAAAAGACAGGGGCGCAGTATTTTGACTATTATCTGATCCACGGCGTCGAGGCGGGCTCTTTGGCCAAATATGAGAGGCTGGACTGCTTCAACTGGGCGCTGGACAAGAAGGCGAAGGGGCTGGTCAGGCATGTGGGCTTCTCGTTCCACGACAAGGCGGAGGTGCTGGACAAAATACTGACGGATCACCCCGAGATGGAATTCGTGCAGCTGCAGATCAACTATCTGGACTGGGAGAGCGAGTGGGTGCAGAGCGGCAAGTGCTATGACGTATGCGTCAGGCACGGCAAGCCGGTCATCGTCATGGAACCCGTAAAGGGCGGCACGCTGGCCAATGTGCCGAAGGAAGTCGAAAAGCTTTTCCGCGGACTGGAGCCGGACATGTCCGTTCCGAGCTGGGCGATCCGCTTCGCCGCCAGCCTGCCCAATGTGATGGTCGTGCTCTCGGGCATGTCCAGCCTCGAGCAGATGAAGGACAATATCTCGTATATGGAGAATTTTGTACCGCTGACGGAGGAGGAGCGCAAGGCTTGCTTCAACGCCGCGAAGATGATCAACGGACAGATCTCGATCCCATGCACGGCCTGCTCCTACTGCACGGAGGGGTGTCCGATGCACATCGCGATCCCGAAGTATTTTTCCCTCTACAATGAGAATATGAGGGAGGACCTGGAAAAGAAGGGGTGGACGATCAATTTCCGCAACTATGAAAGGCTCACCGCCGAGTACGGGAAGGCGAGCGACTGTATCGCGTGCGGCCAGTGCGAGGGCGTATGTCCGCAGCACCTGCCGATCATCGAGGACCTGAAAAAGGTGGCGGAGCATTTTGAAGGGGGGCAATAGGCAGCCATAAAACGGATTAAAAAAAGGAGGCATAAGTACCGAAAAAATGAGTGAGACCAATAAGAACAGGGATAATTTGAGCGAGGACAACGAAAGGAAAGAACTGCTCAAAGACGTCGAGAAAGCTGCCCGCAGGGGCGCCAACAGCGGAAGAGTCTATTCGATTATCCTGCAATTATTGCCGTGGATCATCGTCATAGGCCTTTTCATGTACTTTGTGTGGCCCAGAATCGCTGCGATGGATCAGGGTATTCAGGACATCTTTCACTTTGAGAACAACGCCGAAGAGCACGATCTTGTCCTGGAGGACAACAGCGTGGCGGGCTATACCGCAGCTGACTTCGAAGACGCCATTTTAGGGGATTCGGAGCACCTCAAGAAAATTGAGGTGTATCAGCGCAGGAGGTCTCCGATGTGGGGACCATCACGGAAACGGGGTGGTTTAACTGGGGCGTATTTACCAAAAACCAGATGATCACCTACACCGGCACGGCGGTCTATACCGTGGATCTCTCCAAACTCTCGAAGGACGACATCATTTTTGATGAGGAGAACCATATTATAACGCTGCGGATTCCGTATGCCGTGCAGGAAAGCATCAACATACCGGAGGACCGGATCCAGTTTGGCGATACAAACGGAGGGCTTTTGGCCTTCGGAGATGTGAAGCTGACGCCGGAGCAGGCAAGTCAGGTGCAGGCAGAGGCAAGGGCAAGGATGGAACAGAAGCTCGCTGAGCAGAATGTACTGGATACGGCGAATCGATTTGCCAAGCTGACGGTCTGGGAGATGTATTCCCCGATCATCAAAGGCGTGGCAAAAGACTACTCGCTGGAGGTGGAGTTCAAGTAAACATCTTATAATCAGGCAGATATTTAACATCAAATGAAAAAGCATGAAAGGGGCTGCTGCATTAAGCGTAAAGGTTCAAACCTGCGCTTGTGCGGCACGCCCCTTTTTGTGTCTGTTTTGGCAGCCGAAGGGGATCAATCCCCTGCCGGCTCAGCTTTTGCCCGGCGGCGGGCTATATGGGAGAGGATCGCCCACAGGATCAGGAGCGCCGCGCCGGCGCAGGTGATGAGAAGCCCGAGCCGCAGGCCCGGCGTCTCATACCGAAGCGTGATGGTGTGATGGCCGCTCGTGAGCCGCAGGCCCATGAACATCACGTTGACCTTCTCGATGGGCGTCTTTACGCCGTCCACATAGGCCGTCCAGCCCTCGGAATACGGGATGGTCAGGCACAGGAGCCTGTCCCCGCTGACGTCGATCTCGCCGTCCACGCGGTTCGTCGTATAGCTCGTCTCGTTCTGATGGATATCAAGGCCTGTCAGCGGCTCAGCGGCGCGGGCCTTGGCCGCTTCCTCATAGCCGGTCAGGGGCTCGGAGATCACGCTGATCCCGTCAAAGTGATACACGCCCATCTCGGGGAAAGTGATCGTGATGGACGAGATCGGTTTTGTGAGCGGGTAGGAGTTCACCATAAAGCTCTGCCGTCCGGAATAGAACTGGTAATTGTCCGGAAGGATATAATTGATCTCATTGCTGTCGATCAAATCCGCATTGGCATCTGCATTACTGCCATCGCCGAATTGCACGCCGATCTTGATATTGCCCAGCGGAAGCTCGTCGAAGATGTTCTTGCGGATCGAGAAGCGCTCATAGGGGGAGAGGGCGTCCCAGTCCTCCTTTGAATACTGGTTTTTGGGATCCACATCCTCGCCGCCCAGGTAGAGGTCCGGGTAGGTGGATTTTGTGAACTGTATATTGTCAAAATACAGATAGCACTCGCCCTCCGCCACAGGCGCGAAGTTCAGCCTGACCTGCGCTCCGGGATTGGTCACCGCGAAGGTGGTGCTGTCGCTCATGTTGACGCCCCAATCCAGGCACGACGCGGTAAAGGGAAGCTCCGCGCAGGACAGGTCCGTCCTGAGCGCGTCGGCAGTGCGCGGATCGCCCAGCGCGCCGGGCTCGTCCACCACCGCGTGGGTGAGCATGATGTCCTGCCGCTCCGCGGGGGTGAGCTTATCAAAGGTCTCCCGGCTGATCACGCTGTCGTAGGTATAGCCCAGGGGCAGCGGCATCTGATTCTCATAGACCGAATTGGCCGAACCGGGGTCGAGAGACTCTTTGCCATAGCCGTAAGGGAGCTTTTCCGGGTGCAGGCAGTACAGGTACTTCACGGAGGCCAGCTCGTTCAAAGCAGTGCGGCTGTCCAGGTTCGTGAACTGCCAGGAATTGTTGTTGACATCGGACACGGCCAGAAGATCCAGATACTCGAGCACGTTGGAGTTGTTGACGCTCCAGAAGGACTGCGTGGTGGAGACGCCGTTGAGCATGGAGGTATTCTGATACCAGAATCCGGGCTCCGTGTTGGAGACGCGGTTGAATTCCGTTTTGGACAGGCCCGCGGCGCTTACGATCTGCGCAGTGTCGTTGATCCACATATTGCGGTCGTTGGCGGGAGAAGCGCCAAGACCGGACGTATTGCCGGAGAGCGCCCGCAGATCCTTGTAGGTGTTGAGGCGGGAATCCTCTCCGGGATAGTTGAGGGCAAGACCGTTCACGCCGATGCTGAGGGCGGTCAGAAGGACGATACCGGTCTGCGCGCGAAGAAAGCGCCTGTAACCGCGGTCCTGCTGCCTGCGGTTCCCGCTCTCCGGGAGCGCGTCGCCAACGGCAGCGGTTTCTTCGCCGGCAGCGATTCCTTCGCCGGAAGCGGTTTCTTCGCCGGTTTCCTGCTGTCTTTCCTGCCGCTGGGACAGCAAAATAAATATCAGCGTCAGCGCCGTGAAGATCACGGGCATCAAAAAGCTGGTCATGAGGCGGTCATCCAGCAGGTTGCAGATAAAAAAGTACAGCATGAAGCTCACGGACATGGAGACCTTTTGTCCGTGCGTCAGCGTGAACAGCTGCGGCCACATTTCGGCCACGATCATGGCGATCAGGGCGGAGTAAGCCCAGCACCAGCGGTTGATCGGATAGGAGAACCCGTTGGTGAGGTAGCCGAAGTACGGCACGAACAGCAGGAAGGTGTAAAGCAGGAACTGTATTTTGAGCTTGATCCTGCCGCGCGCGCTAAAGAGCAGGAACACGCAAAGGAGCGCGAGGCCGGCATAGCCCAGCGCGCCATACTGCACTTCCTCAGCCGCGAGGAAAGACATGGGAAGGAGCCTGCAGGAGCGCGCGTCGTAAAAGAGGCCGATGACCCGGTCCAGGGCGACCCGCTGGTTGCCGAAGACGGTGTACGCCATGGGGACCAGAAGGAATCCGCCCATCGCGACGCCGACGACGCCGCCCGCGAGCATGGTCAGGATCTGCAAAAGCCGCTTTCCCACCTCCTTAAGGGGCATGGGGAAATAGCGAAAGAGCGCGTACAGCACGGCCATCAGGACGATGCTGACCACAAAATAGAAATTTGCGACGGTGGCCAGGAACGCGGACAGAATGAAGAGCCAGGGCCTTCCCCCGTCATATACTTTTTCGATGCCCAGAAGCATCATGGGATACACGATCAGGGCGTTCAGAAAGATCGGCTGCCCGACGCAGGTGATCAGAACGAAGGCGCAGAAGGTATAGATGAGCGCGCCCGAAAGGACGCCGCCTCTGTGTTCCTCTCCCGGCCACAGGTGCCGCAGGAGGGCGGAGATGGCAATGCCGCAACAGTAGTTTTTGATGGGGATCAGCGCGCAGTAGTACAGATAAATATAGCGGGCGGGCACCAGCGCCGACAGGATATAGAAGGGATCGCCGACCCCATAATAGGCAAGAGTGGTCATGGCGTCCGAGCCGTAGCCGATGGTGAAGGTATAGGTGCCGAGCTCGGCAAAACGCCCGTGCAGGAGAGATTTGCCCATCTGGCGGTACCAGCGGGAGATATAGATCATCGCCTTCAGATGCTGCGTGTAGGAGTCGTGCTCCCACACCAGTGCCTTTTGCGCCAGAATGAACGGCAGGTAAAGGATCAGCTGGATCAGAATAAAGAAAACGGTGAACTTGAGATAATAGGAAAGCCGGTCTTTCCGGGCTTCATTTTTGGTCATGATCTCCTCCCATAAGCGATACTTGTGCGCTCTCATCATTGTACCAAAGCCTGCGGTATTTTGCACCTGCCTTGGCAAGTATGCTATACTGGGTTGAATTCTACGAACAGGGAGAGCAGATCACATGACGATCAGTGAGACAATAGCGAAGAAACTTGGCATAAAGAACTGGCAGGCGGAGGCCGCGATCCGGCTGATCGACGAGGGGAATACGATCCCTTTCATCGCCAGATACAGGAAAGAGGTCACGGGTACGCTGGACGACACGCAGCTGCGTGAGCTGGGAGAGATGCTCACGTACCTTCGGTCGCTGAATGAGCGCAAGGAGAAGGTCAAGGAGAGCATCCGCAGTCAGGGAAAACTTACCGGGGAGCTGGAGGCGGCGATCGACGCCGCGCAGACGCTGGTGGCGGTGGAGGATCTGTATCTGCCCTACCGGCCCAAGCGCAGGACCCGCGCCGGCATCGCGAGGGAACGGGGCCTTGAGGGGCTGGCGGCCTTTCTGAGAGCGCAGAAAGCGGGGAGCGATCCCCTGGCGGAAGCGGCCGGATATATAGACGAGGAGAAGGAGGTCCCTGACGCGCAGGCGGCGCTGCAGGGCGCCATGGATATCATTGCGGAGGACATTTCCGACGACGCGCGGATCCGGGGCTATGTCCGGGATAAGACGTGGAACCGCGGCTCCATTGTGACAGCGAAAAAGCCGGCAAAGAAAGAGGACGGCAGCGGCACGGGCAAAAAGGACGGCGCGGGCAAAAAAGACAGCGGCGGGAGCGGCGCGAAGGACAGGCAGGACGTCTACGAGATGTATTATGAGTACGAGGAGCCCCTGCGGGGGATCCCCGGGCACCGCGTGCTGGCGGTCAACCGCGGCGAGAAGGAAGGGTATCTGACCGTAAAGATCGCCGCGCCCAAGGAGGAGATCGTGGAGAACCTGAGCCGCAAGGTGATCCGCAAAAAGGCGGCGGAAGAGTATCCCACCGCACCGTATCTTCGCGCGGCGGTGGAGGACAGTTATGACCGGCTGATCGCGCCCGCCATCGAGCGGGAACTGAGAAATCAGCTCACGGAAGATGCGGAGGACGGCGCGATCCGCGTATTTTCCTCCAACCTGGAGCAGCTCCTCATGCAGCAGCCCATCGCCGGCCAGGTGGTCCTGGGCTGGGATCCCGCTTTCCGCACGGGCTGCAAGCTCGCGGTGGTGGACCCCACGGGGCGCGTTCTGGACACGAAAGTGATCTATCCCACCGCGCCGCAAAATAAAGTGGAGGAGGCAAAGCGCGAACTCGCGCGGCTGGTGGACAAATACGGCGTCTCCGTGATCAGCGTCGGAAACGGCACGGCTTCCAGGGAGTCCGAGCAGGTCATCGCTTCTTTTATCAGAGAGCACAATAAGCCCATCCGCTACGTGATCGTCAACGAGGCGGGCGCTTCCGTCTACAGCGCCAGCAAGCTGGCGGCAGAGGAATTCCCGCAGTTTGATGTGGGACAAAGGAGCGCCGCGTCTATCGCAAGGCGCCTGCAGGATCCGCTTGCGGAGCTGGTCAAGATCGATCCCAAGGCGATCGGCGTGGGCCAGTACCAGCACGACATGAATCAGAAGAAGCTGGATCAGGCGCTCTCCGGCGTCGTGGAGAAATGCGTCAATGAAGTCGGCGTGGATCTGAATACGGCCTCCTATTCGCTCCTCTCCTATGTCTCGGGTGTCAGCAGCGCCCTGGCGAAGAATATCGTCGCCTACAGAGAGGAAAACGGGGCATTTAAGAGCAGAAAGGACCTTCTGAATGTGCCAAAACTCGGACCCAAAGCCTTCCAGCAGTGCGCGGGCTTTATGCGGATCATGGACGGCACGGAGCCTCTGGACGCCACGTCGGTCCATCCGGAGAGCTACAGCGCGGTCAAAAAACTGCTGCGCCAAAAAGAGCTTCCGCTGAACCGGGAGGGATTCGCGCAGGTGCGCGGCGCTGTGGCTGACCCCGCCGCGGAGGCCGCGGAGCTGGGGATCGGCGAGATCACGCTGCGGGACATCCTGAGCGAGCTGGAGAAACCCGCGAGAGATCCGCGGACGGACATGCCGGCTCCGGTGCTGCGCAGCGATGTGCTGAGCATGGAGGATCTGACGGAAGGCATGCGCCTTAAGGGCACGGTCCGCAATATCGTGGATTTCGGCGCCTTTGTGGACATCGGCGTACACCAGGACGGGCTCGTGCACATTTCCAAGATGAGCAATCGCTTTATTAAGCACCCGCTGGAGGTCGTCCATGTCGGCGACGTCGTGGAAGTGACCGTACTCAGCGTCGACGCGGGGAGAAAGAGGATATCCCTTTCCATGATATAAGTAAGAGGGCAATGGCATCATGAAGAACTATACATTTAACCCCGATCTGTTCGCGTCCGCCGCGCGCAAGGCGCAGGCGGAGGGGATCGTCATGCTGGAAAACCGCGGCGGAGCGCTTCCGCTGCCGGAGGGCGCCCATATAGCGCTGTTTGGCCGCGCGCAGTTTCACTACTATAAGAGCGGCACAGGCTCGGGCGGTATGGTCAATGCGGATCACGTGACCGGCGTGCGGGAGGCGATCCTTGCAAGGGACGCGTATGTGCTTGATCCGGCTGTGGAGGAGGCCTATGCGGCGTGGCTCCCCTCACATCCCTTTGACCCCGGCACGGACTGGAATGACATTCCCACATTCCAGGAGGAGATGGTGCCCGACGAGGAGCTGGTGCGCGGGGCCGCCGCGCGCTCGGAGGCGGCGATCGTGATCATCGGCCGGACGGCGGGCGAAGAGCTCGACAATACGGCAGCGCCGGGAAGCTATCTTTTGACCGAACAGGAGGAGAGGCTTTTGGAGATGGTGTGCGCCCACTTTGCGCGGACCATCGTCCTTTTAAACGTCGGCAATATCATCGATATGAAATGGGTGTCCAAATACCGCCCGTCGGCCGTTCTCTACATCTGGCAGGGCGGTCAGGAAGGCGGAAACGGCGTCCTGGATGTGCTCTTGGGAGAGGTGGCGCCCAGCGGCAAGCTTCCGGACACCATCGCGTATGACATCACCGATTATCCGTCCACGGCGAACTTTGGCGCCTCAGACCGGGAGATCTACGCGGAAGATATATATGTGGGATATCGGTATTTTGAAACATTTGCGCCCGACAGAGTCCTGTACCCCTTCGGATACGGCCTTTCCTACACGGAGTTCGCCATCGAGGGGCAGGGACTGGAGAGCATATCCGACGACACGCTCGTCTTTCGGGCGCGCGTTCGAAACACCGGCGCGCGCAAGGGAAAGGAAGTCGTGCAGATCTACTGCGAGGCGCCCCAGGGAAAGCTCGGGAAGCCCGCGCGCGTTCTCTGCGCCTACCGCAAGACCATCACGCTGGATCCGCGCCAGTGCCAGGACCTCAAGATCAAGGTTCCGGTGCGCACGTTCACGAGTTACGACGACAGCGGCGTGACCGGGCACAAGTCGGCCTGGGTACTGGAAGAGGGCACTTATAATTTTTACATAGGCAGCAGTGTCCGCGACACAAAGTCCTGCGGGAGTTTCGCGCTCAGCGGAACGGCGGTGATCGAGCAGTGCGAGGAGGCGCTGGCGCCCATCACGCCCTTTGAGAGGATGCGGCCCGCAGATTGGGATCCGGCAGGTGAATCCGCCGCGGAATCTGCCGGCGAATCTGTCGGCGAAGCACCCGGGCGCGGGTCGAAGGCGCGTTACCGTATCGACTATGAGCCCGCGCCGCAGCGGACCGTGGATCCTATGGCGCGCCGCGCGTCAAGGCTCCCCGCGGAAAGCGGGCGATCAGGGATGGAAGCTCAGCGACGTCGGCTCCGGAAAGGTCACGATGGAGGATTTCATCTCCCAGCTTTCCGATGAGGATATGATCATACTGACCCGGGGAGAGGGAATGGATTCGCCCAAGGTGACGCGGGGGACCGCCGCCGCGGTGGGCGGCATTACGGAGAGCCTGATACATTACGGCCTTCCGGCGGCCTGCTTTTCGGACGGGCCCAGCGGCCTGCGCCTGGACACCGGAGAGAAAACCTTTTCGATGCCGTCCGCCACGTGTCTTGCCGCCACGTTCAATAACGTCCTGGTCAAGGAACTGTTTGACTGGGAGGGCGTGGAGCTCCACATGCACCGCGTCGATTCCCTGCTGGGGCCCGGCATGAATATTCACAGAAACCCTCTGAACGGGCGGAACTTTGAGTATTTCAGCGAGGATCCGTTCCTGACGGGCAAGATGGCCGTTGTGGAGCTGCGGGGCATGCGGGAGAGCGGCATCATGAGCACGATCAAACACTTCTGCGCAAACAACCGCGAGTATCGCCGGAAAGAGACGGAGTCCGTCCTGTCGGAGCGCGCGCTCCGGGAGATCTACCTGCGCGGCTTTGAGATCGCGGTCAGGGAGGGAGCCGCCACATCGGTGATGACCACTTACGGCGCTGTAAACGGCGCGCAGACGGCGTCCCAGTACGATCTGAATACGACGATCCTTCGCGGAGAGTTCGGCTTTGGCGGGATCGTGATGACGGACTGGTGGGCCTGCGGCAGCGAGGAGGGCGGAGCGCCCGATCCCCGGCTGACGGGCACCATGATCCGCGCCCAGAATGATCTGTATATGGTGACAAAGGACGCGGCCGCCAATACCGGCGGGGATGATACGGCAGAGGCGCTGGCCGAAGGCAGGATCACCCGCGGGGAGCTGCAGCGGAGCGCCGCCAATATCTGCGGGTTCCTTCTGAGCACACCGGCTTATTGGCGGGCATCGGCGGATGAGAGTGAGGTGGAGACGAAGATTTGAAAAAGATCGCAAAGCTGTATGACAAGTACAAAGAGATCATCAACTATCTGGTGGTGGGCGTGCTCACCACAGTGGTCAGCCTGGCCGTCTATTACGGGCTTGTGCTGACGATACTGAATCCACGGGATCCCCTCCAGCTTCAGATCGCCAACGTGGTGTCCTGGATCTGCGCGGTGACATTCGCCTATTTTACGAATCGGAAATTTGTATTTGAGAGTCAGAACGAAAACATCCTGAAGGAGGCGGCCGCCTTCTTTGCGGCCCGCATAGGGACACTTGTGATGGACATGACCCTTATGTTCCTTATGGTGTCCGTGATGGGGTGGAATGATAAGATCGCGAAGCTGATCAATCAGGTGCTCATCACCATCGCCAATTATGTGCTGAGCAAGGTGTTTGTTTTTAAAAAATGAGATGTCAGCAAAAAAGACAGGCAGCAAAAAGGCAGGGGTTCCCCTGCCTTTGCCGTCTATAGTTTGTTGTCGGGTGTGCCGCCGCCCATATGTTTTGCCTGTTTTTTCCTGAGCCTGTCGGCGAGCCATCTCTGGTAGATGTAATTGATGATGGCCGCGATCGGGACGGAGAGCAGCACGCCGGTGGCGCCGCAGATCCTGCCGAATACAATGACAGAGATCATAACGACAACGGGCGAGAGGCCGAGCTGATCGCCGAAGAGCTTGGGCTTAATGATGTAAGCGTCGATGGTCTGAATGAAAATGGTGAAGACCAAAAAGGCCATCGCGTAACGGTAGTCCACCAGCACCAGGATAAAGCAGCCGATCCCACATCCGATGACAGGACCGAAAGTGGGGATGAGGTTTGTCAGGCCCGCGATCACGGAAAGCAGCGCTCCGTACGGGATGTGCGCGACCGCCGTGAAGATCCAGTTCGCGACGCCGACGATTATGCCGTCCAAGACGTCACAGCCGATGTACTTGATAAAGATATTGTAGCAGGTGACCAGAAACTCTTTTGTGCTGTTGTAGGTGTTTTTGGGCAAAAGCGCCTGCAGAAGGAACTTGAAGCCGGACTTTATGGAATCCTTGGAGAACAGGAAATAGACCGCCAGGATAAGACCCAGACCCGCTTCCACAAGACCCTTCGTAAAACTGATGGATGTGTTAATGATACTGTTGATGCTCTGGGGGATGAAGGAGCCGATGGACGACAGCATATTTTCACTGGAATCAAGCAGCCCGCCCAGATCAAACTGCTGCGCCAGTTCGGACTGCGCCATTGTGTTCAAAAAGTTCTCCATATCCTTTATATAGGTGTCAAAATTGCCGGCAAGGGTCACGGCGCTGTTCGCGATGGCGGGCACGATGGCGACCGCGACAAAGACCAGGAACAGCAGCAGGACTGCTATCGTAACCACAATGGACAGAGCTTTTCGCACGCCGTCCTTTTTGACGCCGTTAAACACGCGGTTAGAGAAGAATTTGACGATCGGGTTGAGGACCATCGCATATATGGCGCCCAAAAAGACCGGATAGAC
>CAJOLP010000013.1:16516-40148 GCA_905235465.1 uncultured Lachnospiraceae bacterium | reverse complement strand
GCGCTTGCCGCTGATGTACAGCCCGGGAGCCTTGTTGTGGTGCCCTTCGGACGGGGCAACACGAAGCGCAGGGGCTATGTCGTTGACCTCAAGGATGAGGCGGATCTGCCGGATGAGCAGATCAAGGACATCCTGGAGCTTCCGGTCGCGCAGAGCGGATACAGCGAGGGGGACGACGGAGCCTTCGCGGTGGAGCTGGCCGCCTGGATGAAAAAACAGTACGGCTCCACGATGACGACGGCCCTCCGCACTGTGCTGGCCTCCAAAAAGCCGGGGAAGCCCGTCCGGAAAAGGACCATCCGCCTGCTTCTTGGGGAGGATGAGGCGAAGGGCATGCTGGCCCTCTACAACAGAAAGCATCAGGTGGCCAGAGCGCGTCTTCTGGCGGAACTGATCGAAGTGCCGGTCCAGCCCTACGAGCTTGTGACATCAAAGCTCCATGTGACGGCCAACGTGATCCGCGCCATGCAAAAGACAGGGGTTCTGGAAGTGGAGGAGAAGTCCTCTTTGAGAAACCCGACGGCGGCGCTGACGGCCACCGGGATCACGAGGGAGCTGAGCGGCCCCCAGCAGCACATCGTGGACGGCGTTCTGGCCGATTTTGACGCGGGGGGAGGCACGGTGAGCCTCATCCACGGCATCACGGGGAGCGGCAAGACGGAAGTCTATATCCAGATCATCCGCGGCATATGCGCGCGGGGCCGCCAGGCGATCATGCTGATCCCGGAGATCGCCCTGACCTATCAGACTCTGCTGCGGTTCTATCAGTATTTTGGCGACAGGGTCTCCGTGATCAACTCCTCCATGTCTGAGAGAGAGAAGGCGGATCAGTGGGAGAGGGCAAGGCGCGGCGAGATCGATGTGATCATCGGCCCCAGAAGCGCGCTGTTCACCCCCTTTGCCAAGGTCGGCGTGATCGTGATCGATGAGGAGCACGAGGGCAGCTACAAAAACGAGAGCATGCCCAAATATCACGCGCGGGATGTGGCGATCCGCATCGCGCAGATGAAGGGCGCCTGTGTGGTGCTGGGGAGCGCCACGCCGTCTATCGATTCCTATCACAAGGCACAGAGCGGGGAGTACAGACTCTACACGCTTAATGAGAGGCTGACCGGAGGGACGCTCCCGCATGTCGAGATCGCGGATCTGCGGCAGGAGCTGAGAGAAGGGAACCGCTCTATTTTTTCCGGAAGGCTCCGGGAGCTTTTGGAGGACCGATTGGAAAAGGGCGAACAGTCCATGCTCTTCATAAACCGGAGGGGGATGGCGGGCTTCGTCTCATGCCGCGCCTGCGGCTATGTGATCAAATGTCCCCACTGCGACGTCTCCCTCTCGCTCCACGCGGGCGGAAAGCTCGTCTGTCATTACTGCGGGTACACGACGTCCATGGTAAGGCGCTGTCCGGAGTGCGGCTCGTCCTATATCTCCCCCATGCGCGCGGGGACGGAGCAGATCGAGGAGCAGCTTAGGATCCAATACCCCGGCGCGCGGGTGCTGCGGCTGGACGCGGACACGACGGTGCGCAAGGGAAGCTATGAGAGGATCCTCTCTTCCTTTGCCAATCGGGAGGCGGACATCCTGCTGGGGACGCAGATGATCGTGAAGGGGCATGATTTTCCCGGCGTGACGCTGGTGGGCGCCCTGCTGGCGGATATGTCCCTGTACGCGTCGGATTACCGTGCCGCCGAGAGGACGTTCCAGCTTCTGACCCAGGCGGCGGGGAGAGCCGGCCGCGGGGATGTGCCCGGCGATGTGGTGATCCAGACCTATCAGCCCGAGCACTACGCCGTTCAGCACGCGTCCCGGCAGGACTATGAGGGATTTTACAGGGAAGAAATGATGTACAGGGAGGCGCTCATGTATCCGCCGGCCGCGCATCTTTTGTGCGTGCAGATCCTGTCGTATAATGAGGACAGCGCTGTTATGATGGCAGGTAAGCTCCGGGAGCTTTTTAAAAGGGACGACCCGGACGCGCTGGTGATCGGACCGGCCGCGGGGGCCCTGAGTAAGCTCAGGGACCAGTACCGGTTTGTCCTCTATGTCAAGAGCCCGGAGTACGAAAAGCTGGTGCGCTGCAAGGACCGCGCGGAGGCCTTCGCGGACTATCTGGTTCGGATCGGGAAGGATCCGGACGTGCAGCTTCAGTTTGACTTTGACCCTGTGTCGGCATTCTGATCTTGTACCCGGGACGCCGCGTTACGGGCTGTCGCGCCGGGCCAAAAAATGTTATTATTTTATTACTTTCATGTGATTAACTTTCGTTCAGGAGGTATATAGTGGCACTGAGAATCATTCGTGAGTTGGGAGACCCTGTTTTGAGCAAAAAGGCGAAGCCTGTACGGGAAGTGACGCCCAGGCTTCGGAAACTGATCGAGGATATGCTGGAGACGATGTACGACGCGGACGGCGTGGGGCTTGCCGCGCCGCAGGTCGGCATGCTCAAAAGGATCGTCGTGATCGATATCAGCGATGAGAGAAACGAACCGGTGATCCTGATCAATCCGCAGATACAGGAGCAGGACGGCGAGCAGACCGGCTTTGAGGGGTGTCTTTCCGTCCCCGGAAAGAGCGGACAGGTCACAAGGCCCCAGCATGTGGTGGTCAAGGCTTACGACATGGACATGAATGAGATCACGGTCGAGGGCGAGGACCTGATGGCCAGAGCGCTCTGCCACGAACTGGATCATCTGGAAGGACAGATGTATGTGGATCTCGTTGAGGGGAGACTCTACGACAACGAGGAGCTGGAGGCGATGGAAGAGATGGAAGCGGGCGAGGGCGTGACTTTCGATCTCGAAGCCGAGGATCTGGAAGACAAATGATGTACAGGTGTGCGGGGAGCAGATTATGAAGATCGTATTTATGGGAACGCCGGATCTCGCGGCCGAGGTGCTTGACGCCATGATGCGCGCCGGCTGTAATGTCACGCTGGCGGTGACGCAGCCGGACAGGCCAAAGGGCAGGGGAAGAGGCGTCGTCAAAACGCCGGTCCATATCTGCGCCGATAAGTGGGGTATCCCTGTATTTTCACCGGTACGCGTAAAGGACGAGGAGGCCGTGGAGCGCCTGCGCAGGGAGGAACCGGATCTCATTGTCGTGGCCGCCTTCGGGCAGATCCTTTCCAAGGAGATTCTGGAACTGCCGCGTCTTGGCTGCGTTAATGTACACGCGTCGCTCCTTCCGCACCTTCGCGGCGCGGCCCCGATCCAGTGGGCGATCCTGGAGGGCGATGAGGTCACCGGCGTCACGATCATGCAGATGAACGAGGGGCTGGACACCGGTGATATCCTCCTGCAGGAAGAGATCGCCATCGCGCCGGATGAGACGGGCGAGAGCCTTTACAACAAACTGGCCGCCCTGGGCGGCAGTCTTCTGGTCAGGGCGCTGCCCGCCATCGAGAAGGGCGAGCTGACGCCGGTCAGGCAGGACGACGCGGCGGCCTCTTACGCCAGGATGCTGAAGCGCGACATGGGCAATATCGACTGGAGCCTTCCGGCCGCTTCTATAGAGAGGCTGGTGCGCGGGCTGAACAGCTGGCCCAGCGCGTACACGTTCTGGCAGGGGAAGATGCTCAAGATATGGAAAAGTACGGTTGCCGCCAGGGACCCCTCCGGTGAACCGGGCACGGTCTCGGATGTGGACAGAAACGCGATCTACGTAAGCTGCGGCGAGGGCGTTCTGGCGCTGGAGGAAGTGCAGCTCGAGGGCAAGAAGAGAATGCCCGTGCAGGCGTTTCTGCTGGGAAACCCGGTGCAGGCAGGGCAGAAGTTTGACAGCGTGAAGTGATCCGGGCAGCAGGGCAAAGGGCCCGGCAGCGGGCAGAGGAAGAGGAAAGTGCGCGTTAGCAGAGAGAGGGAGATCGTCCTGAATATTCAGACCCGGATCCGCCGGGAGGGGACCTACAGCCATATCGCTGTCAGGGAAGCGCTCGACGAGGCGCAGAAGGAAGGTCTTTCGGCGCAGCAGCGTGCCTTTATCAAGCGCCTGGCCGAAGGCGTGACCGAACGGCAGGCCGAGCTCGACGCCGTCATTGACGCCCACACGGACCGCGATGGCAGGAAAGCGCGCATAAAGCCTGTCATCCGGGATATCCTTCGGATGGGGGTCTACCAGATCCTTTACATGGACTCCGTGCCGGACGCGGCGGCCTGCAACGAGGCGGTCAGTCTCGCGAAAGCCAAGGGCAAGGGGCAGCTCGCGGGCTTTGTCAATGCCGTGCTCAGAGCGGTGGCGCGTGAAAACGCCGCGTCCTCTGCCGCGGGGGATATGCACGGCGCGCGAAAAACCGCTGAGAGGAGCGCCGCAGCCGCGGGATTAAAGGACGAAAATACCAAGGAATTCCTGCCCGCCTGGATCAGGGAACTATGGCTAGGCCAGTTCACTGAGGAGGAGACGGACGCGCTCACAGCTTCTATGATGGAGGTGCGTCCGGTGACGATCCGGCTGGACGAGCGGCTGGGAAAAGAGGAGCAGGAGGAGATCATAAGTAAGATCAGGGAGGCCGGCGTCCGCGTGGAGCCCGGCAGGTTTCTCCCCTATGCCTTCGATCTGAAGGGAGCGGCGGCGCTTCAGGATCTGCCAGGCTTCAAGGAGGGAAAGTGGGCCGTGCAGGATGAGAGCTCCATGATGGCAGCCGAGGCGGCAGGCCTTTCAGGCGGCGAGATCGTCTACGATCTCTGCGCCGCGCCGGGGGGCAAGTCGATGCACTGCGCGGCGAAGCTGGCGGCCATAAACAGAGGCGGAGCAGTATTTTCATTTGATCTCTCACCGGCCAAGACCGCGCTCATCCGCGAGAACGCGGCGCGCATGCGCCTGTCCGATATGGTGATCGCGCAGCGGGACGCACGGCTCCCCTTTCCGGAAGGGGAGAGGGAACGCGCGGACGTGCTTCTCTGCGATCTTCCCTGCTCGGGTCTGGGCGTGATGGGCAAAAAGCGGGACATCAAGTACCGCGTGCGGCCCGAACAGTTGAGTGAGCTGGCGGCGCTGCAAAAGCAGATCCTTGAGGCCGGCATCACGGCCCTTAAGCCGGGAGGAACGCTGATCTACAGCACGTGCACCATCGACCGGTTTGAAAACGAGGAGATCGCCTCCTATATCGAAAATGAACTCGGGCTGATCCCCGATCCGCTGGCGCCGCACCTGCCTCAGAGCCTTCTCGCGCGGTCGGCGCGGGGCGCGGCAGAGGATGACCGGGAGGAAAAGACCCGGGCCGCGGGGAGTCTGCGAGGACATCATTTGCAGCTCCTTCCCAGCGTACACGGCACGGACGGCTTCTATATCGCAAGGTTCAAAAAGGCCCTGTGAGAAGACCTGGAGATATTATGAACAGCAGCATAATAAGCGAAAAGGACACAAGGGACATCAAGTCCATGACACTGCCGGAGCTGACAGAAGCGGTGAAGGCCATGGGATTTCCGGCTTACCGCGCCGGGCAGATCTATCAGTGGCTTCACGTAAAGCTCGTCCGCAGTTATGACGAGATGACCAATGTGCCGGCCGCGATGATCCGCGAGCTCAGCGAGCGGTATCCTCTCTGCACGGCCGAGCTTAAGGACAGACAGGTCTCCAAGATCGACGGCACACAGAAGTTTTTGATGGGCTTTGCGGACGGCGCGCTGGTGGAATGTGTCCTGATGAAGTACAAGTTCGGGAACAGTGTGTGCGTCTCCTCCCAGGTCGGGTGCCGTATGGGGTGCCGGTTCTGCGCCTCCACGCTGGACGGCCTGGAAAGGAATCTTGCCCCCTCGGAGATACTCGAACAGATCTACGAGATCAGCCGCGTGACAGGGGAGCGCGTATCCCACGTGGTCGTTATGGGAACCGGGGAGCCGTTTGACAATTATGAGAATGTCGTGCGGTTCATCCGTATTTTGACCGATGAGAACGGTCTGCACATCAGTCAGCGCGCCGTGACCGTGTCCACCTGCGGGATCGTCCCCCGGATCTATGATTTCGCGGGGGAGGGACTGTCTGTCACTTTGGCGCTCTCGCTTCACGCGCCGACGGATGAAAAGCGAAGGGAGATCATGCCTATCGCCAACCGGTACTCCATCGCGGAGCTGATGGAGGCCTGCCGCTATTATTATGAGAAGACGGGCAGGCAGGTGACATTTGAGTACAGCCTGATCCGGGGCGTCAATGATCAGGCGGCACAGGCGCAGGCGCTGGCCGCGCTTGCAAAGCCGCTTCACGCACACATCAATCTGATACCGGTCAACCCCGTCAGGGAACGGGATTATCAGCGGACGGACGAGGACGGAGTGCGCGCGTTTCAGAAAAAACTTGAAAAACGCGGCGTAAATGTTAGTATTAGGAGAGTATTGGGAAGGGATATCGACAGTGCCTGCGGACAGCTTCGGCACAGACATATCTCTGAATGATAAGAAGATCAGGGCACTGCGCCCATAGGAGAACTGATAATGCCGCAGTCTTATTCCATTACCGACGTCGGTCGGCGACGGGACATGAATCAGGATTATATATTTGCCAGCGATGCCCCGCTGGGTAATTTTCCGTGCCTTTATCTGGTGGCGGACGGCATGGGTGGACATAAGGCGGGAGAACTGGCCTCTGAGATCGCTGTGGAGACGATCGTCAACCACATCGAAAAGGCTCCCCACGGGGAACCGGCCAGGCTCTTTGACAACGCCTATCATCTGGCCAATACGGCCGTTCGGGGAAAGGCCGCGACCAAGCCGGAATATCAGGGCATGGGCACGACGATGGTGGGCTGCACGATCGACGGGGACAAGCTTTATGCCGCGAACGTGGGCGACAGCAGGCTGTATGTGATGGATGATCACCTGCGGCAGATCACGGTCGACCACTCTCTTGTGGAGGCAATGGTGCGCGCCGGATCACTCCAGAGGTCCCAGATGCGGACACATCCCGAGCGAAACGTGATCACCCGCGCGATCGGCGCGGAGGACAGTCTGTCCACAGATATTTTTGAAGTAACGCTGAAGGAGAACAGCCTTGTTTTGCTGTGCTCGGACGGCTTGACTGTTATGTTGGAAGATAAAGAGATCGAAGATATTCTTCGCCGCGATCTTTCCCTTGAGGAAAAGGCAGATCTGCTTGTGGCGCGGGCCAACGAAGAGGGCGGGAAGGACAATATTTCCGTCGTGCTCGTTCAGACTTCCAGGATGGGAGGGAGAATATGATCAAGATCGGAATGCTGATAGCGGATCGCTATGAAATTCTGGAGAAGGTAGGCACCGGCGGCATGGCCGACGTCTACAAATCCAAGGATCATACATTGAACCGGTACGTTGCCGTCAAGGTCCTCAAGCAGGAGTTTTCGGAGAACGCCAATTTTGTCTCCAAGTTCAGAGTGGAGGCCCAGGCGGCCGCGGGACTGGCGCACCCCAATATCGTCAACATCTATGACGTCGGCGAGGAGAAGGGGATCTATTATATCGTGATGGAGCTGGTGGACGGCATCACGCTCAAAAATTACATCGAGAAGAAGGGGCACCTGTCCTATCAGGAGGCCGTGACCATCGCGATCCATGTTTCCATGGGCATTGAGGCGGCGCACCGCAATCACATCATTCACAGAGATATCAAACCGCAGAATATCATTATTTCCAAGGACGGAAAGGTCAAGGTCACGGATTTCGGCATCGCCAAAGCGGCCACGAGCGACACGATCACATCCAACGTGATGGGGTCGGTCCACTACACCTCGCCGGAACAGGCCAGAGGCGGCTACAGCGATGAAAAGAGCGATGTCTACTCTCTGGGCGTGACCCTCTTTGAGATGCTCACCGGCTGCGTCCCCTTTGACGGCGAGACGACGGTGGCCATCGCGATCCGCCATATCAAGGATCCCATGCCTTCCCCCGCGGAGTATGTGGGCGGCATTCCAAAGAGCGTCTGCGATATCGTGCTCAAGTGCTGCGAGAAGAGCCCTGACCGGCGCTACCAGAACATGGGGGAGCTGCAGGCGGATCTTAAGCGGTCCCTCACCGATCCGGACGGGGATTTCGTAAAGAGCGTGGATCCCTCTGAGATGGGCAACACCAGGGCGATGACAGAGGAGGAGAAGCGCAGGATCAACGAGATGACGGACGACAGTCAGCTCATCGACGACGAGATCTTTCGGACTGTATCCGGTTCGGGTGTGGGCTACGACGATTCGGACATCAATGTGCCAAAGCCCGGCAAGGGCAAGTACAGCGAGGAGCTCGTGGAAGAAGAGGAAGAGGAGGAAGAAGAGCGTGAGCAGTCCATGGACCGCTTCGCCGCCATCCTTATCGTGCTGGCCGTCATCATCATTATCGCGATCATAGGGCTTCTTATGGGCGGCCGCTCCGGCCTGTATTCCCTGGGAAGGAATGGGCGCGACAACACCGGGGCGGAATCGACGGAGATGGTGATCATGCCTACCGTCGTGGGACAGGACGTCTCCACAGCGCGCGCCGCGCTGGTCAAGCAGGGGCTGATCCCGGAGATCGTCTATCAGCAATCGGATAAATTCAGCGTCGGCGTCGTCATGAGCGCCAGCGAGAAGGAAGGGTCATCGATCCCCGTGGGCACGACCGTCGTGCTCACCGTCTGCGGCAACAGCGGCACAGAGGTGCCCGACGTCATCGGGATGGAAAGACTGGAAGCGGTAAGTCTCTTGACAGACAAGGGATTTAATGTGACCGTCACTGAGAAGTATTCGGAAGATATTGAGGAGGATGTCGTCATCAGCCAGGATCCCATCAGCGGCGTTCAGGCCGAAGAGGGCTCCTATGTGACGATCGTTGTCAGCATCGGTCCGGATATGTCGGGCAAAATTGAGATGCCCAATCTTCTGGGCATGACGGAGCAGGAGGCCCGCGGCACGCTCAGCGCGCTGGGACTTCGCACGGGCAATGTGCGGACTGTGATCGATATGGACGAGAACAACCGCGGACTGGTCATCGCGCAGGACGTTGAGCCCGGGGAATATCTGGACGAGGGCACCGCGGTCAACTTTGATGTGGCCGGACAGCAGACATACAGCTATTCGGCAGGTATTTCCGCACCCACTTACAACGAGGATCCCGATTACAAGTCGGGTACGGCCGTGCACATTGAGATCGTCACGGACTCGGGCAAGACACTGCTCGATACGACGACCTCCGCGTTCCCGTATCTGGTCAGCTATACCGGTATCGCCTCATCTTCGGGGACGCTCACCATGACATATGATGTCGTCATTGAGGAGACGATCCGGGAAGAGGTGGAAGTCGAGGATGATGAGGAAGTGCCCGATGAGCCCGCGGAGCCGGGCGACGAGGCGGAAGAAGAGTCAGAGGGCGGCGAGAGCGTAAAGCCCGGACCGACACCCAAGACCAAGATCATCGAGCGCGTGGAGGAGCACACGGAATCCAGAACGGTCACCAGAGAACTGGACTTTACGCCTGAAAACTGACGGCGGCGCGTTCGGATGAACAGATCGGGTATTTGGATCGGGTGAATATGGAAGGAAAGATCATTAAGAGCATTGCCGGATTCTATGAGGTGTACGCGGGAGGGAACGTCTATCGCTGCAGGGCGAGAGGGCTGTTCCGCGCGCTCGGCGTCAAGCCCCTGGTGGGCGACGATGTGGAGTTCGAAGTGACGGACACCGTAAGCGATCCCATGGAGGGCAATGTGATCCGGCTGATGCCAAGGCGCAATGAACTGGTGCGCCCCAATGTCGCCAATGTGGATCAGGCCCTTCTGCTGTTCGCCATCACCCACCCGGCACCAAGCTACAACATGCTTGACCGCTTTCTGATCAGTATTGCGCAAAGAGAGCTGCCGGCCATTCTGTGTTTTAACAAACTGGACCTGGCCACCGACCGGGAGATCCGGGAACTGAGGGAGACCTACGAGGCCTGCGGCTGCACCGTTCTTTTTACCAGCGCGCGGGATCCCGGGAGCCTGACGGCGCTCAGAGACCTGCTCGAGGGCAGGACGACGGTCCTGACAGGGCCCAGCGGCGTCGGCAAGTCGACGCTCATCAATATGATCTGCCCCGGCGCCGGGATGGAGACAGGGGAGCTGAGCCGCAAAATACAGCGCGGCAAAAATACCACCAGGCATGTGGAGCTTTTGGCGGGCGGCGGAGACACTTATCTTGTGGATACGCCCGGATTCACATCGCTGTATCTGATGGATGTGGATCAGGATACGCTGCGTTATTACTATCCGGAGTTTTCGGAGTACGAGGGGAAGTGCAGATTTAATACCTGCGCGCACATGAAAGAGCCGGACTGCGCTGTCCGGTCGGCGGCTGAAGAGGGGAAGATCAGCCCGATCCGCTATCGGAATTACCGGGAACTCATGGAGGAGTTCAGGGACCGAAAGCCGGATTACAAAAAGTAAACGGACCACAGAGATGGTCCTGCGGGGGAGAAGTGAAAAATCAATTGGATCTCATTATTTACAATAGGGTCTTGATCACAGGCGCTTTGGCGTGGATGATCTCACAGGTTCTCAAGGTCATCATTCACCGGATCGTCAACGGAGAATTCGTGTGGGAAAGGCTCAGGGGGGACGGCGGTATGCCCAGCAGTCATTCCGCGACTGTCGCTTCCGTCGCGGTCTCCACGGGCTTTGTGGCGGGCTGGGACAGCCCGGTCTTTGCAGTCGCCTTTTTCGTGGCGATCATCGTCATGCATGACGCCATGGGCGTGCGCCAGGAGACCGGCAAGCAGGCTAAGGTCCTCAACAATATGCTGATGATCATGCAGGATGCCTTTGAGAACGAGCTGACGCCGGAGGAGACCCTCAAGGAATTTGTGGGGCACACGCCGCTGCAGGTCTTTGTGGGGTGCGGTCTGGGAATACTGATCGGGATATTGATGAACTTCAGATGAATCTCAGGGGGGGACAGCGTAAAATGCGCTGTCCCCCCTGATAATTTGCTATAATGGGAGTGCAGGGAGGACTATTTTATGAATTACGCGGCGATCAAGGAATGTGATATTGCGGACGGGCCCGGGGTGCGCGTCAGCCTTTTTGTGTCGGGCTGCAGAAATCACTGCAAGGGGTGTTTTCAGCCGCAGACGTGGGACTTCGATTATGGCGAGCCGTTTACGGACGAGGTGGCGGATCATATCATCGAATTGATGGCACCCCACTTTATCCGGGGATTTACGCTCCTGGGCGGGGAGCCCTTTGAGCCGGAAAATCAAACCGTGCTGGCGGGCTTTTTGAAAAGGATGAAGGAGACTTACCCGGACAAGGACATCTGGTGTTACACGGGCTATACGCTCGATCAGGATCTGGAGCCCGAAGGCGGCGCCAAACACACAGACTATACGCGGGAGATGCTCGACTGCATCGATGTGCTGGTGGACGGCCGGTTCGTGGAGGAGCTCAAGGATATAACGCTTCTGTACAGGGGCAGCTCCAATCAGCGGATCATTCCTCTTCACGATGGAGAAGTGAAGGATATTGAGAAGCTCGCGAAGGGGAACAGCCAATGCTGACGCTGCCCGCCGCATTTTCGGACCGCATGAAGGAAATGCCGGGCGGGGAATACAGTGCGTTTGTTCAGTCCTATGAGCGGCCGCGCAGAGCGGGCCTTAGGATCAATACGCTCAGAGATGGCTGGGAAGCCTTCGCGGAAAGGGCGCCCTATCTGCAGGATCCCATTCCATGGGCGGACGGGCTGACGCGGGAGGATCACATTGCCGCCGCGTACTACTGTGATCCCGGAACGCGCCCGGGAAAAATGGCTCTTCACGAGGCGGGCGTCTATTATCTGCAGGAGCCCAGCGCCATGGCGGTCGCGTCGCTGGCAGGGGTCCTGCCCGGGCAGCGGGTCCTGGACCTGTGTGCGGCGCCGGGGGGCAAAAGCACACATCTCGCCTCCTTTCTGCAGGGGAGAGGGCTGTTGGTGTCCAATGAGATCCATCCGGCGCGGGCGAAGATCCTCTCTCAAAATATAGAGCGCATGGGGATCATGAACGCTGTGGTCACGAATGAGCCGCCGCAGAGACTGGCGGAGAGGTTTCCCCTGTATTTTGACGTGGTCGTCGTGGACGCGCCCTGTTCGGGAGAGGGGATGTTCCTCAAAGAGGAGGCCGCCATCCCCAACTGGAGCCCGGAGAACGTTGAGATGTGCGCGGCCAGGCAAAAAGAGATCCTGGAGCAGGCAGCGCTTATGGTGGCGCCCGGCGGGCGCCTGGTGTACTCGACCTGCACGTTCTCGCCGCAGGAAAACGAGGGGAACGCGGCGTGGTTTTTGGCCGCCCACCCGGAGTTCTCGATGGTCGATCTGCCCGCGCGGATCGGTGAGGAGCGCATGCGCGCGTGGGGATTTTCACAGGGCGTGCCCGCATGGGCCGGGACCGCCTCGCCCGCATCTGCGCAGGTCTTTCGCGCGATCCGGCTCTGGCCGCACAAGCTGGAGGGAGAGGGGCATTTTGTCGCCGTCTTTGAGAGAGAGGGCACGCCCGTGCGCCTCTCTGCGGCAGGCAGTGCGGTCAGCAGCAGAAAAGGAGTGGGAGACCGCGGCGGTCAGAGAGCGGAAAAAGAGGCCATAAGGCTCTGGGAAGCATTTGTGAAGGAATCGCTTTGCGCGCAGAGCAGCAAAGTGAGGGATATCTGCGGGGGCGTTTACACGCTGTTCGGAAGTGAACTGTACAGTATGCCCTGCGCCATGGCGCTTGGCGGATGCAAGGTGCTGCGGGCAGGACTTCATCTGGGCACGGTCAAAAAGAACCGGTTTGAGCCCGCCCACGCGCTGGCGATGGCGCTCTCACCGCAGGACGCGCGCCTGAGCGCCGAACTGGGGAGCGACAGCCTGTCAGACGAACCGGAAGGTGAGAGCCGGACGGCGGACGCCTATCTGCGGGGAGAAAGTCTGTCGGCGCAGGCATGCAGGCTGCGGCAGGGCGGCAGCGATGATGGCAGGGATGAAGACGGGGATGACAGCCCACGCGCGGAGGATCCCGAAGGGTGGTGTCTGGTGACAGACGCCGGATTTCCGCTGGGATGGGGAAAGGCTGTGCGGGGCCGGATCAAGAATCACTATCCCAAAGGACTGCGCAGGATGAATTGACCGTGATTATCAATTTTGATATAATAACACGATTTTACGAAGAACGGAGGTTGCCGGGGTGCGTCACAGCAATATGATGTATGATGTCATGGTTCTGAATATGGAGCCTCAGCTCATAGAGATCTCCCGCGAGCAGTACGGCAGGACGCCGGAAGAGCTCAGCGACGCGGAGGCCTACTATGTTGTCATGGAGCTGACAAAACGGATCATGGAGGTTTGCGAGCGCAACAGCGGGGAGAAGAAGGTCTATTACATCTCCACGGATTTCCAGCCGGGCAAACTTCTCGGGCAGAATCTGAACAATCTGGGCATCTACAGGAGAATGCAGGACCTTCTGATCCGCTATGGCCACAAGCTGTCCGCGCTGGAGGAGACCGAGCGCGAACTCATCTACGGCGCGGAGTCCCCGGGCATCGCCGCCGCGTCTTTGATGGACGCCGCGACGTCCCTTGGCTATCCCGTGGAGGCCTTCGCGATCCGTCACGGAGCCGGGGACGGGAACGAGGGAATACCGGGCCTTGGTGACAGCGGGAGTGTCGAGGAGGCTTCCTGGGACCGCCAGACGAATATTTCATTTGTAATACAGATCGCCGGCATCAAGTTCCGGTTTGAGACGCAGGAACTCAGGGTCGTGGGATTTCAGGGCGGCATCAACAAGATCCGTCTTTTTAAGCTGGAGGACGAGGTGTTCTCCGTGATACAGGGCCGCAAGGGGAGTGAACTGAACAGCATCGCCGACAAATACGGCGAGAGCGAACTTAAGAGGCTCCTCCATCAGTATTTTCTCGCCGCCAATTCCGCGCAGATCATTCTGCGCGAGATGAAGACGCGCAAATATGACCTGAGGGCGTTTGATGACCACGCGACGATCCAGGTCTGCGGGGCCAATACGGCCCTGATCATCCCGGAGCTCATCCGGATCCTTGTCACGGACAAGGCGATGCATTTCATGGCCGCGGTGGGCGTTGTTATTTCCGCGTGCAACTACACGCTCTATGAATCCCCCGCCCAGGAGAGGCAGATCTGGCCCTCCGAGATGCTGGACGCCGCGATCCCCAGAGTCATGGAGATCATCCGCCGGCTGGACAGGATGGTGCGGACCAACTACGGCGACGGAGATTACGGCCT
The DNA here is from genome assembly GCA_905235465.1 of uncultured Lachnospiraceae bacterium. Classification (GTDB taxonomy): domain Bacteria; phylum Bacillota; class Clostridia; order Lachnospirales; family Lachnospiraceae; genus CAG-791. Next base: position 25,987 of record CAJOLP010000013.1, on the reverse strand, counting down.
GCAGATCATCGACCGGCACGGCGGCGTGCATATGGAGCGCATCTGCCTTCACTTTACCTCCTCCATCAGTTATGTGACGAAGACGCAGGAGAGGATCCTGTCCGAGGGGCGTCTGGAGCCCTTCGCGGAGGCCTATCCGGGGCGCTTTGCCCTTCGGGGAAACGGCGTTTCCTTTAACCGCTGGATGGGGACCTGCAACCGCGCCCTCACCGAATGGATCGGCGAGCGGATCGGCGAGGACTACTGCCTGCATCCTTCCGTCATGGAGGAACTTCTTCCCTATGCTGAGGATGAGGAGGCTATGCGCAAGCTCTATGAGACCAAAGAGCCGGCGCGCAAAAATCTCGCCGCCTATGTGTATGCCAAAGAAGGCGTCCGCCTGATCCAAAACGGTGTCAATGACGTCCTGTCCGGGCCCATCGATGAACACGCGGGACACGCGCACGCCATCGCGTATATCGAGCGGTGGATCTGCAGGATCCTGGCGGGGAGAGTGCCGGCAAGGCCCGTCAACTTCATCTTCAGCGGCAGCCCCAGGCCCAATGACCGGTATGCGGCCAAGGTCGCGGGGAGACTGCGGGAGCTGCAGGAAAGCGTAAACAGCGACCCCAGACTGTCTGCCCATATGAGAGTCGTGCTGCTGACCGGCTATGACATCACATACGCGCAGAATCTGATCCCGGCCGCGGACATTGCCGAGATCACGAGGAAACCGGAGGAGACATCCACCGGCACGACCAAGATCAAATTCATGCTCAACGGCGCGGTGACCCTGGGAAAGAGCGGGAGCTGCGCGGAAGAGATCCGGGAGCTGACCGGAAATGACAATATTTACATGTATGTGGACGAGCGGTCATACATCGAGGCCAAGGATCAGATGCTCCGGGATATGGAGGATCACAATGCCTGGGCCAAAAAGATGCTGATCAATATCGCGCTGTCACATCATTATTCTTCGGCGGAAGCGGCCGAACGCTATAACAGAGAAGTCTGGAGAGTGTGAGATCCACTCCGGGAGGAAGCGCCATGGAATCACCCCTGGCAGTCTATAAGCTGATCATACTGTATATGGACAAAAACGGCGGAGATATGGCGATGGATCGTATCTCCTCCTTTTTGCTGGAAGAAGGCTATGTGAATTTCCTCTCCCTCAACCACACCTACGCGCAGATCGAGGAGAGCGGCCTTGTGCGCTCCCGCATGGAGTCGGACCGGTGCTACCTCCATATCACTCAGGAGGGCGTGAGCTCCCTCGCCCTTTTCCGCGGGGAGCTAAGCAGCGACATGATGCGGGAGGCGGACGCCTTTATGAAGCGCAACCGGATGTCTCTTAAAAACGACGCGTCCATGCACGCGCAGATAAGGCCCACCGAGGAGGGAATGTATGAGGCGCAGCTGTCGGTCACAGAGGGGGCGGGCACCCTCATGCGCCTTTCCATCCGCGTGCCCGACAGGGAGACGGCGGAAGAGATCTGCCGCAACTGGCCTCAAAAAAGTGAAGATATTTACGCTTCTGTCATTGAAAAATTGATTTGAGTGCTATAAAATGGCTTTGGACTTTAAGCGGTCCGCTTATAGCTTTGGTATACGGAAGGCAGCCGCCCTCCTCTCATCCTGCAGTTATTCCTGCAAGAACCCCCTATCTGTTAAGTGCGAACATACATAAAAGAACATAGCGTTTGCGTGAGCATTGATATCCATTGGATCTATGCGGTCTGCCTTTGCGGCCCGCGTATATATCTTTAAATAAAGGAGAAATATGACAAGAGAAAGGTACGAATCACTGGCCCTGCAGAATCTGCGCGAAATAGCCAAAAACAGAGGCATGAAGGGCATTTCGACGCTCAAAAAGGCGGAGCTGATCGACGCGCTGATGAAAAAGGACGAGGAGGACGCGCAGCAGCTGGCGGCGCAGAACAGCGGCAGGATCCCCAGATCCGAGCTCAGAAAGCCGGACGCGCCGATCGTCCATAAAAACGAATTCGCAAGCGAACTGGACAGCGGACAGATCGCAAACGGTATTCTGGAAGTCATGCCGGACGGCTACGGCTTTATCCGCAGCGCGAATTACCTGCCGGGCGATAATGATATTTATGTCGCGCCCAGTCAGATCCGCCGCTTTAATCTAAAGACGGGGGATATCATCCGCGGCAACATCCGCGTCAAGACGCAGAGCGAGAAATTCGGCGCGCTTTTGTTTGTCAAATCCGTGAACGGGATGCGGCCGGAAGAGGCCAATCACCGCTACAATTTTGAGGATATGACGCCGATCTTCCCCGACGAGAGGATCCGCCTTGAAAAGCCCGGCGCGAGCATCTCCATGCGCGTCATGGATCTGATGTGCCCTGTGGGAAAAGGACAGAGAGGCATGATCGTCTCCCCGCCCAAAGCGGGCAAGACGACGCTGGTCAAGGAAGTGGCGAAGTCCGTTAAGGCCAATAACCCGGAGATCCATCTGATCATTTTGCTGATCGATGAGCGGCCCGAGGAAGTGACAGACATCAAGGAGGCCATCGAGGGGCCCAATGTGGAGGTCATCTATTCGACCTTTGACGAGCTGCCCGAGCACCACAAGCGAGTCTCGGAAATGGTGATCGAGCGCGCGAAGCGACTGGTGGAGCACAAGAAGGACGTCATGATCCTGCTGGACAGCATCACGAGGCTGACGAGAGCGTACAACCTGACGGAGCCCTCCAGCGGCCGCACTCTTTCCGGCGGTCTGGATCCGGCCGCGCTCCACATGCCCAAGCGCTTTTTCGGCGCTGCCCGCAACATGCGCGAGGGCGGGAGCCTCACGATCCTGGCCACCGCGCTGATCGAGACCGGCAGCAAGATGGATGAGGTGGTCTACGAGGAATTCAAGGGCACCGGCAATATGGAAATGGTGCTGGACAGGAAGCTCTCCGAGAGAAGGATCTTCCCGGCCATCGACATGCAGCGCTCCAGCACGCGGAGGGACGATCTGCTCCTGACGCCGGACGAACTGGATGCCATCAATTTGATCCGCCGCGCCTTCAACGGCATCAAGTCAGAGGAGGCGGTCAATCAGGTCCTGGATCTCTTTGCCAGAACCAGGACAAACGGGGAATTTGTCAATATCGTCAAGAAGATGAAGTGGAGCTATTAACAGCAGCTGCGAGGTTCATGGTCTATGATGAGAAAGTGCGGAGTTCTAATGCCCATCACGAGTCTTCCGTCCCCCCACGGGATCGGATGTCTCTCGAAAGAAGCTTATGAATTCGTTGATTTTTTGCAGGCGGCCGGGCAGACTTACTGGCAGATCCTGCCGCTGGGACCCACGGGATACGGGGATTCGCCGTATCAGTCGTTCTCTACTTTCGCGGGGAATCCGTATCTGATCGATCTGGAAAAACTGATCGAAGCGGGGTTTTTGACCCGCGAACAGGTGGAGGGGAGCGATATGGGCCCGGATCCCGAATATGTGGATTACGGGAAGATCTATGAGAACCGCATGCCGCTCCTTAGGAGCGCCTATGAGAACAGTCCGTATTGCCTTCATCCCGGGGAGCGCTGGATGGGCGAAGCCGGGAAGGAAGCCGCCAGCCGGTTTGACGCGTTCTGTGAAGAGAAGGAGTACTGGCTCAGGGACTATACGCTTTACAGCGCCGTCAAGGAGTATTTTCACGGAAAGGCGTATACGGAATGGGATGAGCCGATCCGGACAAGGAAACCGGAAGCCATCGCGGAATATGAGCAGAAGCTGGCCGAGGACATCCGGTATTATGCCTTCCTGCAGTATTTGTTCTGCACACAGTGGGACGCGCTGCGGGCGTACGCCCACGAAAAGGGCGTCATGATCTTCGGGGACCTGCCGATCTACGTCGCGCTGGACAGCGCGGATACCTGGAGCAATCCCGAACTGTTCGAACTGGACTCCGAGGGGTTCCCCGTCCTCGTTTCGGGCGTTCCGCCGGATGCTTTCTCCAGTACGGGTCAGCTCTGGGGAAATCCGATCTATCGGTGGGACCGCCACAGGGAGACGGAATATTCCTGGTGGATCCGCCGGCTCGCACGGGCGTACGAGCTGTATGATCTGGTGCGGATCGATCACTTCCGCGGCTTTGAGTCCTACTGGGTCGTGCCCGTCGGCTGTGATACGGCGGTCAACGGCAAGTGGTGCAAGGGTCCGGGCGAGGATTTCTTTCAAGCGGTTGCCGACGTGTTCGGCGATAAAGTCATCGTCGCGGAGGATCTGGGGCTTTTGACGGTCGCCGTCCACGAACTTCTGTACAGTACCGGATTCCCCGGCATGAAGGTGCTGCAGTTCGCGTTTGATGAGGACGCTTCCCAGCCCTATCTGCCGCACAACTACAGACGTAACTGCGTGGTCTATACGGGGACCCACGACAACGATACGACCCGCGGATGGTTTTCAAAGCTCGGAAAGGACCGGCAGGAATACGTGATGCGGTATGTGGGCGCGGACCACGAGATAGGCGTCGTGTGGGGGCTGATCCGGTCCGCGATGATGAGCGTGGCCAATACGGTGATCATTCCCATACAGGATTATCTGAATCTGGATTCCGAGGCGAGGATCAACACACCGTCCACGGTGGGCGGCAACTGGAAGTGGCGCCTTCGGAAAGGGGAGATCTCCGGCGAACTGGTGCAAAGCATGCGTCTGCTCGCGCGGACATACGGCAGAGATTAAGATAAATAATGGATTTTTAAGGTCTGTTATGATATAATGCACTGTAATTGTGTAATTTAACAGGAGGACAGTAACAATCATGAATGTCAGTGTTGAGAAACTTGATAACAATATGGCGAAACTGACCATCGAGGTCAGCGCCGCGGACTTTGATAAAGAGATCGATAAGATTTACAGAAGGGACAGAGGCAGACTCAATGTGCCGGGATTCCGCAAGGGCAAGACGCCCCGCGCGATCCTCGAGCAGATGTACGGCGAGGGGATCTTCCTTGAGGACGCGATCAACAATCTTATCAACAGCACCTACCCTGAAGCGGCAAAGGGCTGTGAGATCGCGGACGATATTTCTTCCACACCCGAGATCGACCTGGTGCAGGCCGAGAACGGCAAGGATCTGATCTATACGGCGCTTGTGGCGGTAAAGCCCCCGGTAAGTCTTGGCAAGTACAAGGGCATCGAGGTGCCCAAGGCCGACATCACCGTGACGGATGAGGAAGTGGACGCCGAGATCGAGAGAGAGCGGGAAAAGAACGCGACCTACAGTGAGGTCACAGACAGACCCGTGAAGGACGGCGACAATATCAAACTCGACTTTGAGGGATCTGTGGACGGCGTTCCCTTCGAGGGCGGCAAGGCAGAGGATTATCCGCTGACAGTCGGCTCCGGTTCGTTCATCCCCGGCTTCGAGGAGCAGCTTGTGGGGATGAAGATCGGTGAGACCAAGGATGTCAAGGTCACATTCCCCGAAGAGTATCAGGCACCTGATCTGGCCGGCAAGGAAGCCGTATTTGTCTGCAAGGTGAATTCGATCTCCGAGAAGGTCCTCCCCGAGGTCAATGATGAGTTCGCCGATGACGTCTCCGAGTTCTCAACACTTAAGGAGTACCGCGAGGACATCCGCAAGAATCTGGAAGTCAAAAAGGAAAATGAGGTCAGGACCGACAAGGAGAACGCGGTCATTGACGCGATCATCGCGGACGCGGCCATCGATATTCCCGAGCCCATGATCGCGACGCAGCAGGAGCAGATCGTGGATCAGTTCGCGCAGCAGATGCAGTCCCAGGGCCTGACCATGGATCAGTACTACATGTACACGGGATCCAACAAGGAGTCCATGCTCGCGTCCGTGAGGGACCAGGCGATCAAGAACATCAAGACCCGTCTCGTGCTGGAACAGATCGTGAAGGATGAGAATATCGTCGCGACGGACGAGGATTTTGAAGAGGAGATCAAGAAGCTGGCACAGGCTTACGGCATGGAAGTCGACTCCATTAAGAATTTCTTCCAGGATAAGGATAAGATCAAAATGATGGAAGATATCGCCGTGCAGAAGGCACTTTCCTTTGTCACGGACAAAGCCGTCGAGGTCGAGAAGAAGAAAGACGCGAAGAAAAGCGCGAAGTAAGGACAGATTGTCGGTATATAGTTGATGTAAGTGAAGATCGGGGTCGGCAGGGTTCGAAGTGATCCTGCCGTTCTTCGCTCTCAACGGAAAGTAAGATTTTAATGAGGTGATTATGGCAAATTTCATTCCCTATGTGGTAGAGCAGACAGGAACGGGAGAGCGTTCCTACGATATTTTTTCAAGACTTCTCAAGGAGAGGATCATCTTCCTCGGGGATCAGGTGACGGACGCTTCCGCGGAGCTGATCGTTGCGCAGATGCTGTTTTTGGAATCCGAAGATCCCGACAAGGATATTCAGTTTTATATCAACAGCCCCGGCGGCTCCGTATCGGCGGGCATGGCCATCTATGACACCATGCAGTTTGTCAAGTGCGATGTGTCCACGATCTGCGTGGGGCTTGCAGCCAGCATGGGATCATTCCTTCTGGCGGGCGGCACGAAGGGCAAGCGCTTTTCCCTTCCTCACTCGGAGATCCTGATCCATCAGCCTCTGGGCGGCACGGAAGGACAGGCGTCCGACATCGCGATCCAGGCGGCGCACATGGCCGCGATCAAGGAGAGGATGAACCGCATTCTCGCCCAGAATACAGGGCAGACCTATGAGACGATCGTCAAGGACACGGACCGCGACAACTGGATGACTCCGGAGCAGGCGCTGGAATACGGCCTCATCGACAGGATCTATACGACACGCAAGGAAATCACCGAAGAGTAACGAATTGAGGTAATGGAGAACTATGGCGGATAATAAGAGAATGCAGCCGCGCAGGTGCTCATTTTGCGGAAGGACGGAAAATCAGGTCGAAAGACTGATTGCCGGTCCGGAAGGCATTTATATCTGCGACGAGTGCGTTGCGATCTGTTCGGATATCATCGAGGAATCCATGGAGGAGGAGTACGCCGTTCCCCAGGGGGCGGCCCAGTCCATCAAGCTCCTGACGCCTGAACAGATCAAGAATTTCCTCGACGAATATGTGATCGGGCAGGAAGAGGCAAAGAAGACGCTGGCAGTGTCCGTTTACAACCACTACAAGCGCGTGACCAAGGCATCCGCGCAGGATGAAGATGACGTGGAGCTGCAAAAGAGCAATATCCTGATGCTGGGCCCTACGGGTTCGGGCAAGACGTATCTGGCCCAGACGCTGGCCAAGATCATCAATGTGCCCTTTGCCATCGCGGACGCCACGACCCTGACGGAAGCCGGGTACGTGGGCGAGGACGTGGAGAATATCCTGCTCAAGCTCATCCAGGCCGCGGACTACAATATCGAGCGCGCGGAGCTGGGCATCATCTATATCGACGAGATCGACAAGATCTCCAAGAAGGGCGAGAACGTCTCCATTACCAGAGACGTCTCCGGCGAAGGTGTGCAGCAGGCCCTCCTCAAGATCATTGAGGGAACGGTCGCTTCGGTCCCGCCGCAGGGCGGCCGCAAGCATCCCCAGCAGGAACTGATCCAGATCAACACGAACAATATTCTGTTCATCGTCGGCGGCGCCTTTGACGGACTGGAAAAGATCATCAACGCCAGAATGGACAAGCGCTCCATGGGCTTTAACGCCACGGTGGAGTCCCGCGATACCAAGAAGATGGACGCGACGCTCCGCGAGGTCCTTCCGCAGGATCTGGTCAAATTCGGTCTCATTCCCGAGTTCATCGGCCGCGTTCCCGTGGTGACCACGCTCAATGAGCTGGACAGGGAGGCCCTGATCCGCATTTTGAAGGAGCCCAAAAACGCGCTGATCAAGCAGTACCGAAAGCTTTTCGCCTACGACAACGTGAAGCTGACGTTTGAGGACGACGCGCTGGAGGCGATCGCGGATCTTGCCATCGAGCGCAAGACCGGCGCCCGCGGACTCCGCTCCATTATGGAGAAAGTCATGATGGACGTCATGTACAGGATCCCCTCGGACAAGAGCATCCGCGAGTGTGTCATCACCAAGGCCTCCGTGCTGGGAACCGCCGCGCCCCTGGTGGTGCGGGACTCGCCGCAGATCAAGACGATCGATCTGATGGAGGCAAACTGACCGGAAACGGGAGAGTTTTTATGGTCATTAAATCTGTAAATCTGGAGACGGTCTGCGGACCCACGAGCAGGCTTCCGGTCAATACGAAGCCGGAATTTGCGTTTGCCGGCAAGAGCAATGTGGGCAAGTCGACGCTGATCAACGCGCTGATGAACCGCAAGTCTTACGCGAGGACAAGCGCCACGCCGGGCAAGACGCAGACCATCAATTACTACAATATCAATGACAGTTTTTATCTCGTGGACCTGCCCGGATACGGATACGCGACGGCCGGCATGAAAGCCAGGCAGGAGTGGGGCAGGATGATCGAGAACTATCTGCATACCAGCGATCAGCTCAAAGCTGTATTTTTGCTTGTGGACGCCAGACACGAGCCGTCGGCCAACGACTGCATGATGTTTGACTGGATCCTCGCGGCGGGCTTTACGCCCTACGTCATCGCCACAAAGGTGGACAAGCTCAAGAGGAGCCAGGTGGCCAGGCAGATGAAACTGATCCGCCGGACGCTGGAGGAAAACTGCACGGTGAGGCGCGAAGCGGACATCACGCTGATCCCCTTTTCAGGCGTCTCCAAGGCGGGAAGAGAAGATATTTACGGAGTGCTGGAAGAATTGTTATAAGGCATCGGCGGGCTGTCTTACAGCAGCGCCGCAGTGCCATGAAAGGAGAACTATGCTGGATTATTTAAAGAGTTTCAGAAGCGAGGCCGTCTTTTTTGCGATCGGTTCCATTGCGCTGGGCTTGATCTTTATGATCTGGCCTGACCCCACGCTGAGCGTTGCCGGGAAGGTCGCCGGTGTTTTTCTTATCATTGGCGGCGTCTATCTGATCTACCGCTTTTTTAAGGACCACTATTTTGGGTGGAAAGTCTCGCGCCTGATCTTTGGGGCGATCCTGATCGCCATTGGCGTCTATTTTTTCCGGACGCCGGAGAATCTCGCCAGAATTTTCCCCATCGTTCTGGGCATCAGCATGGTGATCGGCGGCGTGATCAACGTCGGTGAGGCGCTGACCCTGAGCAAGTACCACTACAGCAAGTGGTGGGTCTCCCTTCTGATCGCGGCAGCGACCATCGTGCTCGGCGTCTATCTGATCAGGGAGGCCTACAGTGTTGCCGCCTTTGCCACGCGCGTTGCGGGATTTGCGCTTATTTTCAGCGGCGCGAGCTATCTGTGGACGATCAGCCGGGCCACCAATGTCATCCGGGACATGAAGCAGGACATGGAAGCCATCGATACAGAGGGCGAGGTTAAGGAAAGGTGAGGACAGCGGAAGTTTTTGCCGTATAATAAAATAAGGTGTGACAATAGCAGCTGTGCGGTATGACATCATGCCGCACAGTTTTTTTGAAAATAAGTGTTGACAAA